>JBBQUB010000187.1:0-5687 GCA_038212865.1 Actinomycetales bacterium
CGTCCTGGACCTCGTGATGGCGGGCTCGCTCCTGGAAGGGGATCAGTTGTGACCGAAGCAACAGATACTGCGTCAGAGACCGGCTCTGCGCCGCAGGACGGGAAAAGGTCCGGCTCGTCGCTGCGGCAGTGGTTCAGGGACGACGCGAGCGAGCCCTTTCGCCGCAACTCCGGACTGGTCGCCGTCCTGCTCGTGCTGTACGCGATTGGTGCCTGGAGCCGCCCCGACATCTTCCTGCACGCCGACCGGCTATGGACCAACGAGCTGACGGTCCTCACCCTCGCCTCGAGTGTCGGCGTCATCGCCATCGGCATGACCTTCGTCATCATCAGCGGCGGCATCGACCTCTCAGTCGGTGCCTTGCTGGCCCTGGCCAGCGTGTGGAGCAGCACGCTCGCCACCCAGCAGTACGGCGTGGGTGTCATGGTCTTTGTGGCGCTGCTGGTCGGGGCGCTCACCGGGCTGGTCAACGGAGTGCTCATCGCCTACGGTCGGCTCGCCCCGTTCATCGCGACGCTGGCCATGATGGTGGCCGCGCGAGGGCTGGCCCAGCAGATCTCCGGCAAGACGACCCAGGTGGTCAAGGTCGAGGGCATCACGAATATCGCGCAGAACAAGCTATTGGGCATCCCGTGGCTGGTCCTCATCTTCGCCGCCGTGGCGGCGCTCGCCTGGGTGCTGCTCAACCGGACCACCTTCGGGCGGCGGACCGCCGCCATCGGCGGGAACGCCGAAGCTGCCCGACTCGCCGGGATCAGCGTCCGGCGCACCACGGTGCTCATCTATGTGCTCTCGGGCCTGTGCTGTGGCATCGCCGCCGTCATGGTCACGGCACAGGCCAACGCCGGCTCCTCCGACCACGGCAACCTTTACGAGCTGCAGGCCATCGCCGCCGCGATCATCGGAGGCACGGTGCTCACCGGTGGTCGAGGCACGATCGTCGGCTCGGTGCTGGGGGTCATGGTCTTCACCTCAATCACCAACCTGTTCATCGTCAACAACCTCGCGATCGAGTACCAGCTGATCGCGCAAGGCGTGATCATCGTCGTCGCCGTCCTCATCCAGCAGTTCCGGGTCGGCACTCTGCGGCGCCGGAGCCCTTCATGACCCCCGCGCCGGCGCAGTTCAAACGCCACCTCACACCACAACAAGGCCACATCAACCAGGAGGACCAGTGAACGAGATCAAGAACCAGACGTTCGACATGCCGCGGCGGCGCTTACTGATCGGCGGTGGGGTCGTTGTCGCCGGTGCCGTCCTCACGGGGTGCACGTCCAACGAGGCCCCCGCCGCGGCCACCAGCACTGCGCCCGTAGCCGCCGTGGGCGAGAACTCCAAGCCCGGCAAGAAGGTACGGATCGTGTTCTCCGGCCCCGTGGCCGACCACGGCTTCCTCGCCGCCATCAACTCCTTCGCCAAGAAGCAGGCAGCGACCTACCCCGACGTCGACTTCAAGGTCCTTGAGGCGGCGGCTGACGCGCCCTCACAGATCGCCGCGGTCCAGACGGCGATCGCCGAGAAGCCGGATGCCCTGATCATCTTCCCGCAGGACGGCGACCAGCTGACCGGCGTCGGCAAGGCTGCCACCGCGGCCGGCATCCCGGTCATCAACCTGGACCGAAAGTTCAACGACCAGAGCGCCTACCGGCTGTTCCTCGCGGGGGACAACTACAAGGTCGGCTTCAACGCAGGCCAGTACATCGGGAAGAAGCTCAAGGGCAAGGCTGACGCGGTCATCGGCGAGATCACCGGTATCCAGACCCTGGCCCTCACCGCGGAGCGGTCGAAGGGTTTCAAGGACGCCCTGGCCATCAGCGGCCTGAAGGTGACCCGCCAGGTCAACGCGCAGTTCACGGTTCAGTCCGGACAACAGGCCATGGCGAACCTGTTGGCTGCTGCTCCCCGCCTGGACGCGGTCTTCAACCATGATGACGACCAGAACATTGGCTCCGAGGCGGCGGCCAAACAGGCGGGCCGCACCGAGTTCTTCATCGTCGGCACTGCGTGCAGCAACACGATGCTCAAGCACATCAAGGACGGCGACGCGCGCATCGAGGCCGACATCACCTTCACCCCGGCCATCTCGGCTACCGCTGTGTCGCTCGCCCGGCTGATCGCCCAGGGCCGTCTCCCTTCGGATCTGGCCGGCCTCCCGATGCCAAGCTTGATGCTGATCGACTCGGAGCTGGTCACCAAGGAGAACGTCGACCAGTACGCCAAGTTCGGTTGGGACTGACGCAAACGCCTGCTGGGTTGAGGTCGATAGTGACCTCAACCCAGCCGACTGCATGGCCGGAGCGCGCCAGCACAGCAACACCTCGAGGAGATTCCCATGCGTAGGCCCATCACCTTGTTCACCGGCCAGTGGGCCGACCTGCCGTTCGAGGAGGTCGCCCGGCTCGCTGCCGGCTGGGGCTACGACGGGCTCGAGATCGCCTGTTGGGGCGACCACCTCGACGTCTCGCGGGCGGCGGTCGACGACGCGTACGTACAAAGCCGCCGGGACATCCTTGACCGTCATGGGCTGAAGGTCTTCGCGATCTCCAACCACCTCACCGGCCAAGCCGTCTGCGACGACCCCATCGATGTCCGGCACCGCGACATGCTCGCACCGGTGGTATGGGGGGACGGGAACCCCGAGGGCGTCCGTCACCGCGCGGCGGAGCAGCTCAAGGACACGGCGCGGGCGGCGGCGCGGCTCGGTGTCGACACCGTCGTGGGCTTCACGGGTTCCGCGGCATGGAAGTACGTCGCGATGTTCCCGCCGGTGTCCCAGGACCTGATCGACGAGGCATACCAGGATTTCGCGGACCGCTGGAATCCGATCCTGGACGTCTTTGACCAGGAGGGGGTCCGCTTCGCTCACGAGGTCCACCCGAGCGAGATCGCCTATGACTACTACACGACCGAGCGGGCCTTGGATGCGATCGGGCACCGCCCCGCCTTCGGGCTCAACTGGGATCCCAGCCATTTCATCTGGCAGGGCCTGGACCCGGTCATGTTCCTATGGGACTTCCGGGACCGGATTTACCACGTCGACTGCAAGGACGCGCGGCTGCGCATCGGCAACGGACGCCGCGGTGTGCTCGGCTCGCACCTGCCCTGGGCGGATCCACGGCGCGGCTGGGACTTCGTCTCCACCGGCCACGGAGACGTACCGTGGGAGGACTGCTTCCGGATGCTGAACACGATCGGCTACTCGGGGCCGCTGTCGGTGGAGTGGGAGGACGCCGGGATGGACAGGCTGGTCGGCGCGCCTGAGGCGCGGCGCTTCGTGGCCGACAAAGTGTTCGACCCCCCGCACCAGTCTTTCGATGCAGCGTTCTCACTCGAGCACCAGTCAGCGCCGGTCCCACCTCCCGCCCGTGAGCCGTGATCATTCTGGCTCAGACGGTGCTGCACTGACGCGCTGAATGGTCCGGTCTCAGTTGCCGGATGAGAGCAAGCCGTGAGTCTGAGGGTGGTTTGGCCACAGCCCGCGCATGAGCCGGCGTAGTGGTGTCGTTCACCTGGACCAGATGGTGATGAATCGTTCCAGCCGTCGCCGAGCCTCGAACATCGTGGGCTCGACCCCCCGGTCGTGGGCGGCTTGTTGGTTCTCGGCCAGAACGCCACGGACGATGTCAGCGACAAGATCAGCCGGGACCCTGCCCTCTAGGTCAGCGGACAGAGTGGCAATCATCAGGGCCGACCTATCCGTGAGGTCGTTCGTCATGAGGGCGCATCCCAGCGTTGGCGGGCGGTGGTCGCGAGGCATCGGCGGACGTCGCTCACCGGGGTCAGTTGCTGGTCGCTGTACGAATGGTTCTGACGCCGCGATGGGCTTTGCCAGGGCCGAAGTCATCGCTTCAGCCTCTGGCTGTTCAGAGGTCTCCGGCCGCATCGACGCCAACATGTAGTGGATGAGAACAGCATCACAGGTACCAGGCGGTGAGCCCCGGGTGTCGGCCTGCAGACCTGCCGGTGAACAACTGGGGGCAGGGCGGGTCATTCGCCTGGCCGACCGCTTCAGCGAACACGGGCGCCCAACGTCAGACACAGTGGCCGCGCCGGAGGCGCCCGTTCAATTGCTCAGACTAGGGTGAGGCCCATCATGACCAGCGCGCCCCGAGCTCTGCAGGCAGCCGATGAGGGTCGGCTCGAGGTCGAGGCGCTTGTGGCAGCGCTCTCCAGCCAGTACACCGTGGTCACCGGGCCGAAACAGTTCGTTCGCCGCGCTCGGCTGGACACTTTCGACCGGCGGTTGCGCGCAGCGGGTCTCACGCTGGAGCACCAGATCCTGGCCCTGGGAGAACGCCTCATATTGGGTCGACTGGACGGGGCGTCGACCGTGGTCGTGCCGGTGAAGTCCATGCGGTGGCCGGCGTTCGCCGGCGTCCTGCCGCCCGGCCCGATCAGGGACTCGATTGCACCCGTTACCGGCATTCGAGCGTTGATGGTGGCCTCGGACGAGAAACGGCGCATCCAGGGGATCGCGCTGTTGAACAAGGGCGGCAAGACCGTGGTCCGGGTTGAGCTGGACGAACCAGCTTCGGCGGCGGCCGCCCCCGCGCAGGTCACGGTGCGCACCTTGCGCGGCTACGACGACCAGGCACGACGCGCTGATCGTCTGGTCGAAAGCCTGGGCCTGCGCCCTGTGGAGCACGCTGAGAACGCCCAGCCGAACTCCGCGTGGCTGGCGCCGCCCACGGACCGCGACGCAGTGGCAGTCGTGCACCTGACCGCGGAGCTGGCCGAGTTTCTCGCGGCGATGCGCGAGAACCTACCCGGTTTGCTCGACGACGTCGACACCGAGTTTCTGCACGACTTCCGAGTCGCCGTGCGAAGGACAAGGGCGACGCTCAAGTTGGGGCGCCCCGCCCTGCCCGATGTGATGCGGGGCAGGTGGGAACCGGCATTCAAGCTGCTGGGAGACACGACGACGCCTGTTCGTGATCTTGACGTTTACCAGTTGGACCTGCCGCACATGGCGGGCTGGCTGTTGTCGGCGGACCCCGAAGACCTGGAACCCTTGGCAGCACATCTGGGACGTCGGCGGACGGCTGAACGCCGGGTGTTGGTGCGCCGGCTGAGGTCGGTCAGCTTCGGGCGGCTGATCACGGAGTGGGAGAAGGAGCTGAGACAGCTTGTCGAAACCCTCGACACGGATCATGAACACCTGTCGACCGGCCAGTTGGCCGACCAAGCCATCACCTGGGCCTACCAGCGGGTCGCGCGGGGCGGCGCCGCAATCTCCGGCGCCTCGCCAGCGCCGGATCTGCACAACTTGCGCAAGCGGTGCAAGGAGTTGCGTTATGCCCTCGAGGTGTTCGCGCCGGTGGTCGCCACGGCGCCGCGCAAGCGTGCGGTCGCCGATCTCAAAGGCTTGCAGGACGTCCTGGGCCGTTTTCAGGACTCCGAGGTGCAGCGCCACGCCCTTCGGAGGTTCGCCGAGGAGATGATGTCCGGAGGGACCACGGCCGGGGCCATGCTCGCTATGGGCGAGCTGATCGGTCACCTCGAGGCCGAACAAGACAGTGCCCGGCGTGAGTTCGGCGTTGCCTTCGCCCGCTTTGCACGCCCCTCCAGCCTCCATCTGATGCACCGGCTCGGAGACGCTCGGTGAAGGTCCTCGCGACCTACAACATCAAGGGCGGGGTAGGCAAGACGTCGACGGCAGTGAACCTGGCCTACCTGTCAGCACGTGA
>JBBQUB010000188.1:0-5683 GCA_038212865.1 Actinomycetales bacterium
GGTCAGCGAGCGGATTGCGGTCTCGCGACCAGAACCCGGGCCCTTGACGAAGACGTCGACCTTGCGCATGCCGTGCTCCATGGCACGACGCGCAGCGGCCTCGGCGGCCATCTGCGCTGCGAACGGGGTTGACTTGCGCGATCCCTTGAAGCCGACCTGGCCGGCCGAGGCCCACGCGATCACCGCTCCCTCAGGATCGGTGATGGAAACGATGGTGTTGTTGAACGTGCTCTTGATGTGAGCATGCCCATGGGCAATGTTCTTCTTCTCTTTGCGGCGCACCTTCTTGGCGCCAGCAGGGGTTCTACTCTTCGGAGGCATGTGGCTGGTTACTCCTACTCAGACAATAGAAAGCGGATAAGTGGTCCGAACTCGATCGCTCGCGGATCACTGGTTGATCGTGATTGAATCGATATGGACTACTTGCCGACCTTCTTCTTGCCGGCCACCGTGCGCTTGGGACCCTTGCGCGTGCGCGCGTTGGTCTTGGTCCGCTGACCACGCACCGGAAGACCCCGACGGTGACGAATGCCCTGGTAGCTGCCAATCTCGACCTTGCGGCGGATGTCGGCGGCCACCTCGCGACGGAGGTCACCCTCGATCTTGAAGTTGCCCTCGAGGTAGTCGCGGAGCTTGACCAGCTCCTCGTCACCGAGGTCACGGACGCGAGTGTCGGGGCTGACGCCCGTCTCGGTCAGTGCTTGCTTCGCGCGGGTCCGACCCACGCCAAAAATGTAGGTAAGTGCGATCTCGATGCGCTTTTCGCGCGGGAGGTCTACACCAACTAAACGTGCCATCTTCTGTGGTTCTCCTGATCGTTGCGGAGGTCTGAAGCAGCGCCGTTCCCCGATCATCAGGGCGAGCCCTGAGTATCCGAGGTCCCCGGCCTCCGTGCCGGGGGTGACGTCCTGTGCTGGAGCCGCTGCGTAAATACACTGCGGCTCTGACCACAGGGGCCGGGTGCTGCTTTCGTGCTTTCTGTCGCGTGCTAGAAACGCGACCCGTGCTGGTGAGTCAGCCCTGACGCTGCTTGTGACGCAGGTTCTCGCAGATCACCATGACCCGCCCATGACGGCGGATCACCTTGCACTTGTCGCAGATCTTCTTGACGCTTGGCTGAACCTTCATCTGCCTGCTGTCTTGATCGGACTCCCTGTGTGCGCGGCCCGCGGGTGCGAGTCGATCACGGGTGAGTCGGGTGGATCGGGAGTGGGTTTGCTGCGTTCAGCGGTAACGGAAGACGATGCGGCCGCGGGTCAGGTCATAGGGGCTGAGCTCCACCACCACGCGGTCCTCAGGGAGGATCCGGATGTAGTGCTGACGCATCTTGCCCGAAATGTGAGCGAGGACCTTGTGACCGTTGGTGAGCTCCACGCGGAACATAGCGTTCGGCAGAGCCTCCACAATCACGCCCTCGATCTCGATGACACCGTCCTTCTTCGCCATATCCTCCGCATTCCATGAACGGTCACCCCCTGGCTGGGGGTGACGGGTGTTTCCGCAGGTACTGCCCTTGATGGTGACCGCCTTGATGGTGACCGTCTCGGACGTGGCACACGTGTCACGACGGCCTGCACCACCACAACCAGCCGCGGGGAGGGCGCAGGCACACAACTCATGAGCCGACGCACCAGAGTACGCCCTACCCCCGGAGCGGACGAAATCGTGTCGGGGGATCGTGCGCTCGGCTGCGCCGAAAGCCCGGCGGGGAGCCAGTTGACCGCCAGCCTCCCGGAGCGTCAGGCCCGCTTCAGTCCAACGGGGCGTATGCCGCGCCGAGGGCTTCCAGCCGCTCCTGGCCGCCGTCCAGGGCGGTCAGCACCCAAAGCCCCTCGTCGGTGACGGCCACCGAGTTCTCCCAGTGCGCCGCCCGCGAGCCGTCTGCGGTCACGACCGTCCACTCGTCATCGAGGACGTCTGTCTGCGCCGAGCCCAGGGTGACCATCGGCTCGATGGCCACGGTCACGCCCGACCTCACGATCGGGCCGCGGTCTCGAACGCGGTAGTTGGGCACCTGCGGATCCTGGTGCATCTCGGTGCCGATGCCATGGCCGACATAGTCCTCGATGATCCCGTAGGTCGCGCCGTCGGCCTTCGCAGCGTCGACGATGCTGTCCTCGACAGCCGCACCCACGTCATATAGTGGCGACCCCACTGCCAGCGCAGCGATGCCGGCCCACATCGAGGCCTCCGTGGCGTCGATGAGGGCACAGTCCTGTGCCGACCCGGCCTCGCGACCGCCGATGATCAGCGAGATCGCGGCGTCGCCGTGCCAACCGTCCACGATCGCGCCACAGTCGATCGACACGAGGTCGCCGGCGTGCAGGACCCGAGATCCCGGTATGCCGTGAACCACCTCGTCGTTGACACTGACGCACAGACTGCCGGTGAAGCCGTGGTAACCAAGGAAGGAAGGCGTGCCCCCCTTGCTGCGGATGAACTCCTCCGCTGCCTGATCAAGGTCACCGGTCGTGATACCCGCCCTGGCCTTGCTGCTGATCAGCTCCAGCGTCTCCCCCACCACGACTCCGGCCACCCGCATCTTGCGGATCTGGTCGGGGGTCTTGACGTCGAGACGGTTGCGACCGAAAGCCACCTGGCTTCCTCAGGCCTGTTGGGCCCGAAGGACCCCTTGCACGCGCGCGCTGACTTCGTCCATCTCGCCCATGCCATCGACCTGGCGAAGAAGTCCTCGCTCACCGTAGAGGGCTGCGAGCGGAGCGGTCTCCTGGACGTAGACGTTCTGCCGGTGCCGGATGACCTCTTCGGTGTCATCGGCGCGGCCACTGCTGACGGCGCGCTTGAGCAGCCGTTCGACCAGCTCATCGGTGTCGACGGTCAGCTCGAGGACGGCGTCCAGCGAGGTGCCCGCAGCGGCCAGCATGTCGTCCAGCTCCCTCACCTGCGCCTTCGTGCGGGGGTAACCGTCGAGCAGGAAGCCGGCGACGACGTCGGGCTGGCTCAGGCGGTCACGCACGATGGCGTTGGTGACCTCATCGGGCACATAGGCGCCGGAGGCGAGGATCTCCTTGACCTGCAGGCCCAGCGGCGTCTCATTCTTGATGTTGTCGCGGAAGATGTCGCCGGTCGAGATGGCTGGGATCCCCAGGCTCTCGGCCACCCGCGCTGCCTGGGTGCCTTTGCCGGCACCGGGTGGACCCAAGATGATCAGACGCATGTCGGGGCCCCCGCCAAGTAAGGAGCGAAGCGAGTGACTTCGTGGGGTGACATCAGCGGAGGAACCCTTCATAGTGGCGCTGTTGCAGCTGGGACTCGATCTGCTTGACCGTGTCGAGGCCGACGCTGACGACGATCAGGATCGAGGTGCCGCCGAACGGGAAGTTCTGGTTGGCGCCTACCAGGATCAAGGCGATCAGCGGGATCAGCGAGATCAGGCTCAAATAGATGGCTCCCGGCACGGTGATCCGGGTCAAGACATAGTCGAGATACTCAGCGGTGGGTCGCCCGGCGCGAATGCCCGGGATGAAGCCGCCGTACTTCTTCATGTTGTCGGCGACCTCGACCGGGTTGAACGTGATCGAGACGTAGAAGAACGTAAAGAAGATGATTAGCGCCACGTAGGTGGCCATGTAGACCGGATGGTCACCGCGCACGAGGTACGAGTCGATGAAGGTCACCCATGCCGGCGGTCGCCCGGTGCCGCGGTTGAACTGCGATAGCACCGCTGGCAGGGCCAGCAGCGAGGACGCGAAGATGACGGGGATCACTCCGGCCATGTTGACCTTGAGCGGGATGTAGGTGCTGGTGCCGCCGTACATCTTGCGACCGATCATCCGTTTGGCGTACTGCACTGGAATGCGGCGCTGTGACTGCTCGACGAACACCACCAGCCCGATGGTCAGGAACCCGATGAGGATGACCAGGATCAAGGTGTCCCACCGGCCGCTCTGGGTGTGGATCGCGGCCAGGGACTCCGGGAAGCGCGACGCGATCGAGGTGAAGATCAGCAACGACATGCCGTTGCCGATGCCACGGTCGGTGATCAGCTCACCCATCCACATGATCACGCCGGTGCCAGCGGTCATGGTCAGGACCATGATCAGGATGGTTGACAGGCTCTGGTCCGGCATGATGCTCGTGCAGCTGTCGCCGAACAGCGTCTGCGGGTTGCGAGCCGCAGTGACCAGCGTGGCGGACTGCAGGATCGCCAGGCCGATGGTGAGGTACCGCGTGTACTGGGTCAGCTTCGCGGTGCCGGACTGGCCCTCCTGCTTGAGCGTCTCGAACCGGGGAATGACCACGACAAGCAGCTGGATGATGATGCTCGCGGTGATGTAGGGCATGATCCCCAGCGCGAACACCGACAGCTGCAGGAGCGCGCCACCGCTGAACAGGTCAGCAAGGCCCAATACCCCACCGGCCGCTCCCGATCTTGGCGTGCACTTCTGGATGTCGACGTAGCTGACGCCGGGGGTGGGAACGTGAGAGCCCAGGCGGAAGATCGCCATGATCGCCAGCGTGAACAGAAGTTTCTTGCGCAGGTCGGGTGTCTTGAACGCCCGGATGAAAGCCTTGAGCACTGGTCCTCCTGATTGGCCCGAGGACCAAATATCTGCGCAAAAAACAGTCCGTCGGACGATAGCACCCCGGGGCCGGGGACCCCGGCGCCCGGGGCGCTATCGATAGATCAAATAGTGTCGATCAGAGGATGGTGACAGAGCCACCGGCGGCCTCGATCTTGTCTTTGGCTGTGGCCGAGAACTTGTGAGCCGCGACGGCCACGGTGACGGTGATCTCGCCGGTGCCCAGCACCTTGACGAGCTCGCCATCGCGGACGGCGCCCTTGGCCACGAGATTCTCGACGGTCACCTCGCCACCCTCGGGGAACAGCATCGAGATGCGATCCAGGTTGACCACCTGGTACACGGTGCGGAACGGGTTTGTGAAGCCACGAAGCTTGGGCAGCCGCATGTGCATGGGCATCTGCCCACCCTCGAAGCTCTCCGGAACCTGGTAACGAGCCTTCGTACCCTTGGTGCCGCGGCCAGCAGTCTTACCCTTGCTGCCGGTACCACGACCCACGCGGGTCTTGGCGGTCTTGGCGCCGGGAGCGGGGCGAAGGTGGTGAACCTTCAGCGCGGGCGATTCTTTGGCCATGATCACTCAACCTCCTCGACGGCAACCAGGTGCCTGACCGTGTTGACCATCCCGCGAATCTCGGGACGGTCCTCCTTGACGACGACGTCGCTGATCCGCTTCAGGCCCAGGGAGCGCAGCGTGTCACGCTGGTTCTGCTGGCCACCGATCCCTGAACCGGTCTGAGTCACCTTCAGTCGTCCCATCAGGCACCCATCCCCTCTGCGCGGGCGCGCAGCATGGCCGCCGGGGCGACGTGCTCAAGCGGCAGACCACGGCGGGCAGCAACCTCTTCGGGCCGCTCGAGTCCTCGCAGGGCGGCAACCGTGGCATGGACCACGTTGA
The DNA here is from genome assembly GCA_038212865.1 of Actinomycetales bacterium. Taxonomy (GTDB): domain Bacteria; phylum Actinomycetota; class Actinomycetes; order Actinomycetales; family Dermatophilaceae; genus UBA4719. The sequence goes on from JBBQUB010000188.1 coordinate 5,443, forward strand.
TGGCGTTGTCCGAACCCAGGGACTTGGACAGCACATCCTTGATACCGGCGCACTCAAGCACCGCACGAACGGGTCCACCAGCGATGACGCCGGTTCCGGGGGCAGCGGGACGCAGCATGACGACGCCTGCCGCGGCCTCACCCTGGATCGGGTGCGGAATGGTGCCCTGGATGCGCGGGACCTTGAAGAACTCCTTCTTGGCCTCCTCAACACCCTTGGCGATGGCCGCGGGAACTTCCTT
>JBBQUB010000189.1:0-5656 GCA_038212865.1 Actinomycetales bacterium
CGGGTCGCAGTCGTCGACATGCGGACGCCAACGGGTCCCGCAACCGCCTTGGCACCGCTGGCCCGCCTTGCTTGCATCCTGGGTGGCTCCGACATCACCACGCACCCATGGACCGCGCTCGAGCGAGAATGCACCGACGTGAAGGCATGGAGCCTGCGAGGAGGGCACATCCAGGTACGCGCCGGGACCCTTCGCTCGCCGTAGCGGGTGTCAGCCCGCGATCCCAGACCCGCGGAAAACCGTGCGGTGACACCAGAACCGACCAAGGAGACGCATGGACACCACGATCCCCAGCTCAGATCGTCCCGTCAGTATCGACGGGCCTCGCCTGCCCTCAGTCATTGTCTTCGACGTCAACGAGACCCTCTCGGACATGTCACCCATGGCTGCGCGGTTCGTCGACGCCGGTGCTCCGGCCCACCTGGCTGCGACCTGGTTCGCGGCGCTGCTTCGAGACGGCTTCGCGCTCACTGCCGCAGGAAGCACCGCCCCCTTTGCCCAGCTCGGCACCGGCGTATTGCGCGCCAGTCTCGACCGCCTGCCCCTGAACCGCACGGTCGAGGCGGCGATCCAACACATCATGGGTGGCTTCGACGAGCTGAGCGTGCACGCGGACGTTCACGACGGCATACCGGCCCTGGCTGCTCTGAACACCCGCCTCGTCACGCTCAGCAATGGTGCGGCCTCAGTGGCCCAGCGCCTGTTCGAGAGGGCAGGAATCAGCGAGCACTTCGAACGGCTGCTCTCTGTCGAGGACGCCGGTATCTGGAAACCTGCGCCCGGCGCCTACGCCTACGCAGCCCAGCAGTGCGGCGTTGAGCCAATCGACATGATGCTCGTGGCCGTCCATCCCTGGGACATCGACGGCGCTCACCGCGCGGGACTTGGCACCGCATGGATCAACCGATCTGGGGCTACCTACCCCGGCTACTTCACGGCGCCCACGATTGAGGCCACATCCGTGCTCCACCTGGCACAACTGCTGAGCCACTAACGACCTCCGGGCTCAAAGGACAGGCGCGTCCGGTCTGTATGCGGTCACTCAATATCCGCTGCGATCGCACCTCCTCAAGACCCGTTCACGCGTAGGCGGTACCAAGCGCCGACGCCGAGCGCCCCCTGACTTTTGATCTCACTGGCCCCGGAGCTCTTGATCTGGGGGCCAGGGACGGTTTTCGCTACCGCACTCCTGACAATCGCATTGGCCACGACCTATGGGCTGGTGGCCAGTGCCGGCCGCGGCTATCTCGTTGCCGTGGCCGCGATGTTTGTGAGTCTCTTCGCCGCGCAAGTCATTGCCGCCCTCGGGTATGGCGCCTGGTTCCCCTGGTCAGTCCCGTCACTTCTCACCGGCGTAGCCGGACCAGATCAGTCGAGCCCCGGGCTGGTGGGCATCGCCGGGGTCGTCGTCTTCGGCGTCGCAGCATGTGTCGCGACCGGGATCTGGTGGCGGCACGCGGACCAGGCCTGGGCCCATCGGTATGGACAGAACAATGAAGTACGGCTGAGGCACACCGACGGCTGCGGCCACATCCGCCTTGGCTGGCACGGACCGGCATCACGCTCGCAAAGTTCCTCGGCCGCATCGGGTGCGAACAGTAGGCGCACGCGGGTGGGATCGGCGATAAGGGTGAGCACGCTGGCGACTTGTTCGGGCTCCGAAGGCTCCGGTAGGCACGGTCATTGGCTCGGGCGACTGCTCCCGGGTCCACGGGTTGTGCGTGGTCGGTCATGGCCACCGGTGGAACGCCCGTGTGACAGCACGGGTTTCGGGTATGTACGTTGGGTGGCTGAAGGGCACCCAGCGAACGTCATAGAGAGGTTGTGATGACGTCATTGTTGCTGATCCTCGTCGTCTCTCTCGGTGCCGTATGGTCTTTGCGCCTACTGGTCCGCTGGACGGCGGTTTCCGCGAGCCCCTTCGACGTCGAGCCGTGGCTGTCGGGACATCGCCCCATTGAACACGCACTATCGAGGTACCACGCCCGCTGGTACACGGTCAACGTGGTGTTCCTCGCCTTCGACGTCGAGATGCTGTTCATGTATCCCTGGGCGGTGGTCGTAGGACGCCTCGGGCCCGGGGCGGTGGTCGAGATGTTCGGCTTTTTGCTGATCCTGCTGCTGGCCGTCGTGTGGGCTCGTCGCGAGGGGGCTTTCCGGTGGGCCTGATCGACGTCATGACCATGGCCGGAAGTTCGCGCGCTCACGCGCTCGTCGCGGAGGTGCCGGGTGCCTTCCGGGAGCGGGTTGCCTTGGAGCGTGCTCTTGACCGCATGGGTTGGTGCATCGCCGAGTCCGTGGCGGACGCTGATGTGCTGATCGTGGTCGGTGAGCCGGGCGAGGCGTTCGCGGCCGTGATCGAGCAGGTGTGGGCCCAGATGTCAGAGCCACGGGTGCGCTTCCAGCTGCGCGACGAGACTGAGGCGGAGTCGCTGCTCGGCGAGGCTCGCGAGCACCTCCGCGGCGGTCCCAGACACCTCGGCGAGCGAGCTCTGCGGCACGGCTTCACCCCCTCTGCCGACGGCATGATGCCGGATCACACCGACGACGGGGACCACGCCGAGCATGGAGACGACGGCGGGCAGGGGGACGACGGCGGGCAGGGGGACGACCGTGAGCACGGGGACGACAGTGAGCACGCGGAGGACAGTGAGCACGGGGGCAACGGAGAGGCTGGGGAGCACGACCACTCCGCGATGATGCCGAACGGGATCCCGCTCGCCGAGGGCGCCGAGGATCGCGACGGTCTGGAGATGGACGAGCTCCATCTCCCGCTGGGGCCGGTGCTCGCGCACTGGCCCTCGGGTGTTGTCCTCCACGTCATCCTGCATGGTGACGTCATCGTCGATGCTGAGGTCGCGCGGCTCGCGACGTCGGGAGCCGGCACGGGGCCGGAGGACGCGATCGTGCGGGCGGCGCGCCTGCTCGACGCGGCCGGCTCAGTGCTGGCGCTCGCAGGTCTGCCGGCCGAGTCGGCGCGAGCGCGACGCCTGCGTGACCGCTGCCTCGACGGTGAGCTGGTCGGCGGCCGGGAGGTGGCCGGGCTCGGCGATCGCGTCGGTCGGCAGCGGGTGTTGCGGTGGGTCATGGGCGGACTCTCGGCCCAGGGCAGTCATGGTGGTTCCGAAGAGCTGCACGACCGACTCACGGGTCTGTTTGAACGCGCGCGGGCCGAGCTTGACGCGGAGGCGACGCCACACGTGACGCAGGGTGCACAGGCGCTGCCCACGCTCGTCCGGGGGATGGAGCTGGCCGCGGTCAGGTTGTGGCTGGCCGCGCTGATGCCGGACCTGGCCGAGCACGAGCTGTCGGAGGCGGCGGATGGCTGACTCCTTGTCCCTGGTCTACGCGGCGCCGGTCATGCTGGGCTTTGCGGCAATGTCGCTGTCGGTTGCCGGCCTCTCTGCAGCCCTCGATGCCCGCGACCGTGGTCTGCCCGTCCGATCGGGGCTGACAGTCCCGCTCCGCGAGACGGCACGCCTGTTGCGCCAGCGCCCGCGCCGCACCGTGTCGGCCGATCGGCTGCTGTGGCGATCGGCCTCCTCAAGCGTGATCCCGTTGGCCGTCCTGATCGTGGCGTTCGTCCCTCTGGGCGGCCATGCCCTGGTGGACCACCCGCTGGGAGTGGTCTGGATCAACGCCCTCGACGTGGTGGCGTGGGCGGTGATGTGGCTGCTCGGCTGGGGACCCAACTCCGTCACGGGTCTGGTGGGCGGCTACCGGTTCCTCGCGCTCGCGTTGGGCTACGAGCTTCCCCTGATGTTCGCGCTCACGGCCCCGGCGATTGCGGCCGGCAGCCTGGACCTGGCAGAGATCGCTACCGCCCAGGAACGGCTGTGGTTCGTGGTGTGGGCGCCGGTGGCGTTTGCGGCATACTGCTGGGGGGTGCTGGGTTTCTCCGTCCGGCCGCCCATGGACCCGGGTGCCGGTACGGACATCAACGGCGGGATCCTCGCGGAGCTGGCTGGTGCGGACCGCCTTCTTGTGCTGGCGGGCCGTTACGCCCTGCTGGTCGCGGGCTCGGCGGCGGCGGTCCCGCTGTTCCTCGGTGGCGCAGCCGGCCCGCTGCTCCCCGGTGTGCTGTGGGTGCTGGTCAAGACCCTGCTCCTGAGCGGTGTGCTCGTCGTCGTCGGTCGCCGGCTCCCGACTCTGCGTCCCGACAAGCTCCTAGAGCTCGGTTGGGTGGTCATGCTTCCTCTCGTCGTCGTGCAGGTCCTGGTCGTCTCCGTCGTCGCTGTTGCCATCAACTGAACACGTCCGTGGACAAGGAGAACCGATGAGCGCGACCCTGCTCGACATGGGGTTCTGGGTCTGCGCGGTGGTGTCCGTGGTGGCGGGCGCGCTGGTGTTCTACGTCGACTCGATGGCCCGGGCGACGTACGCGCTGGCGGTGTCCTTCGTGGGCGTCGGGGTGGCGTTGCTGTTGATGGGTCAGGCCTACATGGGGGTGATCGTGATCTTGATGATGGTCATGGAGATGGCGGTGATGGCCGTCTACATGGTCATGTTCATGGGGATGAACCCTGCGCTGATGCCGATGAGCATGGTGCACTCGCACCGTTCGGCGATCGTGGCCGGAGTCGGGACCTTCCTGCTCCTTGGAGCGGGCGTGGTGCTGGTGCCGTGGCCCACCCGCCGTGGTGCACCCTCGGGCGACGTCACCGTAGCGCTGGGTGAGGCGATCATGGAGTCGCACATGATCGTGATGATCGCGATGGGTCCGGTGATGGTGGCCACGATCGTGGCTGGCGTCGCCCTGTCCTCGCACCGCACTCGCTACGACAGGCTCGGCGACGACCTCGACCGACGTCCGGCCGACGAGCCGCAGTCGGGTGGTGTCGGTCGATGACGCTGGAGACTGTGCTGCTGGTGGCCGCCGCGCTGATCGCGATCGGCGTGTACGGCGCACTCTCGCAACAGGTGGTCGTCATGGTGATGATGGGGCTGGAGCTGATGATCAACGGCGTCATCCTGGCAGCGGGCGGCTTGTGGTGGTTCCTGGCGCCGGACCCTTCCGGGCAGGTGTTGGTGCTCGTGGTGATCGCGGCGATGACCGTGGAGATGGCGATGGGCTTCGCCGTGGCCACCTTGTTGCATCGTCAGGCCGGGCACGACATGACCGACATGGCTGCGGAGCTGCACGGCTGATGCTCGACCTCACTCTCGTCGCCCTCGTCGTGGTGCCCGCGGTCCTCGGCGCGGTGCTCCTGCTGGTCGGCCCCGCCGCCGACCAGATCGCTGCCCCGGTCGGGGTCGGGTCGGCCGCGCTGCTGGCGGTCGCGGCGCTCCCGGTCTCTTTCCCGGCGGAATCGCGGCCCTCAGTGGCCGCGCCGTTTATGGCCGGCGCCGAGCTGGGTCTGGGGGTGGACGGCTTGGCCGCCATGGTGTTGCCGGCGGTCGCTGCCGTGTCGGCGTTGGTGCTGCTGGGCTCTACTGGCACCCCCGCGCTTCGCACGGCGCGGTTCCACGGACTCATGCTCCTGTTCGTGGCGGCGGTGCTGATGACGGTGGTGGCCACCACTTTGCCCACCCTGTTGATGTCGTGGGAGGTGATGGGGGCGACGTCGTTCGCGCTGATCGGCTACCACTGGCGCGACCAGGAGACGGTCAGCTCGGGCACGACGGCGTTCCTGACTACCCGGGGGGCGGACCTCGG
>JBBQUB010000190.1:0-5652 GCA_038212865.1 Actinomycetales bacterium
CGCAAGATCGACGGGGTCCTGGACTATGCAGGAGTAGAGGATGGGACGCGCCTCCTGGAGATCGGCACCGGGTGGGGAGCACTCGCCATCCGGGCTGCGCAGCGCGGCGCCCACGTGACCACCGTGACGATCTCGGCCGAACAGCTGGCCCTCGCGGCCGAGCGGGTCGCAGCGGCGGGCGTCTCGGACCGGGTGGAACTACGCCTGCAGGACTACCGCGAGGTCGAGGGTGAGTTCGACGCAATCGTCAGTGTAGAGATGGTCGAGGCGGTCGGGGAGGCTTACTGGCCAACGTACTTCGCGACGATCGACCGACTACTCGCCCCGGGCGGAAAGGTCAGTATCCAGGCGATCACCATGGCGCACGAAAGGGTTCTTGCGACCAAGCGGTCGTTCAGCTGGATCCAGAAGTACATCTTCCCCGGCGGGATCATTCCGTCGCTGCAGTCCATCGACGAGACCCTGGCCGCACACACGACGCTACGCGTCACGCAGAGGCGCGAGCTCGGCGCGCACTATGCGCGCACCCTGCACCTGTGGCGCGAGCGGTTCAACGAGCAGTGGCCCCAGATCCACCAGCTCGGGTTCGATGAAACCTTTCGCCGGATGTGGGAGTTCTATCTCGCCTACTGCGAGGCCGGCTTCCGCACGGGCTACCTCGGCGTCAGCCAGCTGCAGCTGACCAGGGAGCCGAAATGGAGCTGAGCGGCAAAGTCGCCTGGGTCGTCGGCGGGTCCAGTGGGATCGGCGCCGCGGTGGCCCGCGAGCTTCAGTCCCGAGGAGCCCTGTTGGCCATCTCGGCCCGCCGCGTCGACGAGCTCGCCGAGGTGTCCGCCGGCACCATGCTCGTGGTGCCCGCAGATGTCACTGATGCAGCATCTCTGACAAGCGCCGCGTCTCGCATCCGCGACGAGCTCGGTTCGATAGACCTCGTCGTCCTCTCTGCGGCCTACTGGAAGCAGATGACGCCCCACGACTGGGAGACCGAGACGTTCAACCGGCACGTCCAGGTCAACCTCATCGGCATGAGCAACGCCATCGCGGCTGTGCTCCCTCAGATGCTGGCCCGACGCTCCGGTGTCATCGCCGGGATCGCCTCTGTCGCGGGCTACCGGGGACTGGCTGGATCGGAGGCCTACGGAGCGACCAAGGCAGGGCAGATCAACCTGCTTGAGTCCCTGCGCGTCCACGTGGTCCGAAGCGGCGTACGCGTCACGACGGTCTGCCCGGGGTTTGTCCGCACCGACCTGACCGCCGGCAACGCCTTTCCCATGCCGTTCATCATCGACGCCGACACTGCCGGACGGGCGATCTGCGACGGTCTCGAGCGCGAGCGTACGGAGATCGTGTTTCCTGCGCGAATGGCCATCCTGATGAAGGCCGCACGCCTCGTGCCCGCCGGGGTGTGGTCCGCGTTGTGGAGCCGCCAGCACCCGCCGCAAACCGCGCAAGCAAACAAACAGACAACCAAAGGACAGCCATGAGAGTGCGCAGGATCGTCACCGTCGAGAAGCCCATGAACCGGGTCTTCGCCTATCTGTCGGACTTCACCACGACCACCGAGTGGGACCCGGGCACGGTCAGTACCGTCCGGACCAGCGGCGACGGGGGTTTCGGGACGGAGTACCTGAACACGTCGACCTTCGCCGGCCGTCAGACGCAGCTCACCTACGTGGTCGAGGACATGGTCCCGAACCTGCACATTGCCCTTCGAGGTGAGAACAAGACGGTCATCGCCCACGACACCATGACCTTTCGCGCGGCGGGTAGCGGTACACAAGTGACCTACACGGCGGACTTCACTTTCAAGGGCATGACCCGGTTCCTTGCGCCGCTGCTGAGGCCGGCCTTCAAACGGCTCGGCGACCAGGCCGAGACCGGTATGGCCAAGGCCCTGGCCCGACTGTGAGGAGTGCGCTGTCCTCGTGGCGTTAGCGGGTCAAGCCAATGACCCCAGGCGTGCCCGGTCTGGATCGAAGGCGTCCTCGAGGTCAGCGCAGAGATCTTCGACAGCCTCCAGCCCCACCGAGATCCGTAGCAAGCCAGGGCTGGGACGGAACTCCGGGGCGACGGGCCGGTGGGTCAGCGAGGCTGGATGCTCGATCAGGGTCTCGGTGCCCCCAAGAGAAACCGCGTGGGTGATGAGCTCGCAGGCATTGGCCACCGCGGCGGCGGCCGGATAGCCGCCGACCACGTCGAAGGCGAGCACGGATCCGGGCCCGGCCATCTGGCGCCCAACGATGCCGCCGGGGTCGCATCCGGGCAGACCTGGATAGTGCACTACGTCCACCAGGGGCTGAGCGGCGAGCCACTCCGCGACCCGTTGGGCACTGGCTTGTTGAGCGTTGACACGCACCGGCAGCGTCTGCAGCCCGCGGTGCAGAAGGTAGCCGCCGAGCGGATGGAGAATGCCCCCAGTGACAGCCCGCACTTGCCGTATCCTCGACGCCCATTCCGGGCCGGCTGCGACGACCCCGCCGAGCACGTCTCCGTGTCCGCCGATGAACTTCGTGGCGCTGTGCAGGACCAGTGCTGCGCCGTGCCGCATCGGTTGCTGCAGAACAGGCGTGGCGAAGGTGTTGTCCACCAGAACCGGAACGTCGCCGGCTTGCGCGCAGACATCATCCAGGTCCAACAGCTCCAGGGTGGGGTTCGCCGGTGTCTCGACCACCACAAGGCCGGTGTCGGGTCGCAGGGCCTGTTCGATCTCTTTCGCGCCGACCCAGGTCACCTCGACGCCGAGCAGCCCGTTGTCGAGCAGGTGATCGGTGCCTCCGTAGACCGGGCGGACTGCCACAACATGGCGCTTGCCGGACGCACTCATCGCGAGCAGACAAGCGGTCAACGCGGCCATTCCCGACGCGAACGCCACGGCCTCTTCGCTTCCCTCAAGCTCGGCCAGAGCTTCCTCGAAGCGGGCGACCGTCGGGTTCCATAGCCGGCTGTAGACATTGCTGCCGCCGGGGATCGGCCGTCCACCGGTCGCGAGCGCTTCGTAGGAGTCACCGCCGGACTCGACGTCGGCCAGCGGATTGGTGGAGGACAGGTCGATCGAGGGCACATGGACCCCAAGGGCCGCCAGGTCGCGTCGACCGGCATGCACGGCACGGGTCTCGAGGGCGTTCATGAAGCCTCCTGTAGATCGGTTGATTGCCCAAGTTTCGAGACTCTAAGAGCCAAAGCGCAAGGAACGCGCACTAGATTTGCCCTAACAGCCCGCGCCGCTGTCATCTATTCGGCGAAGGCCGACCTGGAGGGGAGCCCGGTGAACAACGTTCGACGCCCCGTACTCGACCGGATCGACCACGCGATTCTAAGACTGCTTGCGGCCGATGGCCGAATGCCCAACCTGGCCCTGGCCTTCGCGGTGGGGATCGCGCCCTCAACCTGCCTGGGGCGGGTCCGCAACCTGCGCGAAAGCGGCATCATCCGCGGCTATCACGCCGACATCGACCTGACCGCGGTCGGTCTCCCGATACAGGCCATCATTGCCGTTCGCCTGCAGGCGCATCACCGCGACCAGATCCAGGCCTTCGTCACCCTGGCCCCCCATCTGCCTGGCGTGGTCGAGGTGTTTCACGTCGCCGGGGGGACGGACTACCTGCTGCACGTCGCGACCACCGACACGACCGCGTTGCACGACTTCATCCTCGAGTACTTCGCGGCAAGCCCGGCCATCCAGCATGCCGAGACCAGCCTCGTCTTCCGGCATCTCCGGGGCACCAACGTGTTGCCTGCGAACTAGAGGCACCGACGCACGGCCACCGGGACTGCCATAGGAGCAGGGTCACTCGTCCCATTCGATAAGGACCTGGCCACCTTGAACGGCATCGCCGACGGCCACATCAACCGACTTGACCGTGCCGTCCTTGGGCGCCGTCACCTCCGTCTCCATCTTCATGGCCTCCAGCACCAACAAAGTGTCGCCCGACTTCACCTCGGCACCAGCCTCGATGAGCACTGTTATCACGGTGCCTGCCATGGGCGCAGTCAATGCGTTCGCGGAGGTCGCCGGGGCCTTGGCTGCGCTCGGGGTCATCATCCCGAACGCGGACGGGCTGCCGCCTACGAGGACGGCGCCCAGCGTGGGCAGGGGCTCCTCCTCCACCTCGACCTCGACGTCGAAGACCGACCCGTCCACGGTCACCTTGAGCTTCATGTCATCGCGCGTTTCGTGTCATCGTGCGTTTTCATGTCATCCCTCGTCGTGTTTGCCGGGTTCGGTCTGGGCTTGTCGGTCACCGCGTGGCGTGCAGTTCTGCATGCGACTCCTGAGCGGCGGCGCGTGCCTGGGAGGCCCACGTGTTTCCCCGGCGCAGGTGAACCTGCTTGATGGTGGCGCGTTTGCCCAGGAAGGCCGCACAGGCGGCGGAGATGGCAAGTAGCACCTCCTCGTTGACCTCAGGATGCTGCTTGGCCACCACTGCCTCGAGTGACTGAACGCGGGCTATCAGGTCGGCCACGCGGCTCTTCAGCTCGGCAACGGTGTCGGTGGTCTCGCTCATGCTGCTTCCTTCTCCGTAGGTGAAGTGGGTCAGAGCGGGATCAGGCCGTACTTCTTGGGCGGCCTCAGCTCGGTCTTGGCCGAGAGATTCTCCAGCGCCCGGGCGATCTTGCGGCGGGTGTCGGACGGCTCGACGATGTCGTCGACCAGGCCGCGTGCGGCCGAGACATAGGGCGTCGAAAAGGCGTCGCGATACAGCTGCACGAGCTCTGCCCGCTTGGAGTCCGGGTCGTCCGCGTCGGCGATCTCCTTGCGGAAGACCACCCCTGCCGCACCCTCGGCACCCATCACGGCGATCTCGGCGGTCGGCCAGGCGAACACCCGGTCGGCGCCCAGGTCCTTGCCGCACATAGCCAGGTATGCGCCGCCGTAGGCCTTGCGCAGCACCACCGTGATCTTCGGGACGGTCGCGGCGGAGAACGCATACAGCATCTTCGCCCCGTGCCGGATGATCCCGCCGTACTCCTGGGTGACGCCCGGCAAGAATCCGGGTACGTCCACCAGGGTGACCAGCGGAATATTGAAGGCGTTGCAGAACCGCACGAACCGCGCGCCCTTGTTGGAGGAGTCGATGTCCAGCACCCCCGACATGACGATCGACTGGTTGGCCACAAATCCGACCGTGCGGCCGGTGATCCGGCCGAACCCGACGACGATGTTGGCGGCATACCCTGCCTGGACCTCCAGGAAGTCTCCCCTGTCGACCAGCTTGAGGATGATCTCGCGGACGTCGTAACCCTTCTTCGGGTCATCGGGGATGATCGCGTTGAGGCTTTCGTCGCGCTCCACATCGTCATTGCCGGCGATGAACGGCGGCTCCTCGGTGTTGTTGCTCGGCAGGAAGCTGAGCAGCTTCTTGGCGATCAGGATGGCCTGGTGGTCGTCGTCCGCCACGAAATGGGTCACCCCGGAGCGCACCATGTGGGCAGCAGGGCCGCCCAGCGCTTCGGCGCTCACGTCTTCTCCGGTGACCTGCTTGATCACATCCGGGCCGGTGATGAACATCCGCGACGCCCGGGTCTGGATGATGAAGTCGGTCAACGCCGGGGAGTAGGCCGCGCCACCGGCACAGGGACCGGCGATGATCGAGATCTGTGGCACCACACCTGACAGTGCGACGTTCTGGAAGAACACCTTGCCGTAGCCGG
>JBBQUB010000191.1:0-5606 GCA_038212865.1 Actinomycetales bacterium
ATCGACGAGCTCTCCGAAGAAGACAAGATCGTGGTCAACCGGGCCCGTCGCATCCAGCGATTCCTGTCACAGAACACCTACGTGGCCAAGCAGTTCACTGGCCTCGAGGGCTCGACGGTCTCGCTTGCTGACTCGATCGAGGGCTTCACCAAGATCGCCGACGGTGACCTCGATGACGTCGCAGAGCAGGCCTTCTACATGTGCGGTGGCCTCGATGACGTCGAGCGTCAATGGGCAGAGATCCAGAAGAACCTCTGATCTGTGAGGGGTGTCCCGACGCCCTTTGCTCAGTTCAAGCCGGTTCTTTGGCCGGATTCCGGCTTCGGGAGCGGCCTGAACTGAGCAAGGGTGTGCCAGGAAGGTGGGCGACATGCCGGAGACGATCGAGGACTACTACGCGCGCGTGATGGCCGCGGCCGACCACCACGGCCGCCTGGCGGTGCCGACCGGTGGCGTCGCGGACTGGGGGGTCTTTCCGTTCGAGGCAGAGGGCTTGCGGCTTAAGCCTGTGGAGCCCCTGGCCGAGGCAGAGGAGCCCCGTCACGGCGAAGGCGGGAAACCGTGTGGCGTCTGTAACCACGTGGACGAACGCAACTCGGTCGACGCAGAGGTGTGGCGCGACGACCACTGGCGGATCTCGGTTGCCGAGCCCAGTGGCGCGCCCCTGATCCTTATGCTTGCGCCCCTCGCACACCACGACTTCACCACGCTGCCCATGGACCGTGCCGCCGAGATGGGCCAGATCATGGTGGCCCTCGGTGCCGCCTTCGAAGCGTTGCCGAGTGTGGCCCGCGCTCACGTCAGCAAGTGGGGTGATGGCGCAGCCCACGCCCACATCTTCTTCTTCGCCCGGCCGGCCCGGATGCCCCAGCTGCGCGGCACGATGATGGCGGTCTGGGACGACTTCCTGCCCGCAGTGCCCGCCGACGTCCGCAACGCCAATGCCCGTGCGGTCATACAGGAGCTGGTGCGGACCTATGGGGGGAACGCGCTCGGGCGCGCGGTTTGACGGCCGGACCTGGGTGACCGGGCACCCGGCGTCGCCGGTTAGACTCCCGGTACACGTTCTCGAGCGGAGGATCCCGTTGAGTCAGTTGCAAGTTGAGCTCGTCGCCGCAGATCGCAAGGTCTGGGCAGGACAAGCCACGCAGGTCAGCGCGCGCACCGGCGAGGGCGAGCTCGGGATACTCCCGGGCCATACCCCCTTGCTGGGGATACTGATCAGCGGCGAGGTCCGGATCGCGTCCACCTCGGGCCAGACCCACACGGCCACGATCGACAGCGGCTTCCTCTCGATCGAACACGATCGAGTCACCATCGTTGCCGAGGCCGTTGACGCCTCCCAGATCCGCGCCTGACGCAGGTGCGTGGCCTGCTGCTCACCAGTGAAATTCTGGTTGGCGGCGCCCTGTTCACCATTGCCGCCGTTCTGGGCACGGTGTTCACCCGGAGACGGTTGATCGCGCATGGCATGCCGCTGACGGTCTGCGCGTTGCGAGAGCGCGGCGACCAGCGCTGGCGCTTCGGCCTGGCGCGCTACGGCACCACGGGGGTCGAGTGGTTCACCCTCCTGGGTTTCTCGCTGCGTCCCGCCCGGCAGTGGGAACGAGGGCTCCTCGACGTCGGGGTCGGCCAACGCCTTGAGCCCGGCGAACGGCCCGAGATTCTCATTCCCGCAGCCTTGAGGGTCGAGTGCCGTTATCGCCAGGCGCGTTTCGAGATCGCCCTAGCCCAGGCCCCTTACACCGCCCTGCGATCCTGGCTCGAGGCCGCACCGCCCGGGCGCGGTGTCAACGTCGCCTAGCCGCGGCGACATTGTGGCGATGCAGCCCGCTCACGTTCGTTAGCCGGAATGTTTCACCGCTACCTCGCTGTCGACAAGGATCGGCGAAACAAACCGGCCAACGGGCTGCCGTCGCCTAAGGCTCTTCGGGCTCCGGGGCATTGTCGGGCTTCTGCACCCGGCCGCCGCCCGGCGCCCAGAGCACGTCACCGCCGATCTCGAGGTTGGCCACCCGCCCCACGATGAACAACAGGTCCGAGAGACGGTTGAGGTACTTGGCCGTGAGCGGGTTGACCCCGCCCACGCCCTTGCCGCTGCCTTCGGGGGCCGGCTGGTCGCCATACGCCTGCAGCGCAGCCCATGCCGAGCGCTCGGCGCGACGGGTCACCGTCCGGGCCACGTGCAGGTATGCCGACCCGGGCGTCCCGCCGGGCAGGATGAACGAGCGCAGCTTCTCCAGCTCGTCGTTGAAGCGGTCGCAGTCGGCCTCGAGCTCGTCGACCCAGACGTCTTGGACCCGCAGGGGCGGGTACTCATAGCTGGCGGCCAGCGGGGTGCACAGGTCGGCGCCGACGTCGAAGAGGTCGTTCTGGATTCGGGTCAGGACCGCGCGGACATCCTCGCGCAGGGCGCCGCAGGTGATCGCCACGCCGATGGAGCTGTTGGTCTCGTCAGTGTCCGCGTAGGCCACCAGACGGGGGTCGGTCTTCGTGGTGCGACTGAAGTCTCCGAGGGCCGTGCTGCCGTCGTCGCCGGTGCGGGTGTAGATGCGTGTCAGGTTGACCATAGACACGATGCTCTCAGATCGAGCACCGATAGGCTCACCCGGTGATGGAGCGGTTCCGTGTGGTCGGTGGCACCTGTCTGCGTGGTGAGGTGTTGGTCGTCGGTGCCAAGAACAGCGCCCTCAAGCTGATGGCAGGCGCTTTGTTGGCTGTGGGTAAGACCCAGCTGACCAACGTGCCGGCCATCCTTGATGTGATCACCATGGCCGAGCTGCTGCGTCGACTCGGGTGCACGGTCGACTACGACGCGGACGCGGGGGTCGTCGAGATCGACGTCCCCGACCAGATCGGCCACCGCGCCGACTACGACCTGGTGCGGACGCTGCGAGCCTCTATCTGTGTTCTCGGGCCCCTGGTGGCCCGCTGTGGACAGGCAGACGTGGCCGTCCCCGGCGGCGACGCGATCGGATCCCGCGGTCTGGACCTGCACGCCTCGGGTCTGGAGGTGTTGGGCGCGTCGGTGCATGTCACCCACGGTTACCTCATCGCAGTGGCGCCCAACGGCCTGCATGGCGGAGACATCCGCCTGGACTTTCCCAGTGTTGGTGCCACCGAGAACATCCTGATGGCCGCCGTGTTGGCCAAAGGGGTGACCCGCGTGACGAACGCCGCGCGTGAGCCCGAGATCGTTGACATCGCCAGGTTTCTCTCCAACATGGGCGCCCGAATCGAAGGTGCCGGGACGTCAGTCATCACCGTTGAGGGTGTCAGCGCACTGACGCCGGTGACCCACGACGTGGTTCCGGACCGCATTGCGGCCGGCACCTGGGCCTTCGCCGCGGCCACCACCGGGGGTGACGTTGAGGTGGTCGGCGGTGTGCCCGGGCACCTGGGCGCCACGCTGGATCGGTTGGCTGAGTCCGGCACCGATATTACGACGACGGATCGTGGCTTTCGGGTGACCGGGTCCGGTCGTCGCTCTGCCTTCGACGTGGCCACCTTGCCCTACCCCGGGTTTCCCACCGACCTGCAACCCCTGGCCCTGACCTACAACGCGGTCGCGCAAGGCAGCGCCATGATCACCGAGAACCTCTTCGAGGCACGTTTTCGCACCGTTCAGGAGCTAGCGCGTCTGGGTGCGGACGCCCGCGTCGACGGGCATCACGTCATGCTGCATGGCGTCAAGCGTCTATCGGGGGCCCCCGTGGTGGCTAGCGACATCCGGGCTGGGGCGGCACTGGTCATCGCCGGCCTGGTCGCCGATGGCATCACGACGGTCAGCGGGGCCCACCACATCGACCGCGGCTACGCCGGCTATGCCGAGGCGCTGTGCCAGCTCGGAGCTGACGTCACCCGCGAACCGGACGAAGCGCCATACTTTTGACCTCTGTGGCACCGCTCACCGCCTGAAACCCTCCCTGCCGGGCGACACGGGCAGGTACCTTCATCGGTATGTCAAAGGCAGAGACCGACCGCCCCAGCAGGGATCCTGTGTGGGTCATGCGCACCTATGCCGGCCACTCCAGTGCCACCGCGAGCAACGAGCTGTACCGGCGCAACCTGGCCAAGGGCCAGACCGGTCTCTCGGTCGCTTTTGACCTCCCGACCCAGACCGGGTTCGACCCCGACCATCCCCTAGCCCGGGGTGAGGTCGGCAAGGTGGGGGTGCCGATCTCACATATCGGCGACATGCGGGCGCTCTTCGCGGATATTCCGCTGGCCCAGATGAACACGTCGATGACCATCAACGCCACCGCCATGTGGCTGCTCGCGATGTACGAGGTGGTCGCCGAGGAGCAGGCCCTGGCTTCCGGCGACGATCCGGTGGCTGTGGTCAAGGCGCTCGCAGGGACGACTCAGAACGACATCATCAAGGAGTACCTCTCGCGCGGGACCTATGTCTTCCCTCCCCAGCCCTCCCTTCGACTGATTACCGACATGGTGGCCTACACGGTGGCCGAGATCCCTCTGTGGAACCCGACCAACATCTGCAGCTACCACCTCCAGGAGGCCGGCGCCACGCCGGTGCAGGAGATCGCCTACGCCATGTGCACAGCGATTGCGGTCCTGGATGCCGTTCGTGACTCGGGACAGGTCCCGCCAGAGCGCTTCGGCGAGGTCGTCAAGCGGATCTCCTTCTTCGTCAACGCCGGCGTGCGGTTCGTCGAGGAGATGTGCAAGATGCGGGCGTTCGTGCAGCTGTGGGACGAGCTCACCCTGGAGCGGTATGGCGTGACGGACCCCTCCCAGCGCCGCTTCCGCTACGGCGTTCAGGTGAACTCGTTGGGCTTGACCGAGGCCCAGCCGGAGAACAACATCCAGCGAATTGTGTTGGAGATGCTGGCAGTCACACTGTCCAAGGATGCTCGGGCGAGGGCTGTGCAGCTGCCTGCATGGAACGAGGCGCTGGGGCTGCCGAGGCCCTGGGACCAGCAGTGGTCGCTGCGGATGCAGCAGGTGTTGGCCTTCGAGTCGGACCTGCTCGAGTACGACGACCTGTTCACGGGATCCAGCGTTGTCGAGGCCAAGGTGGCCGAGCTTCTTGCTGGAGCCAAGGCGGAGATCGACCGGGTCCAGGCGATGGGCGGGGCCGTGGCGGCGGTCGAGTCAGGCTACATGAAGGCGGCCATGGTGGCTTCGCATTCGTTGCGGCGTCAACGGATCGAGGCCGGCCTCGACATCGTGGTCGGCGTGAACAAGTTCGAGACGACCGAGCCGAACCCGCTCACTGCCGACCTCGATGCTGCGATCCAGACCGTGGACCACGACGTAGAGGCCAAGGCTTCAGCTGCCGTCGTCGCATGGCGAGCAGAGCGCGACTCCACCGGCTCAGGCCGCGCCCGGGCCGAGTTGGCACTTGCCCGGCTGAGCGAGGACGCGACGTCCGGGGCCAATCTGATGCCGGCCTCTCTGGAAGCGGCCCGCGCGGGTGTCACCACCGGAGAGTGGGCCCATGCCCTGCGCGAGGTCTTCGGTGAGTACCGGGCGCCCACAGGGGTTTCCGGGTCCGTTGGAGTCAGTGATGCTGCTGTCGGCGACGAGCTGATGCTCGTGCGCGAGCGTGTCCGCGCAACGGGCGAGGAGCTCGGGACCCGACT
>JBBQUB010000192.1:0-5602 GCA_038212865.1 Actinomycetales bacterium
AGCCATGAGCAGCGCCGCTGGGGCGACCCGACACGGAGCGATCACGGTAGCCAACAAGGAGGCGCAGACCGTTGCCGGCGTCTGCCATCCGGGTGATGTGCTGGGCGTGCTCGACGGTGAGGTCGCCGTCATCGGCCAGGATCTGGCCGTTGTTGGTGCTGAGGTGGTGGCGCGGCTCCTCGCCAGCGGTGGCGAACGGCTGACCGTCATCAGCGGGACCGACGCCGGACCCGAGCTCGCTGCAGTTGTGGCTGCCGCGGCGAACGTGGGGCACGGGGATCTCGAGGTCAGCATGGTCGAGGGCGGCCAAGGGACCTATCCGCTGCTGCTCGGGGTGGAGTGACATGGCCGATCTGTCCACTCCACTCAAGAGCATCCTGGGAACCACCGCAGCCAAGCTGAAGACCTCGCGCGGGCTCGAGAACGTAGCCGACTTCCTGGCGTTTCTGCCCCGCCGATACATCGACCCTGCGACCACGACCAACCTCAGTCTGCTCCATGAAGACGAGTACACCGTCGTCGTCGCCACAGTGAAGACGGCCACCATGCATCCAATGCGTCAACGCCGAGGAAACATGTTGACGGTGGTCGTGGACGACCCGGGCGGCAACGAGATGACCTTGACCTTCTTCAAGCCCTATGGGCACGTCGACCGGCTCAAGCCGGGGCGCAGAGGCTTGTTCGCTGGCAAGATCGCGCGATTCAGGTCCACCTGGCAGCTCGCCCACCCGAACTACGAGCTGTTCGACGAGGAAGACACCGACCATGCCATGGAGACCTATGCAGGCGGCCTGGTCCCGATCTACCTGGAGGTCCCCAAGCTTGACTCCTGGAACATCACCAAAGCAGCGCGACTGGTGTTCCACCAGCTAGACGACGTCCCCGACCCGTTGCCCGATGAACTGCGTCTCCAGCGCCACCTGGTGGGTCTGCTCGATGCCTACCGGCTCCTGCACCTGCCCCGGACCAGGGCTGACGTCAAGCGCGGCATGGATCGACTGCGCTACGACGAGGCGTTCACGGTGCAGGCCATCCTTGCCCAACGCAGGATCGCGACCAACGAACTGCGCACGACCCCGCGGTCGCCGCGTCCGGGCGGGCTACTCGAAGCCTTCGATGCCCGGATACCGTTCGAGCTGACCGCTGGTCAGCAGGACGTGGCTGCCGAGATCGCCAAGGATCTGGCCAGCGAACACCCGATGCACCGGTTGCTCCAGGGCGAGGTCGGGTCAGGCAAGACCGTCGTCGCGCTGCGGGCGATGCTGTCGGTGATCGACTCAGGCGGGCAGGCGGCCCTGCTAGCACCCACCGAAGTCCTTGCCTCACAACACTTCCGGTCGATCACCTCGATGCTGGGTGACCTTGCCGAGCGCGGCCTGCTCGGCGGCAGCGAGATCGGCACCAAGGTGACGCTGCTGACCGGCAGTCAGCCCACCGGCACACGGCGCAAGTCCCTGCTCGAGTCCGCATCGGGTGACGCAGGGATCGTCATTGGCACACACGCCCTGATCCAGGAGCACGTCCAGTTCTTCGATCTCGGGCTCGTGGTCGTCGACGAGCAGCACCGCTTCGGCGTCGAGCAGCGAGATGCGTTGCGCAGCAAGGGAAAGCAACCTCCACATGTTCTTGTGATGACCGCAACGCCTATTCCGCGAAGTGTCGCCATGACGGTGTTCGGCGACATGGAGACCTCCACCCTGACCGAGCTCCCCAAGGGGCGTTCGCCGATTGCCACGCACGTGGTGAGCAACTCCCGCTGGTTCCAACGCACCTGGGAGCGAGTTGCCGAGGAGGTCCGGGCGGGGCACCAGGCCTACGTGGTCTGTCCAAGGATCGGCGAGGTCGCCTCGGACCCAGATTCCCCCGCCACCAAGCAGGACTCGTCCGACGAGGAGGTCGAGGTCACGTTCGATGTTGACGAGTCGGCGCCGCCCTCGGCCCGTGAGCCGCGAAGCGTCCTGGAGATGGCGGGCGAGCTGGGCGACAACCCTGCGCTGTCCGGCCTGAGGATTGCGGTTCTGCATGGCCGGATGGCCGCCGATGACAAGGACTCGGTCATGCGAGCGTTCGCCGCGGGCACGATCGACGTCCTGGTGGCCACGACCGTGATCGAGGTGGGCGTGGATGTGGCCAATGCCACGGTCATGGTCATCATGGATGCCGATCGCTTCGGGATCTCCCAGCTGCACCAGCTCAGAGGTCGCGTCGGGCGTGGGACCTCGCCCGGACTGTGCCTGCTGGTGACCGAGACCGAGTCCGAGGGGGTTCAGCAACGACTGATCGGCGTCGCCGCCACGAATGACGGATTCTCATTGGCCAGGCTCGACCTCGAACAGCGTAGGGAGGGCGATGTCCTGGGGGCCCGCCAGAGCGGCGGAAAGTCGCAGCTGCGCCTCCTGAAGCTGCTCCGCGACGAGGACCTCATCCTGCAGGCCCGCGAGGACGCCTTCGCCATCGTCAACTCGGATCCAGGTCTTGAGCGACACCTGGTACTGCGCGGTGTCATCGGCTCGGCCCTCGACGACGAGCAAGCCGCCTACCTGGAGCGAGGGTGACCCGCGGATGACACGCATCATCTCTGGGCTCGCCGGAGGTCGCCACATCACCACGCCCCGGGGCAGCGGCACCCGACCGACAAGCGACCGGGTGCGCGAGGCGCTGTTCTCGAGGCTTGAACATCTCGATGTGATTAACCACGCGAATGTCCTTGACCTGTATGCCGGTTCCGGGGCGCTAGGGCTCGAGGCGGCCAGCCGTGGGGCCGCGAGCGTTCTCTTTGTCGAGTCCGACCGCGCCGCAGCCGCGGTGGTGCGCAAGAACATCGCCGAGCTGAACCTGGCCGGTCTGATCGTCCGGAACGAGATCGTGGAGCGGGCGCTGCTCTCAGGTCCGGCCTCGGGAGACGTGCCGCGTGATCTGGTTATGGCAGACCCGCCCTACAACGTCACCGAGGAGGCGCTGGCCGACGTGCTCATGATGCTGGTGACCCACGGTTGGCTCAGTGCGGACGCACTGGTGGTGGTCGAGAGGTCGGCGCGGTCGCCGGAGCCTCGCTGGCCGGACGGTCTCGATGGCGCGGGGGAGAGGCGCTACGGCGATACCAAGATGTGGTTTGCGGACTTCGCCGGCCCCCGCGGCGTTGCTTGAGCCGTGCGGAGTTGGCTGCCCCCTGGTGGCTCAGTCGCTGCTAGGTTCGGCTGCGTGACGAACCAGCAGCGCCGGTGCGTGTGTCCGGGGTCCTACGATCCGGTGACGATGGGCCACGTCGACGTGATCTCCCGTGCCGCGATGCTCTACGACGAGGTGGTTGTCGCCGTGCTGCACAACCCTGCCAAGCGGGGCGGCTTCGGCATCGAAGAGCGGATCAAGCTGCTCGACGCAGCCTTGTCGGCCCTGCCCAATGTGCGAATCGAGGCTTTCACCGGGCGGCTGTTGGTGGACATCTGCCGCGAGGCGGGCGCCCAGGCGGTCGTCAAGGGACTGCGAGGTGGCACCGACTTTGCCTACGAGCTGCCCATGGCTCAGATGAACCGACACCTGACGGGGGTCGAGACGGTGTTCCTGCCGGGCGATCCCAAGTTCGGTCACGTCTCGAGCTCGTTGATCAAGGAGGTCGCCGCTCTTGGTGGTGACATCAGCGGCCTTGTGCCCGAGGAGGTGCGCGCGGCTCTTCTGGCGCGGCTCCACAACCCGGAAGGAAGCTGAGCTCCTGTGGACGTCCACGACCAGCTCAACCAGATCACCGCGACGGTTCGTGAGGCCAAGGCCATGCCGATGTCGGCGTCCTGTCTGGTCAACCGCACCGAGATGCTCGAGGCCTTCGAGCGTTTGCGGGAGGTCCTGCCGGCCAGCCTGGGGCACGCCGAGGCCCTGTTGTCCGACCGTGACGCCGTCGTCTCGTCCGGTCGCGAGGAGGCGGAGCGCCTGCTGGTGGTGGCCCGACTCGAACGTGATCAGCTGCTCGAAGAGAGCGATGTCCTGGTGGCCGCTCGTGAGCGCGCTGCGGAGGTGGCCACGGAGGCGCGGGCCGAGGCGACCCGGCTGCTGGCAGACGCTGACGACTACGTCGACCGCAAGCTTGGCGAGTTCGAGGTGGTGCTGGGTCAGCTCGGATCGCAGGTGAAGAACGGTCGAGAGCGGCTGGCGGCTCGCCGGGCGGCTGATCTGGCCCGCTCGGAGGGGCTCCCCGAGGATGACGCCCCATTTGGGCGAACGCCGTTCCCTCCGGTAATCTGATGCGTCGGTCTACGTCTTGTGTGCGTGGGCCGGGCCATGTCACAAGGAATCGACGACAGACCGCCATCATCGGAAGCCATGAACCGCCTGAACCCGCGCCTGCCCCTGGTGTTCGACACCCGGGAGCTCGGCCGACGTCCAGGGTCCATGGTCGAGATGCAACGGACCGTTCCGGCTCCGGATGACCTCGGTGACATCGAACTGATCGCCATACCGCCGGGCCAGCCCATCGAGCTGGAACTTCGGTTGGAGTCCGTTGTCGAGGGTGTCCTGGTGACCGGCTCGGCACATGCCACGGCAACCGGTGCCTGCGTGCGGTGCCTGGATCCGATCACCCGACATGTGGGGGGTCACTTCCAGGAGCTGTTCGCTTACGCCGATCGCGCGGCTCATCACCACGAGGTGGCGACCGAAGACGATGATGACGAGGTGTACGAGCTCGTGGGCGACCTGTTCGACCTCGAGCCTGTGCTCCGGGATGCCATGGTTCCGGCCATGCCGTTCCAACCCGTATGCCGGGCCGACTGTCCCGGGTTGTGTCCCCAGTGCGGGGTGCACCTGGCCGATGACCCGACGCATCACCACGACCAGCTTGACCCACGATGGGCGGCGTTGCAGAGCATTGCGACACCTCCCGGCAATCTAGAGGCTCCGAACACTCAACAGGCTCCTCACACCAACAGAAAGTGAACTGACGTGGCTGTCCCGAAGCGGAAGACATCGCGCTCCAACACCCGTTCGCGTCGCGCGAACTGGAAGGCGACGGCGACCACGCTGACCCCATGCCCGCAGTGCTCTGCCCCCAAGCAGCCGCACATCGCGTGCCCTTCCTGTGGTATCTACGCCGGACGCCACTACGGCGTTGCGGAGCGCAGCGAGCACCAGGGCTGATCCGATCAACCTGCGGGTGAGCCTGCCTCGGTCCCCGGGTGGGGACCGCACATCGCAGCGACCCGTCGGCCCTCTGGCCGCCCACGTGTTTGAGGTGGTTGGCCAGAGGATCGACGAGGCCTTGCTCTTGCGTGCCCTGATGCACCGGTCCTACGCCTACGAGAATGGCGGGCTGCCGAACAACGAACGCCTGGAGTTCCTTGGTGACTCGGTCCTGGGACTGGTGGTCACTGACAGCCTCTATGCCGTGCACCCGGACCTCGCCGAGGGCCAGCTGGCCAAGCTGCGGGCCGCGGTTGTCAACATGCGCGCACTGGCTGAGGTGGCGCGCACCCTGAGCCTGGGCGACTACATCTTCCTGGGCCACGGTGAGGAGAGCACCGGAGGGCGTGACAAGGCATCGATCCTGGCCGACACCATGGAAGCCGTCATCGGCGCCGTCTACCTGTCCGCCGGTTTGGCATCCGCCAGCGTC
>JBBQUB010000193.1:0-5429 GCA_038212865.1 Actinomycetales bacterium
CCGACAATGGCTCATGGCAGCCCCGAAACTGTTTGCCATCAAAAGGATCCGCGAGTCCCGACCCCCCACAAACCCGGCTCACAGCCGGCGACTCAACCACACCGGCCCCAACAAACACCCGTTGAACACCAGCCACCTAGGTGCTAAGACTCGATCAACGGCACCTCTCCTGTGATCAGCTCAGCAGCAAGCGTGTCCCACGGAAGATGAGCCCGAACTCAGGGACCGATGAAGGACGCTGGCGTTGGCCGCGCTCACACCTTGAGTCCCACGGCAACGATCGCCTCGGCTACGACCCGCAGACTGGCGTTGTTGTTGTCGGCGTGCGAGCGCATGCGCTGATCGGCCTGCGCGAGGGTGACTGAGTTCTTGTGGGCGATGATCCCCTTGGCCTGCTCGATGACGACTCTTGAGTCCAGCGCTTCCTGGAGCTGCTCGCTGAGCTGTTCCTGCTGGCGCAACGAAGAGGCGTTGACCACGTAGCTGGTTGCCATGTCGGCTAGCACCCCGGCCACCGCAACGTCCTCATCCGACCATTCCCGCGGCCGGGGAGAGTAGAGGTTCAGAGCGCCAACGACCTGGTCGGCCAGCCGCATAGGGATCGCGGCGACCCCGGCTATGGACAGGCGGGTGGCGGAGGCCGAGAACTCGGGCCAGCGGGTGGACTCCTCGCGGATGTCGGTCACCCGAACCACCTCGCCGGTGGAGTATGCGTCTCGGCAGGGGCACGGGAAGGGGTGTAGCTGGGAGTGATCGCGCTCCATCTCCTCCGAAGCCTGGGTGACCGCAGTCAGGAAGCCAAGCCGTCCATCGTCGCCCATCGTGACCCAGCTACCGCACAGACCCAACACCCCGGTGACGCTCTCGGTGAGCTCGCTCAGTGCTTCCTGCAGGTCATAGCGCTCGGGCAGAACCACGGCGAATCGTGACAAAGCCTGCATGAACAAGGACTCGTCATACATCGTGAAGAATGTCCGTCCCGTCGTGACCTGCGGATTGGCGACTCACTGCGGCGGCAGAACCGTAGCCTACGGATCGTGCCTCATCGGCCGGTGCCATGCTTCGCCAATTCTACGTCTGGGCTAAGCCTCGAGCACCAGCCTAATTCTTGGGCCGCAGGCCTGTTGCCCGGCTAGCGGCCTGCCGGATAATCAGAGTCGACAAACCGGCGGGTTCCTCGATCGGAGCATGTGAATGACGACTCAGGCTGACCTCGAAGAGCAGCAGCGTTCGCTGTTGCCCAAGAGCCCAACGGGGATCAAGGGCTTTGACGAGATCACCGGCGGTGGGCTGCCCGCCGGGCGGCCCACCTTGGTGTGCGGGCCCCCGGGCGCGGGCAAGAGCCTGTTTGCGATGCAGTTCCTGGTCAACGGCATCACCGACTACGGCGAGCCCGGAGTGTTGATCACGTTCGAGGAGAACCGGGCCGACGTGGTGGCCGACGTCAGCTCGCTCGACTTCGACCTCGATGGGCTGGAGGCGGACGGCCGGTTGCTGGTCGACGCGCTGATCCTTGAGCCGCAGTCCATCGATACCGGCGAGTTCGACCTTGAGGCGCTGATGGTCCGGCTGGCTTGGGCGGTGGAGCAGATCGGCGCGAAACGGGTCGCCATCGACAACGTGGAGGCGTTGTTCGCGGCTTTCAGCAAGCCCGCCCTGATTCGGTCCGAACTGCGGCGGCTGTTTCGTTGGCTCAAGGACCGGCAGCTGACCACCGTGATCACCGGCGAGCGTGGCGAAGGTACGCTCACGCGGCACGGCATCGAGGAGTACCTCTCCGACTGTGTCGTGGTGCTCGACGACCGGGTGTCCCAGGACACGGCTACCCGCCGGCTCCGGGTGCTGAAGTACCGGGGCTCGAATCACGGCAGAAACGAGTACCCGTTCCTGATCGGCACGCACGGACTTGAGGTACTACCCATCACCTCGCTCGAGCTGAACAAGCATGTCAGCGCCGAGCGGGTCTCCACCGGCGTGCCGGGACTGGACGAGATGCTCGGCGGGGGCGGCGTGTTCCGAGGCAGTGGCGTCCTGGTCAGTGGATCGTCCGGCACCGGCAAGACCACGATCGCCGCGAGCTTCGCCGAAGCCGCCTGCCAACGCGGGGAGGTCGTGGTGTTCTTCAGCTTCGAGGAGTCCGAGTCCGAGATCCATCGCAACCTGGCCTCGGTCGGGATGGACCTGGCCGGCTGGGTGGAGCGGGGGCTGCTGCACTTCCACTGTGAGCGGCCGACCAACCGTGGTTTGGAAGACCACCTGGCCATGTTGCAGCGCATGATCCAGGAGCTCACGCCGACGTTGGTGGTGATAGACCCGGTGAGCAGCCTGGCCCGCGGAGCGACTGCCTTCGATGTGTCGGCCATGCTCATGCGCCAGGTCTACTACCTCAAGTCGGCGGGAATCACTGCCGTGATGACGGTCCTGACCGACGAGACCGACCTTGCGCAGTCCATCATCAACATCTCTTCATTGGTCGACACCTCAGTGGAGCTGGTCATGCTGACGGCTCTCGGGGAGCGCAACCGTGGAATGTACGTACTCAAGAGCCGTGGTACGGCGCACTCGAACCAGATCCGCGAGTTCGTCTTCAGCGACGCCGGGGTGGAGGTTGTCCCGGTAGTCATCGGAGCCGATGGGGTACTCACAGGTTCGGCGCGCATCGCTGCGGAGAGTGCCGAGCGGGCCAGTATGCAGGAGCTGTCGCTGGAGTCGGCGGAGCTCGCCCGCGCGCTGGAGTCCCGCAGGGAGTCCGTCGACGCACACGTGGAGACGCTGCGCGCGGACTTTGCGGCCGAGGAGAGACTGACCCAGCGACTGATCGAGGCGAGCGAGCAGCGGCAAGAGGCCGTGCTGCAGGACCGGTTGGCGCAGGGTCGGCGGCGCAGCGTCACACCTCCGGATTCCGAATCGTGAGCGCCTCCTCCGAATCCCAGGCACGCGAAAGGGCGCCCACCCCGGATCGGCTTCACCTGACGCTGTTCGTCGGCGGAGCCTCACAAGCGTCCGAGCGGGCAGTGCTTCGGCTGCGCGACATGTGCGACCGGCACTCTCCCTTCGGCTACGACCTCAGGGTTGTCGACATCTACCAGCAGCCCGCCGAGGTTGTCTCCCGCGGGGTATTGGCTGTGCCCACTCTGATCAAGGAGCTACCCCTCCCGGTGAGAGTGTTGATCGGCGACTTCACTGACGAGCCAAGGGTGCTCGCCGCGCTGGGCCTGGTCCCCTCTGTGCACTGAGCCGTGCCGCGACCGCACGGAGAATGACGGCCCGGGCTATTCCATAGAAGAGACGTGTCCTCGATGCCGTGAAGACCGCCGCCCGAACTATAGTTTCTGGGGGTTTATCGGTGTATAGTCTATGTCGTGCGCCACTCCAGATATCTGGTGGCGTCCTCACCGCTTCGTGCTGCTCCAGAACCTCGGTGGCCCGTGTCCTCTTATTCCGGGACCACCGAATCGAGTTCGCCATCGCCCCGCTACCGAGCCATCCCAACAATTCTTTTGGAGACTTCGACCACCACGTCGTCTGGTGCCCGACGCGGTCCGCGGCCTCCGCCCCGAACGAGCCGCCGGTGCGATCGGCCGCGCGGCCGACTGCGGTCCCGCAGGTAAGGGTAATCCGGCGCGCCAAGGGTCGGGTGGTGGTTCTTGAGGTGGCCGGCTGGCATGGCGATGTGGTCGACGACCTTGACCGCGAGATCCAGCTCGCCTTGGCCGACAGGCCTCGTGGAGTGGTCTGCGATCTGTCGGCGGTGCCCGAGGGCCCCGATCACGGGGCGGTGCAGGTGCTCGCAACCGCAGGAAGGCATGTGTCCGACTGGCCCGGGATCCCCGTGGCGGTGGTCTGCCCGGACCCAAGGGTCCGCGAGGCGCTGAGCGCCCACCCCCAAGGCGGGCACCTGATCGTCACGGCGGAGATGATCCCCGCGGTATCGGCAGTGCTGGCCACCCCCGTCCCGGACGTTGCCTGCCTGCGACTCACACCACATCCGACCGCGCCGCGAGCCTCGCGGGACTTCGTCGCCCGGGTCCTGCTGGGCTGGGGGCTGGGGCCATACATTCCCGCGGCTTCCCTGGTGGTCAGCGAGCTGGTGACCAACTCAACGATCCACGCCAGCACGGACATCGAGTTGTCCGTCGCCTGGAGCATGGGGATCCTGCGCCTCACGGTTCGAGACAAGAGCCCAGATCTGCCGCGTCAGCGGCGCCCCAGGCTCGCCGATACGCACGGGCGAGGGATCAGCCTCGTCACGGGCCTCTCTCGCGGGTTCGGAGTCCTTCAGGCCGCCGACGGCGGCAAGGTCGTGTGGGCCGTGCTCGTCGCCGAAAAGCCAACCACCACCGCCGATGGGTTGAGCCAGAGCGAGACCGTCATGGCACACAGCAACACTTGGCCATCCACCGGGGAAGGTACCTCATGAACAACGTGAGCTCGACCATCGTCGAACCAGCCACCGGGGTGATAGGCGAGAAGCTCGCCGGTCGGGTAGCACTGGTCACTGGAGGCACCCGGGGTATTGGCGCCGCGATCTGCAGGAGCCTGGCCAGTCAGGGCGCGTCCGTCGCCGCGGGGTACACCGGAAACCAGGACCGAGCCCGTCTTTTCGTCGAGGAGTTTGAGCACGACTTCGACGGTCCCGGGCGAGCAACCATCCACCAGGGCAACGTGTCTCTCCCCGAAGACTGCCACCGGGTGGTTCAAGAGGTGCTCGACCAGCACGGCAGGATCGACATCCTGGTCAACAACGCTGGTATCACCATGGACAAGATGGCCATGAAAATGTCGGTAGAGGAGTGGAACACGGTTATTGCGGTGAACCTGTCGGGCTCATTCTTCATGGCTCAGCCGGCGCTGGAGCACATGGTGGAGCGGGGGACTGGCCGCATCATCTTCGTCTCCTCGGTCATCGGCGAGACCGGGGCTATCGGTCAGGCGAACTACTCAGCGTCCAAGGCAGGGTTGCTAGGCCTGACCAAGACCCTCGCCAAAGAGGCGGCGTTCCTCCTGGCCCGGGCGGGCAAGCTGGAAGAGGCAGGAGTCGGTGTCACCGTGAACACGGTCACACCCGGCTATGTGGCGACCGAGATGCTGGAGAGCGTGCCGGAAAAGGTGCTGGACAGGATTAGGTCGACCATTCCGGTCGGCCGCCTATGCCATCCCGAAGAGATCGCCCGCGTGGTCCACTTCCTGGCCTCGGACGCCTCCGCATACATCACTGGCCAGGTCTGGGGCGTCAACGGCGGACTGGACATGTAGCTCGATAAGGGCCAGAGACCGACAAAGAACGCCCGTCAGGGACCAAGACCAAGCACTCCTCAGGACCCAAGACCCTCAAAGGATGTGGCACATGCAGCCATTCGTCGTGAACGGTCATGAAAAGATCGTGTTTCCTTCTAACTTCATTCCGCAGCTGGACCTTTCGGTGATGG
>JBBQUB010000194.1:0-5393 GCA_038212865.1 Actinomycetales bacterium
GGACGAGTAGCAGGTGCCGGGGTTGCAGTCGCTGGCCAAGGCGATACTCACGCCGGCATCAAGCAGGTGCCGCGCGTTCGGGTAGGGCGATCTGGTGGAGAACTCCACACCGGGCAGGAGGGTGGCAACCGTGGTATCCGATGCGGCAGCCAGTGCCTCGATATCAGTTTCGCTCAGGAACGTGCAGTGGTCCACGCTCGCCGCGCCCACCTCCACCGCGAGGCGCACGCCCGGACCGTGGCCAAGCTGGTTGCCGTGCACCCGCAGGGCGAGACCGGCGTCCCGACCTGCAGTCAACACGACGCGAGCCTCGTCCTCGGTGAAGGCGTGCGAGCTGTGCGGCTCACAGAACACGTCGATCCAGCGGGCATGGGGGGCGCAGGCCGCGAGCATCTCGCCGGTGACCAGCTCGACGTAATCGGAGCGCCGCTCGGCAAACTCCGGCGGCACCACGTGGGCACCGAGAAACGTTGTCTCAGAAGTGAACTCGGCCGCGATGCGCAGCGAACGCGCCTCATCCTTGACGTTGAGACCGTAACCGCCCTTGATCTCGACGGTGGTCGTACCCTGGGCGCGCATCTCGGCGACCCGTGCGGCGACCAGCGTGCGTAGCTCTCCATCGCTGGCCGCCCGGGTGGCCTTGACCGAGTTGGCGATCCCGCCGCCGTCATAAGGAAGGCCGGTCATCCGGGCCGCGAACTCCGCAGCACGGTCTCCGGCAAAGACCAGGTGCGAGTGCGAGTCCACAAAGCCGGGGATGACGGCGCGCCCGCCGACGTCCCGGCGTTCATCCGCCTCCGGTGCCTGGCCAGCAGGACCGACCCAGGCGACGAGCCCGGCCTCGACGATCACCGCGGCATTGCGCAGGAGGCCAACGCGCTCCGAGTGGTCGGCACCGTCCAGCAGGTCGTCGTTGGTGACCAGCTCTGCGATACCGGTGATCACCGTCGCGGTCATGAGGACTCCCACAGGGGTTAAATCGCCTTCTGCAGCATCGTCCCGACGTGACCAAGCAGGTGTCGGCCATCGACCACCACGGTCTTGCCGTCCACGATCACGGTGTCGACGTCGGCGCCGGTGGCCGACAGGATGATCTGCCCCGGGGCGCTCCCTGCGGTCCTTGGGCTGTCGAGCCTGACGGCGACGAGATCCGCGCGGGCGCCGACCGCGAGCCGTCCTGCATCTGACCAGCCCAGGCTGTCGTGCCGCGTGGCTGCCGACAACAGCTCATCAAGGCGGAATCGCCCACGTTGCAACGACTCCAGACGCTCGTTCATCTCCAGAGCCCGGGCCTCTTCGAGCAGGTCGATGACGGCATGCTGGTCGGAGCCCAAGGTGATCGGCGAGCCAGCGTCATGCAACCTCCGGGCCGGTCCGATGCCGTCAGCCAGGTCCCGCTCGGTCGTGGGGCAGAGGCAGACCGTCGTGCGGGTGCGACCCAACGTCGCGATGTCCTGGTTGGTCAGGTGTGTCGCATGGACCGCGGTGGTCAAGGGGCCCAACACGCCCTCAGCTTCCAGCAGCGCGGTGGGTGTCATGCCGTAGAACCCCAGACAGGCCTCGTTCTCGGCTGGCTGCTCCGAAAGATGGACGTGCAGTGGCCGACCTGCGGCCGCCGCAACGACAAGGCCGAGCTGCTCTCGTGGCACGGCCCGCACGGAGTGGATGGCTGCCCCGACGCGCATCCCGTCGGTCTCCTTCAGACCCGCGACCCGCTGCGACCAACGGTCGGCATGGCCATCGCCGAAGCGCTTCTGTCTCGCTTCGAGAGGGCCATGCCCGGTGGCGCTCAACCCTCCGGCCACGTAGCAGGTGTCGAGCAGGGTCAGCCGGATTCCCGCCTCGGCCGCGGCCTGGCTCAGGGCCTCACCCATAGCGTTGGGATCATCGTAGGACACCCCGCCTGGAGCGTGGTGCAGGTAGTGGAACTCTCCAACAGCGCTGATTCCAGCCAGCGCCATCTCGGCGTAGGTCGCGGTGGCGAGCGCGAGGTAGGAGTCCGGATCCAGTTGCGCCGCAACGGCATACATCCGCTCGCGCCAGGTCCAGAAGGTGCCCTTGCCATCGTGCGTGCGCCCGCGCATCGCCCGGTGGAAGGCGTGGCTGTGGGCGTTGGCCAGACCGGGCAGGATGACTCCGGGCAGAACCTGGGAGTCGCCCACCAGGGTGTCCGGGGTGATCATAGTGAACCGGCCGCCCGTGACCTCGAAGGTCACGTTTCGCGCAACGCCTGAGGGGAGCAGGGCGTATACCGCCCACCACATCTGGGTACGGGGCGCCTCAGACGGGGAATGGACCGGGGAAACAGGGGTCATCGAGTGAGTTCCTCGGTGACCTGGGTCAGAGCTTCGACGCCGCGGTGGCAGTCCTCGCGCGCGGCGAACTCCAGCGGTGAGTGCGAGATACCAGTGGGGTTGCGGACGAACAACATGGCGGTCGAAAGTCCGGCAGCAGCAAGGGTCACAGCATCGTGACCGGCCCCTGTCGCCAGAATCGGTGCGTCATCGAGCAGGGCCGAGAGCCGCTCTGACAACGGCACGTCAAAAGCTGTCTCCGGGGTCCAGGACTCCTCGACGGCGGCGCTGCCGGACTGACGTCCCACGGCCTCCACGACAGCCCGAACTTCCGCCTCGCCGGGGCCTCGAGCGTCGAGCCAGGCGGTCACTCGCGAAGGAATTGCGTTGACACCGTTGGGTTCCACGCGCACCTTGCCCACTGTGGCGACGCACCCGTGCGCGCTGGCAGCCTCGCGAGCCGCCAGGACCGTCGTCGCCAGAGCGAGCATCGGGTCGTGCCGATCTTCCAGCCGGGTGGTCCCTGCGTGGTTCGCTTCGCCGTCCAGGTCGATGCGCCAGCGCCCGTGGGCCAAACTGACCGAGCCCACGGCAAGGGGACGACCCAGGTCGATCAGACCGCGACCCTGCTCCACGTGCAGCTCGACATAGGTCCCGACCCGGCTCAATGTCTCCCCATCCGGACCCACATGCTCAGTGTCGTGACCAGCGGCCGTCATCGCCTCGGCCATCGTTACCCCATCCGCGTCGCGGAGCCCCCGAGCCTTGTCGGCGTCGAGCCTCCCTGTGATCAAACGGGATCCAGCGCAGGCGATACCAAACCGCGCGCCCTCCTCATCGACGAAGTTCACGACGGCGATGGGGCGTGAAGGCGCGAAACCTTTGGCTCTCAGGGCGTCGATCACCGCCAGGGCCGAGACCACCCCCAGCGGGCCGTCGAAGGCCCCGCCGTCCGGAACCGAGTCGAGGTGGGAACCGATCACCACGCCTGGGCGCCTGGCGGCGACGGCAGCATCGGGATCGCCCCACCACGCCCACTGGTTGCCGGCTCGGTCGATCACCAGGTCGAGGCCGCGCGCGACCGCCTCACCGGCGAACCACTCGCGCAGGGTCGCATCCACGCGGGTCCACGCATAGCGTCGGTAGCCACCTGTGCTCTCATCGCGGCCAATGGGCTCGATCGCCGACCACATCCGGTCGAATGTCACTGAGTCGAACGTGGCGTCAAGAGTCATGGCCTCAACCTAGGCTGCTCGTCATGGAAGCTGAAGGATCGGCCCGGGCGATCGCGGCCATCACCGCCGCTGGTGTCGCGCACACGGTGAGCCGCCACGGACCGGTGCGCAGTCTGGATGAGGCCGCTGCGGCACGAGGGATCGAGCCAAAGGACATCGTCAAGACGCTGGTGGTGCGCCGAGCCGAGGACGACTTCCTCTTCATCCTCGTGCCCGGTGACCGCGAGATCTCGTGGCCCAAGCTGCGAGGCCTGTTAGGAGTCAGACGCCTGTCCATGCCTGATGCCTTGGTTGCCAGGGACGTCACCGGATACGAACGGGGGACGATCACGGCCTTCGGGTCGACCCACGACTGGCCCGTCATCGCCGACGAGACCGTTGCGGGCCGGACCATCTCGCTCGGTGGTGGGGCTCCTGGGGTCGCCCTGACCGCGGACGGCAGCGACGTCATACGGGCTCTCGCCGCTCAGGTTGCCGACGTCACTGACCCTCGCGCATCGGGACCCTGACCCCCCGCTCCACGGCGACCCGTTCGGCGATGTCGTAGCCCGCGTCGACGTGGCGAATGACACCCATGCCCGGGTCGTTGGTCAGAACGCGAGCCAGTTTCTCGGCCGCCAGTGCCGTGCCGTCGGCCAGCGAGACCTGACCAGCGTGGATCGAGCGGCCGATACCCACGCCGCCGCCGTGGTGTATCGAGACCCACGTGGCGCCGGAGGCCGTGTTGATCAAGGCGTTGAGCAGTGGCCAGTCGGCGATCGCGTCCGAGCCGTCGGCCATGGACTCGGTCTCGCGGTAGGGGGATGCCACAGAGCCGCCATCGAGGTGGTCGCGGCCGATCACGATGGGCGCATCGAGCTCACCAGAGGCGACCATCTCATTGAACTTCAGGCCGGCGACGTCGCGCTCGCCGTAGCCCAGCCAGCAGATGCGCGCGGGGAGACCCTGGAAGGCGACCTTCTCGCCCGCGGCGCGCATCCACTTCTGGAGGCGGTCGTTGTCGGGGAACAGATCCATCACCGCCTTGTCCGTCTTGTGGATGTCGTCCGGGTTGCCCGAGAGCGCCGCCCAGCGGAAGGGACCCTTGCCCTCACAGAACAACGGACGAATGTATGCCGGCACGAAGCCCGGGAACTCGAATGCCCTTTCGTATCCACCCAGCTGGGCCTCGGCCCGGATCGAGTTGCCGTAGTCGAAGACCTCGGCGCCGCCGTCCTGGAACTCGACCATAGCCTGGACCTGCTTGGCCATAGAGGCACGAGCCCGGTCGGTGAACTCCTCAGGCTTCTTCTCGGCATAGTCGTGCCAGTCGGCCAGGTCGATGCCCTCAGGGAGGTAGGACAGCGGGTCGTGCGCACTGGTCTGGTCGGTGACGATGTCAATCTCCACACCGCGACGAAGCAGCTCTGGGAAGATGCTGGCGCAGTTGCCGACGAGGCCCACCGAGAGGGCCTTGCGGTCCCGCTTGGCGGCCACGCACTGAGCGATCGCGTCATCGAGATCCTCGGCAACGACGTCGAGGTAACGGTGCTCCACCCGCCGCCGCAGGCGGGTCTCGTCGACATCGACGAGCAAGCAGACACCCTCGTTCATGGTCACGGCCAGCGGCTGGGCCCCACCCATCCCACCGGCACCACCAGTGAGGGTCAGCGTGCCGGCAAGAGTGCCGTTGAAGCGCTTGTCGGCCACTGCGGCGAAGGTCTCAAAGGTCCCCTGGAGGATGCCCTGGGTTCCGATATAGATCCACGAGCCGGCGGTCATCTGGCCGTACATCGTCAGGCCCAGGTGCTCGAGCCTGCGGAACTCCGGCCAGGTCGCCCAGTCGCCAACAAGGTTGCTGTTGGCCAGGATCACCCGCGGAGCC
>JBBQUB010000195.1:0-5363 GCA_038212865.1 Actinomycetales bacterium
ACTATCTAGGGTTTGCTCGAGTCACCTTCTGAGAGCAGGGCGTCCAGTGCGGCGTCCATCTCATCCCTGGCATCTCCGTTGGTGAACCGGTCGACGTAGCCGAGCGGGTCGTCGAGGTCGGAGGCGGTCGGTGCAACATCGGGGTGAGCCCACGCTGCGTCACGCGCTGCTGCCCCTCCCTTTGACTCCAGTGCGGCCCACAGGTTGGCGGCGTCCCGCAACCGACGCGGGCGCAGCTCGAGGCCGACCAGCTGGCTGAAGATCCGCTCGGCCGGGCCGCCGGAGGCCCGCCGCCGCCTGACCGCCTCGCCCAGCGCCGCCGTGTGCGGCAGATGCTCGCTGGTGGCGCGGTCCGCGACGACGTCCACCCAGCCCTCGACAAGGGCAAGGTGAGTCTCGAGCAGGGAGAGGGCCGCCCGCTGTGCCTGACTCGGCTCGGGAGCGAACAGCGAGTTCGACAGTGCCGCCTGCATGGCGACCGGGTTTGAGGGGTCAATGGACTGCAGCGCCGACGAGATGCCCTCGGTGTCGATGCTGATGTCGCGCGCATAGGCCTGCACGGCGGCCACCAGCTGGGGGCCGAGCCAGGGCACGTCAGCGAACAGGCGGACCCGTGCGGACTCGCGCACCGCAAGATAGAGCCGCACCTCGGCCAGATCGACCTCGAGCCCCTCGGCGAAGGTCGCGATGTTGGCGGGCAGCAGTGCGATGCCATGGCCAGGCACGAGGGGCAGACCGACGTCGGTGCCGCTGACCAGGTCACCGGCGAGCGCGCCCACGGCCTGCCCGACCTGGGCGCCGAACATCGATCCGCTCATCCGTTCCAGCATCGGCTCCATCTGGCCCATCAGCGCGCCGGTGTCCATGCCCGCGGGCAAGCCCGGCATCGCGGCCAGGTCGTCACTTCCGAGCTCGCCCATCTGGGCGCGCATCGCGGCCACCACCGCGGTGCTCACCCCGACCGCGACCGGCGCGACGAGCTCATTCCACATCGGCATGGTCTGGTCGACCCACTCGGCCCGGCTCCAGGCGTGGACCACGCCGCTGCGCGCAGTGAGGTCCGTCACGTCGTCTAGCCAGAGACCGGCGATCTGGACAGCCTGCTCGATCTCTCGACGAGCGGTCACCCCCACGGACGAGTCGCCAAGTGCGGCAACGGACTTGCGGGCCACGTCGGTGGCGAGCTCGCGGTTGAACGGCTCAGCGGTGCCGCCGGCGAACATCGCTTTGAGCTGGGCGCCGATCATTCCCATGGTGGCGGGGTCGCTCTTGTCGATACCCATGGCCTCGAGCGCCTTTGCGACCTCGGGGTTGTCGGCGTCGCCGAGCAACGAGGCGAGCATCGCCGCAAAGTCGGGTTCGTCGGGGTTGACCGGCTGCTGGTGGGGATGATCGGACATGCGCGCTCCTTGGCCTGCTGAGAGGATGCTCTCTCAAGGTAAACATGTGGAGGTCACAGTGAGTTCCCCTCAGGGCCGTGTTCGTTCCCGGCGTAAGGCGATGACCGTCGCTGTCACCGGTGCCGCGACGCCGGTGGGCGACCACATCGTTCGTGCGCTGCTGGCACGGGCTGCCTCAGGGGGTGCCATCGGCACCGTGGTCGGGCTCGACGCCGAGCGTGGCAGCGCCGAGGGGGCGCAATGGCGGGTGGTCGATCTCGGCTCTCCCTATCTGGCCGGCTCGCTGCGAGGCGTTGACGCCCTCATCCACGTAGCGGCCGGCACCGACCTCACCGTCGAGCTCAGAGCGAGCCCTCGGTCCAGGCGTGAGCGGGCAGTCCGCGAGATCCAGACCGTGGTGATCTCGGCCGCGGCCACTGGGGTGACGCGCCTGGTCGTTGTCACGAGCGCCATGACGTATGGCGCGTCCCCGGCCAACGAGGTGCCGCTGCCCGAAGACGCCCCCCTGGCCGCAGACCCTGATGAGGGACAGGTCGGCGACCTGTTGGCCGTCGAGCAGATTCTGCGGGCTGCGGCCGAGGTCCATCCCGGTCTTGCCGTCACGGTGGTCCGTCCCGCGGCCCTGGTGGGCCAGGACATCGACACCGTGATTACCCGACACTTCGAGGCCCCTCGCCTGCTGACCGTCAAAGGTGGATGTCCGGCATGGCAGTTCTGCCACGTAGAGGATCTCGCAACCGCACTGGTAGCCACGGTCGAACAGGGCCTCGGGCCGGTGGTCACGGTGGCCTCGGAGGGCTGGATGACCCAGACGGAGGTCGAGGCCATCACCGGGATGCGGCGGGTCGAGCTCAGTGAGAGTGTGGCCCTCGGGACCGCGCAGAGGTTGCACCGCGTGGGCATACTGCCTACTCCCGCAAGCGATCTCGCATACGCGGTTTATCCCTGGGCGGTGTCATCGGCGACGCTGACAGCGGCAGGTTGGCACCCGGCATACGACAATGTGACCTGCCTGGGTGTTCTCATTGACAGCATCAGAGGGCATCATGCTGTGGCGGCCCGTCGGGTTGACCGCAAGGATGCGGCGCTCGGCGCAGCGAGTGCAGCCGTCGCGCTCGTCGGCACAGCCGCGATCATGCGACGTCGTCGTCGCAAGGGAGGTGGAGCATGAGTCGAACCAGCGGTGCACATGAGGCGGGGGTCACCCCCGAGGTGGTCCTTGCCGCCATCCGTGAGACCCCCCTGTCAGTCGAGGAGGTCATCGGGGCAGTGGGGCATCCTCGTGCCGGCGGCATCGCCACCTTCATCGGCGTCGTGCGCGACCGCGACCGAGGCCACGGCGTTGAGGTGCTGGACTACAGCTCGCACCCGAGCGCACCTCAGGTGCTGCGAGACCTCGCCGAGCGGCTGGCCGCGGGGGGCGATGTGATCCGCGTTGCCGCAGTGCACCGTGTGGGTCACCTCGAGATCGGGGATGTTGCGGTCGTGGTGGCGGTCAGTGCGGTGCACCGCGGCACGGCGTTCGACGTATGCCGTGAGCTGGTCGACACCCTCAAGGCAACGGTCCCCATCTGGAAGCACCAGATCTTTGACGACGGAAGTGATGAGTGGGTCGGCACCCCATGATCGACACCCAGGGCCACGCCAGCGTCCTTGCCGAGCCACCTGGCACTGGCCTGAGTCGGCGGTCCGCGGGTTGGCTTGTCGCCGTGTTTGTCGGGATCGTGATCGCCGCAATCATGGGGCTGGTTCACGTGCCGTATGCCGTCCTCAGTCCCGGTCCGATCACCAACACGCTGGGCAACGGTCCCGGGGGTAAGCCCCTGATCACCGTCGAGGGCAAGGCCACCTACCCCACCAAAGGCGCCTTGGACTTCACCACGGTGGCAGTGCTCGGAGGCCCCAGCAACCCGGTCAGCGGTTGGGACCTGGTCAGGGGATATCTCGACAACGCCCGATCGGTCGTGCCCGCGGCGCAGCTGTTTCCCGAAGGGGTGACCCCCCAGGAGGTCGATCAGGAGAATGCCGCCGAGATGGCCGACTCGCAGCAGGAGGCCATCGCCGTGGCCCTGCGAGGGCTGGGCGAGAAGGTTCCTGAGGTCGTCAAGGTCCGGGACCTGAGCAAGGACTCGCCGGCCAAGGGTGTTCTGCGCGCGGGTGACGTCCTGGTCTTGATCGACGGCGCGGCAGTGACCACCCCGGATGCGGTCCGCGAGGCGGTCCGGGCGCGCAAGGCGGGCGAGAAGGCGACGTTCACGGTGCTGCGAGCGGGCAAGAAGCAAGTGCTGTCGGTCAAGACCGCCGAGTCCGGTGGGCACACGGTGGTGGGCGTTTTCCTGCAAGCCGCTTTCGCCTTCCCGATCAAGGTCAGCATCAACGCGGGGGACGTCGGAGGCCCATCCGCCGGGATGATGTTCTCGCTGGCGATCTACGACAAGCTCACGCCCGGGGCACTGACCGGCGGCGCCAAGATCGCCGGCACCGGGACGATCGACGGGGCGGGCCAGGTCGGACCGATCGGCGGCATTGCGCAGAAGCTGGTTGGTGCCAAGCGAGGTGGAGCCAGCTGGTTTCTTGCTCCGGCGAAGAACTGTGACGAGGTGGTTGGGCACATTCCCGAGGGTTTGCAGGTCGTCAAGGTCGCGACGTTCAGCCAGGCGCGTGAGGCCGTCACAGCGATCGCGGCCAAGCGCACGTCCTCGCTGCCTCGCTGCCCGTAGGCATCCGGCATCCGCATACGCGGCAGCTTTGCGCTCAGTCCCGCAGGGTCGCGGCGAGCGCTTGCACCAGACCAGGCGCGATGTCCGGGCCTGAGGCGACCTTGTCGTCGGTGTCGTGGTCGCGCTGGCGCAGCAGGCAGGTGGACTCGCCATCGCGCAATACCGCCACGAGCAGGCGGACGTCCTTGCGGTCAGGGTGTGCGGCGAGCGTCTCAGCTGCCTGATCGGGGTTGTCCGGAAGGTTCTGCTCGGCCTCGGGCGGCACGACGAGGCGTTCGACGGCAAGTGCCACGCCATCGACATCTTCTGGCCAGGCGAGACGGGCCAGAAGAGTCTCCAGGGACGAGGTGTTGAGCAGGCCTTCCTGCTCGATCGCGGTGTAACCATCGTCCTTGCCCTCGCCGAGGTCGGCGTGAAGATGCGGCTCTCGCGCGAGCAGGCTGGCAGTCTTGACCAGCGCGAAAAGGCGCGGCGGCTGGTCCCATCCAGCGGCGGCCACATGGCGCTCGGTCTCGAGGGCGGAGGTCACGAGAGGACTGAAGATCGACTGGAAGGCGCTGGTCACGGTTCCATGCTGCCGCATCACGTTTGGGGCATCACAGGGTGCTGACGGGAACCGCACGGCCGCTGGGTAAGTTGGGGTATCTAGAGGTGTCGGGCATTTAGTGCGCAGCAACCGCGAGATCGGGCGATATTTTGAGTCAGAGAGACTGGTTCGGCGGTTCAGGGGGCCCGGACTCGGGAATTCCGGGCGGCATGTCTGGTGGCGGACCCGCGGGCCCCGGCCCCCGGCCTCCAATGCCGCGCATCACCCTGCCCCGGCGGGGTCCGCTGGTTCCAACCCTGGGCATCCTGGCGCTGATCATCGTGGTGGTCACCCTTGGCGCTCAGCTGTGGACCGAGGTCCTCTGGTATGACAGCGTCGGCTTCACCAAGGTCTTCTGGGTCGAGCTGCTCACCAAGGTCGGGCTCTTCGCTGTGAGCGCTCTGGTCACCGCCGCGATCGTCGCCTCCAGCATGTTGATCGGATACCGCACGCGGCCCGTCTATCCGCCGGTCTCAGCCGAGCAGCAGAACCTCGACCACTACCGCGAGCTGCTCGAGCCGCTGCGTCGCGTGGCCACGATCGCCGCTCCTGCGGTGCTCGGCCTCTTCGCCGGATCGGCCGCCGCCAGCCAGTGGCAGACCCTGCTGCTCTGGATCAACCGGGTGCCGTTCGGCTCCAACGACGCGCAGTTCAACC
>JBBQUB010000196.1:0-5358 GCA_038212865.1 Actinomycetales bacterium
TTGATCACCGCCTGGGCGCCATCGACCTCGCCGGCCAGGTCCACCGGCGGCAGGTATGCCGCTCCGGTCTGGGCGTCGGCGAAGGCCTCACGCATGAGCGTGAGCGCCCGAGCCAGCTTGTCGATCATGTGTCCTAGTCTACTCGACCCGGCCGACAACCCGAAGACTTATCCACCACGAAAGGCATTGCCACACAGACAGATTCGCGTCGACGCAGCATTTCTTCATCGCGAGGCGTGATGGAGGGGATGGAATCCTGACCTCCACTTCGCCGACGTGGCTGACCGGCAGAGACGCGTCCCCTCCAAGAGCAGAGCGTCCACCCTTCGCGGACGATCCGACTACTGTCTGGACCATGACCTCGACCGAGCAAGCTGCCGCATCCGTGCTCTCACGGGGAAGCGTCACCAAGGCGGTGATTCCTGCCGCAGGTCTGGGCACTCGCTTCCTGCCGGCGACCAAGGCGACGCCCAAGGAGATGCTGCCGGTCGTCGACAAGCCGGCTCTCCAGTACGTCGTCGAGGAGGCCACGCGCGCCGGGCTGCTTGATGTCCTGATGGTGACCGGGCGCAACAAGGCCGCGCTCGAGGACCATTTCGACCGTCACTGGGAGTTGGAGCGGGCGCTGGAGGCCAAGGGCGATGAGCTGCGCCTCGCGCGAGTTCGCAAGTCCACCGACCTCGGCAACATCCACTATGTGCGACAGGGCGAGCCCTTGGGGCTGGGTCATGCGGTGTTGTGCGCTGCAGACCACGTCGGCAACAACCCGTTCGCCGTACTGCTGGGTGACGACCTGATCGATGATCGCGACCACTTGCTCGAGGCGATGATCGCGGTGCGAGCGGCCAAGGGCGGCAGCGTGATCGCGCTGATGGAGGTACCGCTGGAGTCGATTCATCTCTATGGTTGCGCAGCCGTCGAACCGCTGCCGCATGGTGACGCTGACGGAGCCGTGGTTCGCGTGACGGGGCTGGTCGAGAAGCCCGAGGCCGTTGATGCTCCGAGCAACCTCGCGGTGATTGGACGCTATGTCCTGGACCCGTCGATATTCGAGACCTTGGCCAAGACCCCTCCTGGCCGTGGCAACGAGATCCAGCTGACGGATGCCCTGCAGGAGCGTGCAGAGTCCTCCGCGCCCGGAGGTGGTGTGCACGGTGTCATCTTCCGCGGTCGCCGCTATGACACCGGCGATCGGCTCGACTACCTCAAGGCCGTGGTCCGCCTGGCCGTCGAGCATCGAGAGCTCGGTGCTGACTTCTCCGCCTGGCTCACGGGGTTCGTGACCGAGAGGGAGTCCGCAACCCAGGGCTCGGCACACCGATGATCACTGTCGAAGAGCACTTCTCCCGCATCGTGGGGACCGTGCGGCGGCTGCCGCCAATCGGTCTCAATGTGCTCGATGCCCAGGGCTGCGTGCTTGCCGAAGACGTGACCAGCGAGGTCCCCCTGCCGGGCTTCACCAACTCGGCCATGGACGGCTATGCCGTTCACGCCCTGGACCTCGCGACTGCCAGTTCTACGACCCCTGTCACGTTGCCCGTGGTCCACGACATCCCTGCCGGCAACACCCAGGCCCTGAGCCTCGCGCCGGGCCAGAGCATGCGGATCATGACCGGCGCACCGATACCCCACGGCGCCGATGCCGTCGTTCCCGTCGAGCTGACCGATGGCGGTCTGGCCAAGGTCACCTTCTCGGCGCCGGCCTCCGTCGGCCTCAGTGTCCGCCAG
The DNA here is from genome assembly GCA_038212865.1 of Actinomycetales bacterium. Taxonomy (GTDB): domain Bacteria; phylum Actinomycetota; class Actinomycetes; order Actinomycetales; family Dermatophilaceae; genus UBA4719. The sequence continues at coordinate 1,729 of JBBQUB010000196.1, forward strand.
GCTGGTGAGGACGTCCGGGCCGGTGACCTGGTGATGCGTTCTGGCACCCGTCTCGAACCTCGCCAGATCGCCCTGCTCGCTGCTGTCGGTAGCGGCCGGGTCCCGGTCACCCCCAAGCCCCGGGTAGTGGTCATCTCCACCGGAGACGAGCTGATCGAGCCTGGCACCCGTCCCGGTTTTGGCCAGGTCGTGGACAGCAACGGCCTCATGCTGACCGCAGCGGTTCGAGCCCTCGACTGCATCCCGTTCCGTGTCGGCTGTGTCCGCGACGACGCCCGGACGTTCCTGGCCACGATCGAGAGCCAGCTGCTGCGGGCCGACGCCGTCATCACCACCGGGGGAGTGAGCATGGGTGCCTACGACACCGTCAAGGAAGTGCTCTCGCGGGTCGGGACCATGCGATTCGACAAGGTCGCCATGCAGCCCGGTATGCCGCAGGGTTTCGGCCTCCTGGGCGATGACGATATCCCCGTGTTCACCCTCCCGGGCAACCCGGTCAGCGCGATGGTCTCGTTCGAGGTGTTCGTGGCACCGGCCTTGCGGCTGATGGCAGGACGCCCCCAGTACGAAACCGCAATGGTGACGGCGGTGGCCAGCCATGACTGGACCGCGCCGGCGGGCAAGGTTCAGTTTGCCCGAGTCGTATTGTCTCGCAGCGGTTCCGGGCACACGGTGTCCATCGCGGGTCTGCAAGGCTCTCACGCGCTCGGCAGCCTCGCTGGCGCGAACGCGCTTGCCGTCATACCGGCTGAAGTCACGCTGGTGAGGGCCGGAGACCAGGTGCGTTGCCATCCACTGGGACAGATCGTGGAGCAGTCATGACCGAGCCGCACCTGACCCATGTGCGTGCCGACGGTACGGCGCACATGGTCGATGTCTCCGCCAAGGCCGTCACGGTTCGCACGGCGACGGCGATCGGGCGGGTCCTGTTGTCGCCCGCGGCCGTGGCTGCGTTGCGCACGGGCAAGGTGCCCAAGGGCGACGCGCTGTCGGTCGCCCGCATCGCCGGGATCCAGGCGGCCAAGCGCACCCCCGATCTCATCCCTCTGGCCCATCCGATCAGCGTCCATGCCGTCGAGGTCGACCTTGTGGTGGTCGATGACGGGGTGGACCTGACGGCGACCGTCCGCACAGCTGACCGAACCGGCGTGGAGATGGAGGCGCTCACCGCGGTGTCCGTGGGGGCGTTGGCGCTGATCGACATGATCAAGGCCGTGGACAAGCACGCGCGGATCATGGACGTACACGTCACGGCCAAGTCCGGTGGTAGGTCAGGGGACTGGGTGGAGCCATGACCGGCGAGCACCGTGGCGTGGTCATCACGTGTTCGACCCGGGCGGCTGCCGGCGTCTATCCGGATCGTTCGGGGCCGATCATCGTCGAGGCGCTGCGCGGCTGGGGCTTGGTGGTTGGTGACGTTGTGCTGGTTGCTGACGGTCCCGATGTTGAGAAGGCCCTGCGCGCGGCGATCGCCACGGGGGCCGCGTTGGTCGTCACCACCGGCGGCACCGGCCTGACCCCCACCGATGGGACGCCTGAGGCGACGGGGCGGGTCGTGGACCGGCTGGTGCCCGGGATCTCCGAGGCCATCCGAGCGGTCGGCGCGCAGGCCGGCATACCCTCGGCAATGTTGTCCCGTGGCGTCAGCGGCTTGGCGGGTCGAACCCTGGTCGTCAACCTGCCGGGATCCCCCGGGGGCGTGCGCGACGGGCTGAGCGTCCTCGAATCCGTTGTCGCACATGCTCTTTCGCAGATCGGTGGTGGCGACCATTGACCGGCGGACTCTGGCCCGCCACCGTTACGGCCCGTCGGATCGGCGGCGCCCCGGTGATCCTGCGACCCTTGCGCATCAGGGACCGGCGCGAGTGGGAAGCACTGAGGGCTGAGAACGTCGAGTGGCTGAGGCCTTGGGAAGCCACTTCGCCCGAGCGGGTGGCCACGCGAATGGCCTTCCGGCACCTGGTTCGACAGTTCGACCGAGAGGCCAGCGACGGTCGGCTTCAGCCCTTTGTCATAGAGACCGAGGGCAGGCTAGTCGGCCAGATGCATCTGTTCGGGATTGCCTGGGGTTCCCTTCGATCGGCCGCTGCGGGCTACTGGGTTGCCCAATCCGTTGCAGGGCAAGGGATCATGCCGTTGGCGCTCGCTGCAGCATGCGATCATGCGTTCATTGGCCTTGGGCTGCATCGGGTCGAGGTCAACATCAGACCCGAGAACACGGCAAGCCTGCGGGTTGTCGAGAAGCTGGGCTTTCGCGATGAGGGTCTGCGATGGCGCTATCTGCATATCGCTGGGGAGTGGCGCGACCACCGCACCTTTGCCCTGACGAGTGAGGACCTGGGCAGTTCCTCGCTGGTGGAGCGCGGGAACCACTCGTAACACCAGTCACTTCAGCGACACACCGAGGCGGGTCCACGGGAAGCACAGCAGAGCACTCTAGCCTCGTGTTCGTGCAGCCCAGCGGTCTCATCTTCCTTGTCATCATTGCCGTTTGGGCTACCTATCTACTTCAGCATTGGGTCCGCCGCCGCGAGCACCTGGCCACCGCCCGGTCGGTCGACCGGTTCTCCGATGCCATGCGCGTCCTGGAGCGCCGTGTTCCGCTGCCCGGGTTCGACCTGTCGGCGACGCAACCGCGTTCGTATTCCGTCAGTCCAGCACGTCCTTCTCGTCCGGAGGTCGTCGTGAAGCGTGCCCAGCCCCCCACATCCAAGGTGTCGGTGCCTCATCCTGCGTCCGCTGTCCGGGCCACCAGGACCTTGCGCCGGAGGGCCGGCAGGCCGGCTCGGCGCGTCCGTGGCCTTTCGCTCCTGGCATCGCTGTTACTCGTTGTTGCCGTCCCGCCACTGGCTGCGTTCTCTGTCCTGCCTTGGTGGACCCTCTCCGTCGCCGGGGCCGTCCTGATTGTCGACTTCGCCTGGCTGCGTCACGCTGCCGTGGCCGAGCGCGCCAATCGTCGGGCCGCGCTTCGGGCCAAGGCAACGGCAGGTCACACCAGGGCAGTCGCAAGTCGAACCGCGACTGCGGTTGGTTCGAGCGCCCAACCACTCACCCAGCGCTCCGTCCACCCCCCAGTTCAGCCCCGGACGGCGCTCGAAGCTTCGGTTGCCGGTGCTGCCGAGGTCGTTGAACCGGCCCAGTCTGCGGCCGGTGCCGACCTGACTGGGTGGGCACCCGTGCCGGTGCCGCCGCCCACCTACACCCTCAAGGCGAAGGCCGAGCGTCCCGAGCCGGCCCCCGCGGCGGTCACCGAGCCCACGCCGACACGGCCCTCTAGCTTTGACGGGCTCGTCGACGACGATGAGCTTGACGGCCTTCTGGATCGACGCGCGGCCGGCGCCTGACCCAAGGGTGAAGTCGCACAAACCGACCAGACCACGCCGGGTATCTCGCTGGGTCGACCGGTGTGATGGCATGGCCTCTTCCGAAGCGGTCAACGTGATCTACCCCTCGCAATCGCTCCGCCCTGCGCACGAAACCGGCAAGGTGACGCCCCTCGCGCACGTCTGGCCGCAGTGGCGCTGCGCGGCCGAGTCGGTGACGGCCACCCGGCATACCGACTGGTGGTTTCTGACTGAGCGCGCCACGGTGTTATCGTTTCGTCCGCACCACGGGGCTGTGGCGCAGCTG
>JBBQUB010000197.1:0-5352 GCA_038212865.1 Actinomycetales bacterium
GACTCCATCTGATCGAGCATCTTGTCGTAGTCACCGTCAGAGTAGACATGAACGCTCAAGATGGGGCCGAAGTACTCGGTGCTGAACAGCTCGTCGGCCGGGTCGTCAATCTCCAGGATGGTCGGTCGGATGAAGTAGCCGACCGAGTCGTCATAGGTACCACCGGCCACGACGCTGACGCCCTTGGTGGCGTGGGCCTTGTCGATCACCTCGCGGTGCTTGGCGAACGCCCTGTCGTCGATGACCGCGCCCATGAAGTTGGACAGGTCGGTGACGTCGCCCTGGCTGAGCCCATTGGTGATCCGCACGAGCTCGGGCTTGATGATCTTCCACAGGCTGCGCGGCACATAGGCGCGTGAGGCTGCAGAACACTTCTGACCCTGATACTCGAACGCGCCGCGAATCATGGCCGTTCGCAACACATCCGGGTCCGCTGAGGGGTGGGCCAGGATGAAGTCCTTGCCGCCGGTTTCGCCGACCAGCCGGGGATAGGTGCGGTACTTCGTCAGGTTGGCGCCGACCTGCGCCCAGAGGGACTGGAAGAGGGGGGTCGAGCCGGTGAAGTGGATGCCGGCCAGGTCCGGGGAGCTGAGCACCACGGCGGAGACGTTCATGCCGTGACCGGTGACCATGTTGATCACACCGGGCGGCATTCCGGCCTCTTCGAGCAGCTCCATGATCAGCTGGGCGGCAAGCTGTTGGCTCGACGACGGCTTCCAGACCACGGTGTTGCCCATGAGCGCGGGGGCGGTCGGCAGGTTGCCGGCGATGGCGGTGAAGTTGAACGGCGTGATCGCATAGACGAAGCCCTCGAGCGGGCGGTAGTCGATGCGGTTCCAGATGCCCTTGGAGTTCGCCACCGGCTGGTCGGCCAGGATCTGCCGCGCGAAATAGACGTTGAAGCGCCAGAAGTCGATCAGCTCGCAGGCCGCGTCGATCTCGGCCTGGTAGCAGGTCTTGGACTGGCCCAGCATGGTTGCGGCGACGACCCTTGCCCGCCATGGCCCGGCGAGCAGGTCGGCCGCCTTGAGCAGGATGGCGGCACGGTCGTCGAAGGACAGGGCACGCCAGGCAGGTGCCGCCGCGGTGGCCGCAGCGACTGCAGCCTCGGCCTCGGCCACCGTCGCCTCACGCAAGGTCCCCAGGATCGACTTGTGAGCATGAGGCTGGCGCACGTCGATCTTCTTGCCAGCTCCCGTGACCCGCTTGCCGCCGATCGTGTGGGGCAGCTCGACGCGCTGGCCGCCGATCTCAGCGAGGGCCACCTCCAGCTCTGCGCGTTCCGGGCTCCCCGGCGCGTAGTCCAGAACAGGCTCGTTGAGCGGGGCGGGAACCTTAGTCACAGCATCCATGCGTCGAACATCTCCTAGAGGTCACTGGTCGTGGGGGTCGCGGCCTATCGTGTCACGCATGACCAACGGCTCCCCACCCAGCGATCTGGTCGTCCATCAGCTCGGGCTTGAGTCCGGCCCAACCTTGATCCTGCTGCATGGGCTTGGTGACTCCGGAGCGTGTTGGCCGGATGCCGTCCGGCGCTGGATGCCCCGCTATCGCATCCTCACCGTGGACGCACGAGGACACGGCCGTTCCCCGAGATGGAGTGCTGACCAGCTGAAGGCCGGGGTCGGGGAGACTCTGCGAGACGACATGATCACCTTGCTCGAGGGGTTGGGGCATCCGGTGGCCAAAAAGCCTGTGCTCATTGGGCATTCAATGGGTGGTGGAACTGCGGTGGCCGTTGCGGCAACCCGGCCGGACCTTGTCCGTGCCGTGGTGCTGGAGGATCCGGCGATCCACCTCCGTGGCGCTATCGAGACAGCCGACGTGGGCCGCGAGCGGGTCGAGGAGGTGGAGTCCTTCATGGATGACATCGCCGGAGCCACCGCCCGCGAGCGGACGGGTGCACGCGCCTGGCCCGAGATCGAAGTCGCGCCGTGGGCCGAGGCAAAGCAGCGCACCGACGTCAACCTGCTCGCCACCGGAATGGCAGCCCTGACGACTCCCTGGATCGATCTCTGGCAACATATTGCAGTTCCGAGCTTGCTCGTGACCGGCACCGATGACGTGATCTTCAGTCAGCCCCGGCTCGCCGAGGTCGCCGAGCTCGGCAACCCGCTCATCGACGTCGCCGTGATCAACGAAGCCGGCCACTGCGTTCGCCGCGACAACCCGGATGGCTACCACGCGATCGTGGACCCATGGCTCGAGTCACGCTTTGCCTCGGCGTCAAGGCACAGTCCCTAGGTTTGCGGGGGGAGCCGAGCACAGTCTCTAGGTTTGCGGGTTTAACAAGGCGAGTATGGCGGGCAGCTCCGTCACGTCGTACCACAGCAGCTCGTCGTCCTCGTCCGCGTCGTGATCATCGACGTGGAAGGAGGCAATCCGTTTCAGGGCAACGGATTCCACAATTGTTACTGCCGACTCGTCGATGGAGCCATCAGGCGCCGGACCCACGACCTCGTCCATCACGTCGGCGGCAGCCACGATGCGACGGCGCTCTGCCGAGGTGAGCAAGGCGGCCGAGCCCCGGACTGCGTCGCTCAGCGCGGCGTACTCGCACTCGTCCTGATCTGCGGTCGGGGCGGCGGCCTGCACAGCGGCCGTGACGGCATACGCGAGGAACGGCGTTCCCTCAATGGCTCGGTCGGCGTCAAGGCTTCGTAGCCTTGAGGCGTTGAGGGGTATGTAGATCCGGGTCGAGGTCATCCGACATCCTTGAAGTCGTCGCCATCGGGCAGCGGGGCGGGGTCCCGCAGCGCGAGGGCGGAGGTGCGCAGTGAGGTCTCGATCACCCTTGGCCGACGGGCGAGGTCCATGAGGTTTCCACCGATCGCCTCGAGATCTGCCTGACCGGGGCCAAGAACCGTGACCTCCGTGCCCTCGCGATGGACGGTCTTGACCTCACGGACGACGTTGCGGGTGACCCGGTTGCGCCATTGCCGCTCCAGGCGGGTCGCCCACTGAGTGGGCGAGTCGGCGTCGAAGCTGACCTGCGGGGCCAGGACGAAGACCTGGTCCAGGCCTTCGCCCGCGAGCAGGTCCAGGTTGGTGGAGGACCACGCACCGCCGTCGATGAACCGGTGCTCGCCGATCAGCACCGGTTGGTACCAACCGGGGATGGCACACGAGGCCATGACCGCTTCGTGCAGTGCGGCGGGCGGCGCGCCGGCCCTGCCGAAGGCAACCCGCTCGCCCTTCTCGTAGTCCAGGGCGACGACGGTTACCCCGTCGCGGGCCACCCAGCCCTGCGGAACCACGTGAGAGATCAGGGAACCGATCGCGTCCAGGTTGCCCCGGCCCACGGGCAGGAACGCGGACAGCAACGCGGTCGGGGGCAGCTGTCGCAGCTGACGAGCGTTGTGGATCAACAGCTCCGTCGAGCCGAGCCCAGGACGCGGGCGCATCGGCCGGTGCCCGCCAGTGGCGTGCTCATAGTCGTAGAAGAATCCGGCCAAGGGGCCGGACTCAAGGATGATCCCGTGCTGATGGCTGACGAGGTCGCCGACGCTGACACCGGCGCCCAGCAGGGCGACCAGGACCGACCCCGCGGACGTGCCGACGAAGGCCTCGAAGTCGCGAATGTCGACCCCGGTCTCGTCCTGGAGTGCCTGAAGGGCGCCAACCATCCACGCCGCGCCGAGCACTCCACCACCACCGAGCACCAGGCCCCTCCGGGTTGGCCTTTTCATCTGCTTGCGCGCCTGCCAGTACGTCTGGTCGCGCCGCTGATCTCCACCAGCTCGGCCAAGGAGTCGACCAGGCACTGCCCCAGCACGTCCAGATCGGGCATGGCGCCCCGGTCGCCGTTGAGCCCGAAATAGACACCGCCGTCGTAGGACGTCAGGCCGATCGATACCGCCTGGCCGCGGGCGAGCGGCATCACCGGATAGGTGGCGAGCATGAGGGCATCACCGACATACAGGGGAAGCTGCGGACCCGGGACGTTGGTGATCATCAGGTTGAACAGCCGTCGGGACATCGCGCTGCCGAGGCGAGCGCCCAGGGAATGCAACGTCGGTGAGGCGAATCCGGCTAGCCCGGCAAGGGAGTCGGCTCCGACCGCCTGTCCGCCGTCCATCTGCTGACGCATCGCAAACGCAATCTGGTGCAGCCGCATCGACGCGCCCGGCTCACCCACCGGGAGATCCACGAAGCAGGCCGCGACCCGGTTGCCGAGGCGGCTGGTGTCTTCCATGTCATAGACGCTGACGGGGACCATGGCACGGACCGTGGTAGCGCTGTGCACCGGCTCCCCACGGGTCAGGAGCCACATCCGCAGAGCCCCCGAGATCGTTGCCAGGACAACGTCGTTGACCGTCACGTCATCTGCGTAGTTTCCCCGCGTCAGACGCCTTCGCACCGTGCGGAAGTCAGCAAGATCGGTGCCGACCATGATGTAGCGCCGCGCCGCGCCGATCTCGGCGTTGAGGGGGCTGACCGGGGCCGGGCGGGCCGCCGTTCGTGCGAGGGTCGAGACGACATCGCCAACCGCCGAGAACACCCGCCCACCAATGGCCTTGACATCCTCAACTCCGCCGCGCACGTTGTCGGCGACCTGGCTGGATCGGCGAACGGCATCTATCAGCGCCGCTGTGATGAGCTCGACATCGCTGGGCTCACGGGCCGGACGCCACGTGTCAGTGGTCGGCCCCTCACGATCGGGCACGCCGTCGACGATCACGTGAGCAATGTCAACGGCGTTGACGCCGTCCACGAGGGCCTGGTGGGACTTGGTCACAATCGCGAATCGGCCCTCGGCCAGACCTTCGACCAGATAGACCTCCCAGAGCGGCCGCCGCCGGTCGAGGGGCCGCGACTGGATGCGAGCGACGAACTCCTGCAGCTGAGCGTCAGCGCCTGGCAACGGCAACGCCGAACGGCGGACGTGATAAGTCACGTCGAACTGCTCGTCGTCCACCCACACGGGGTGAGCCAGGTGGCCCGGGACCTCGCGAACCCGTTGCCGGTAACGCGGAACGAAGGCGATCCGCTCCGAGATCAACGAGACCAGGCGGTCGTAGTCGAAGCCCTCATCCGGTGGCTGGAAGACCATGACCGAGCCCACATGCATGGGCGTCGTCGACTCCTCCATGTAGAGGAAGGACGCGTCAAGTGAGGTCAACCGTTCGGACACAAACCTCATCGTGTCAGACGATGCGACCTAGAATGCGGACCGTGACAAAGATGCCTGCCCCACGGCGCAAGCCACTCACCGTGGCCCTCACCCTGACCGCCGGTGCACTGCTCGCGTCCTGCTCCCAGGGCAGCGGTGTTGCCGTGCCCATCACGGGGCCGACCCCCACCACCGCCGGCCCCACCGGCACCGCGACCGGCAAGGCCACCCACCCTTCC
>JBBQUB010000198.1:0-5329 GCA_038212865.1 Actinomycetales bacterium
CATCTTCATCGCCAGCAGGTTGGCTGGTGAGGAGACCGCGACCTGGAGGCCTTCGACGTCAAGTGAGACCGGGTCATCGTCGGGAAGGGGGATGAATGGGGCCGCGGCGGCGCTCAGCCAGCCCGGTGGCAGGCCGAGTTCCTGGGCCTTGGATGCTGCCTCTTGCGCGACGGTGGTCGGTGGGTGCAGGACCGCGTCGATGTCTCGGGTGTGCGCCGAGTGTCGAACTCCAGGGCCATCGCTGCTCCTCCGACGATGTATAGCCGGCCAGCGATGCCCTTGGCGGATAGGCGACGACCCAGTTCGGTGAGCAGCTCGATGATCTTGTCGCGATCGAAACCCGTGGTGCTCATTGGTGCCCTTCCTATGCCGTCTGGAAGGCCGAGGCATCTAGCCAGATCCCCAGGCGTGAGAAGTCGATGGGCGTTCGAGCCATGGTGCGTGCAGCCAGAAGACCTCCACCATTGGCGGGAAACCACCATGACTCCAGTGGAGCCCGGCGGGTCCACTTTGGTGCGGGGACCCCCCGTCGCCGGCAGGCCTGCGCGATGGCAGCAGCGATTAGTGTGTCCCAGCGCCGGTCGCCGGTGGGACGCGGTCGGCGCAGGAACTCTTGAATCTCCACGGGCTGCGACAGTCCGCGGAAGTCATTGATGGCCCCGACGAGCGTGCGCAATGCGAAGTCCTCGTCGCCGCGTTGGAGTTCATCCTTAATCGCCTCGGCGGCGAGGCGGGCTGTCAACCAAGTCCGGGCAGGGCTGCCGATCTCCCGAAGGAGGCGGCTGACCTCCGGCTGGCTGCGGCTGGTGAGTTCGGCGATCCGTCGCTGACTGAGTCCACGCTGGTGCGCGTCAAGGACCACCTGCCGGAGCTGGGCGCGGCCCTCACGGACCAGTTCATCCGCACGCAGAGACCTTTCGGCGATCTCCTTCTCAAGAGTCATGTGACTGATAGTAACTACTATCGGCGATGAACAAAAAGAAACGTTGCGGTGAGGTCATCAACCTGGCCGGCTGAGTTCAAGATACGCCCGATCGGACTGCTCGTCGCGGCAGTTCTCAAGAGCCTGGGAGTGGTGACGATCGTCACCGAGCTGAGCGAGGCACGCAAGGGCAAGGCGCGGTCAACCGGCGTCGCGGACCATGTTCTCGACCCCTCCGTGGATGACGTCAAGGAACGGGTACTGGAGCTGACTGACGGAGTTGGCGCCGACATCGGGTTCGAGTGTGCTGGGGTCAACGCCGTACTGGACATGCTGCTCGACTCGGTACGCCCGGCCGGCGTTGTCGTCAACGTCTCGCTCTGGGGCCACCCGGCCACTGTGGACATGCAGAAGCTGGTATTGAAGCAGATCGACCTACGCGGCACCATCGCCTACGTCCGTGACCACGAGGCGGTGATCAAGCTTGTCCAGGACGCCAAGATCGACCTGAAGCCGTTCATCACCGGACGCATCGCGCTGGTCGACTTGGTCTCCAAGGGACTGACGACGCTGATCGAGCACAACGAGACAGCTGTCAAGATCCTGGTCCACCCATAGGTGCCGACGGGGGGCTCAGAGGACGACGCAGCAATCTCCGTTAGCCGATCCCGCTACGCGACGACGATCATGTCGTGCCGCGGCGGCGCAGCCTCCGCGCGTCGCCGGTCCCCCGCCGGTCATGCTCGACGGGTTCTTGACGGAAGCGGAGACCTGGGGGTGCCGATGTGACGGGTCGTGGCATGGGCCGCTGCGGCGGCCGGTGTCCTGGGGCAGACTGGTGGCATGAGGTTTCTTGACGTGCCGGGTCTGGGTCAGGTCAGCCGGGTCGGGCTGGGTACGTGGCAGTTCGGGTCGCGGGAGTGGGGGTACGGAGAGGGCTACGCCTCAGGTGCCGCCGTCGAGATCGTCGCGCGGGCCCGTGAGCTGGGGGTGACGCTGTTCGACACCGCCGAGGTCTACGGCTTTGGCAAGAGTGAGCGGATCTTGGGCCGGGTCTTGGGCGCCGGCCGCGATCAGGTCGTCGTGGCCAGCAAGGTGTTTCCGGTGGCCCCCTTTCCTGCCGTGGTCCGCCGCCGCGAACAGGCCAGCGCCCAACGGCTGCAGCTTGCCCGTGTCCCGTTGTACCAAGTGCACCAGCCCAATCCGTTTGTGCCCGACTCGGTGATCATGCCGGGGATGCGCAGCCTGCTGCAGGAGGGACGGATCGGTGCAGTTGGGGTGTCGAATTACTCGTTGCGCCGATGGCGCAAGGCCGATGAAGCACTCGGGCAGCCGGTGGTGAGCAACCAGGTCCAGTTCTCATTGGCACACCCCGACCCGCTGGAAGATCTCGTGCCGTTCGCGCAGCGAGAGAACCGCATCGTGATCGCTTACAGCCCTTTGGCTCAGGGCCTGCTCGGGGGAAAGTACACCGTGGACGAGCGGCCGGGCGGGGTGCGGGCAGCCAATCCGCTGTTCGGCACGGAGAACCTACGCCGGGTCGCCCCGCTGCTGGACACGCTGCGTCAGGTCGCTGACGCCCATCACGTCAAGCCCGCGCAGGTGGCGCTGGCGTGGCTTCTCAGCCTGCCCCAGGTCGTGGTCATCCCTGGCGCGTCCAGCGTCGAGCAGCTCGAGTTCAACGTCGCCGCCGCCGACCTCGAGCTCGACGCACCCTCCCAGGCTGCGCTCACCGAGGCAGCCAGAGCCTTCACCCCGGTCTCAGCGGCCCGCACTCTCATCGGCGCGCTGAGAGACAAATTCGGCATCTAGACATCACCAGAGGTGCGGACGCAACTCGCCACAATGACGTGGCGGAGTATGCGGACGACCCCGAGCGGCATCCACGGCAAATTCAAGCGACGCTATGCTTCGCGGCCTTTACCAAATCACGCACGAGATGCTTGAGCAGTCAGTGCTAGAAGAGGTGCGACTGCTACCCCCAAGGGTTCGACGAGGCTGGCTGGGCGTTCGACGAGGGATCCCCTACACACCCAGGCCCAGGAAAACCGTGTCTGCTGGGTTTGCCGCCTTCGCGGCGGCGTCCGCACGGTCGCGTTTCGTGGTCATGACCGGATGGCTTCGCGTGCCGAATCGGGTATGAGGACGACTGGGCAGCGGGCATGGGCCACCACATGTTGACTCACCGAACCAAGTAGCGCCCCGACGAACCCGCCATGCCCGCGGGATCCGACCACCAGCGCCGCCGCGTCCTTGGCGGTGAGCACCAGTACCTCTGCCGGATGCCCCTCGACGGCCTCACACGTGATCTCCACATCCTGGTCCTGCACGGCCTCTTCCCCGAGCCTCGTAACCTCGGCGTCGGCCGCCGAGGCCAATATTTGGCTGGTATCACCCGAGGGATCCATACCCACCGCCCATCCATTCGGGCCGCCGTACAACTGAGGATGCTCCCAGGCCATTACCGCGTGCACGGCCACACCCCGCAGCCGTGCTTCCTGAACCGCCCAATGCAACGCGGCTAACGATCCAGGCGACCCATCCACCCCGACCACGATTCGCCCGGCGCCGTGAGAACCATCGGCATGCCGGACGGCGTCGGGTGCGACTGGGCCTACGGTTGTCTCGCTGTCACTCATGAGCTTGTTCCTTTCAGGGTCCGTCTACAGTACAACCGGTCGAACGCCACCCCTCGTGCGTGGCCCAGGGCCCCCATCTGAGCGTTGGTCATCATCCCGTAATTGCCGGCGCCCATGGATCCCATGCCATGAGACTGGCCCACGGCCGGAATGGACATGCCCCAACTGGTCATCCAGCCGGACATGGTCTTGATCTCCGGCTGCTGGGCGGCCTTGATCTTGGTAGCCAACTTCTTCAGCCGCGCATCGGTTCCGTGCGTGATTGCCATGTCGGCCCCACCGTTCATGCGCCGACAGCTACCGCCGCGGACGCGACCAGGGCGATCACCGCTGTTGCCAGGGTCCCGACCAGTAGGGGACGTCTCATGCCGGTCACTTACTGGAGCCCTGGGCGCCCAGGAGAGCCCGCGCTGAGCCTGCCATGCCTCAGTGTCGATGTCTCCTTGGCCAGCCGGCGATCAAGGATCTCCACCTCCGACTCACCGGTCTCGCCGCCTCCTGCCGTTGCTGCTGCCGGGCAGCAAACGCACGACGAGCCACACGATCAGCCCGAGCAGGATGAGCCCGAACACGCCCATCCCAAACCATCCGAACGTACCCATCCCATTCCCATACCAACCCATCATCGCAACTCCTCCTTCGTCTGCCCGGTTCCTCCGGGTACCTCCACCCTCGCGCCCAGATGCTGCCGTCGTGCCGAGAAAACATGAAGAAACGACGTGGAACACCCGGGCGAATCCCTACAAGTGGCTCTGTTTCAGGAGCTGGTCGATTGACTCGGCAGGCATCGGGCGGTCGAGGTAGAAGCCTTGTCCCCGCGGCCAACACATGTTCTTCAGGGCGGTGAGCTGAGACTAATCTTCGATGCCTTCGGCTGTCACGGAAAGCCCTAGCCCGCCGGCCATCGAGACAATGGCGGCGACGAGGGCGGTGTCGTAGGGGTTGACTCCGAGTCCACGGATGAATGCCTGGTCGATTTTGACGACATCGAAGGGCAATCGGCTCAGGTAGCTTGGCGATGAGTAGCCGGTGCCGAAGTCATTCAGGGATAGTTGGACACCCCGCTGTTTGAGGCCGGCCAGCACCTTGGCGCAGTGGTCCATGTCTTGCATGAAGAGGCTTTCTGTCAGCTCCAGGATCTGGGGGAAACTGGGTGCGCTTAAGGACGCCGTGAATCTCTTCGAGCAGGTCGGGGCCAGGACCTGACGCACGGACAGGTTCACCGCCACGCTTGACGACGTTGTTCACCGATGCAGATCATGTTCTTGCCACGTCCGTACGGGATCCGCTTTTGACATGTCAGATGGCCATTTTGTGGCTCTTGTGGCAGTCGTACGTGGCCCCGAAACCCGGCCCTACCGTGGCCTTTCCGCTATCGACAGGATGCTTGGTCAATACAGAAGTACGACCGGACTGCTAGATGGGCGGCGGTTCCAGAACTGCCGCCCAAAACTGCATTCATCTCACGGAGGTGCGTAGTGGGCGCGGGCTTTCGCCCGCCGACGACTCTGCGGGTCAAGGACCTGCCCGTCGCTTCTCGCCTCACGCGGGCGCCTGCAGCACTGCCAAGACTTCCGTCACATCGGCTTGACCAACAGGAGTGGGTCATTCGCCAACCCGACCTGGACGCTATGTCGACGGCAAGCCGTCTGGGCGAGCAGACCCGCATGACGGCGGAACCGCTAGTTCCGGCCTCGGCAGGATCATCGCGCGGACCGGTTCCTCGGACGCGGGGAGCCACTCGGGTCGAAACCGCCCCACCTCCTGC
>JBBQUB010000199.1:0-5284 GCA_038212865.1 Actinomycetales bacterium
CCCCTGGGGCCCCCCCCCCTTTTTTTGGGATTTTTGGGGGGGGGGGGGGGTGGGCCCCGGGGGGGGGGGGTGGTCTGGGGGGGCGGGTTGGGGGGTGCCCCCCGGGCCCCCCCGCGACCGGGTGGCCCAGTCGGCTGAGCGCAGCTCATCCAGCAGGGCGCCACGGATCCGTCGCGCCGCGTAGCGGGCGAAGGGGACGCCGAGCTCGGGGTCGAAGGACGTAGCGGCACCGAACAGGCCGCTCATACCAGCTGACGTCAGGTCGTCGGTGTGAACGTGCCCCGGCAGCCGCATGCTGATCGACCGCACCTCGTGGTGCACGACGGCCATGTGAGTGCGACAGAGCTCGTCAACCGTGGGTGCCTTGGCAGGTTGCCGGGAAGAACCGGTGGTGTCAGCGCTAGAACCGAACAGCTGCACGGGGAGGGAGGTCACAAGAAGAGAATTTAGTGTGGCAAACCCCCCGTTTCGGGCTTTGTAAGGAGGAATGTCCACTCGGTCGCTAATGACTAACCATAGGGACTAGTCAAGGACTAGTCCGGGGGTTGGTTTGGAACCTCACGGAAGGAGATCGGCCGATACGCCGGCCTTGGTACCGACCGTTCACCGGCCTTGGGGAGCCTCGCTGCAGTTGGGCCGAGGACGCAGCCTCTCAGATGAAGTCGTGAACTGCCGATAGGCAGGGCAGTCGCCCGGTTCACGGGCTTGGCAGGCAATGCGGAGGAGACTGTCAGGTGGAGGGCATGGACGAGATCGTGACCGAGTTTCTGGTCGAGAGCCATGAGAATCTCGACCAGCTCGACCAGGACCTGGTGGCCTTGGAACGCGAGCCGGGCTCCCGAGAGCTCCTGTCGAGCATCTTTCGCACGGTGCACACGATCAAGGGCACCTGCGGCTTCCTTGCCTTTGGCACGCTCGAGGCGGTGACGCATGTGGGTGAGAGCCTGCTGTCACGGCTGCGCGACGGGGAGATGACGCTGACCCCGCAGCTCACCACCATCCTGCTCGAGATGGTCGATGCCGTCCGGGCGTTGCTCGCCTCGATCGAGGCAACCGGCGGCGAGGGCGACGCCGACTACGCCGAGCTGGTGGGCCGGCTGAACGCGGTGCTCCAGGGCACACCCAAGGACTTCCTCGACGGCACTCCTGCCGGCTCATTCGACGGCACTCCGGCCCCCAGCCTGGTCGGCAGCAACGCCGTCAGCGTCGGCGGCACTCCCGCCGGCAGCCTCGACCTGTCCTCAGGCGCGGGAGGCTCGGTCCAGCCACTGTTGGGCCAGCTCCTCGTCCAGAGCGGAGTCGGCCCGGACGACCTGACCCTGGCACTCGCCGAACAGGAGGTCGGCGACCACCGACCCCTCGGCGAGATCCTGATCGATCACGATGCTGTGACCCAGGAGGAGGTCTCCGACGCCCTCGCGACGCAGTCGGGGACCCGCCGCTCGGTGGCCGACAGCAGCATCAGGGTCGACGTGGACCTGCTCGACGCCCTGATGAACCTCGTCGGTGAGCTCGTCCTCACGCGCAACCAGCTGCTCCAACGATCCGCGACCCGCCAGGATGCCGAGCTGCAGCGAACTGCCCACCGTCTCAACCTGATCGCCGGGGAGCTGCAGGAAGGGGTCATGAAGACCCGGATGCAGCCCATCGACAACGTGTGGAACAAGCTTCCCAGGGTCGTGCGCGACCTCTGCGTCAGCCTCGGCAAGTCGGTGCGGGTCGACATGGAAGGCCGTGACACCGAGCTGGACAAGACCATCCTGGAGGCAGTCAAGGACCCACTGACCCACCTGGTTCGCAACTCGGTGGATCACGGGGTCGAGACGCCTGCGATCAGGATCGCCGCGGGCAAGCCCGTCGAGGGCCGGCTGCTGCTGCGGGCCTTCCACGAGGGCGGCCAGGTCAATATCGAGATCACCGACGACGGCGCCGGTATCGACCCGGTGAAACTACGGGCCAAGGCCGTCAAGCAGGGGATGCTGACCCGCGAGGCGGCCGACGCACTGGGCGACCGCGAGACACTGCACCTGATCTTCCAGCCCGGATTCTCGACCGCCACAGTGGTGACCAACGTGTCCGGTCGCGGGGTCGGCATGGACGTCGTCAAGACCAACATCGAGAAGATCGGCGGCGTCATCGACGTCGTCAGCACGATCGGCCAGGGCACAACGGTGCGGATCAAGATCCCATTGACGCTGGCCATCATCCCGGCGCTGGTGATCAGCGCCGCCGGCAACCTCTATGCCATACCGCAGGTCAACCTGCTCGAGCTGGTCCGCCTGGAACGAGAGCAGGTGGCGACTCGGATCGAGACGATCCAGGGCACTCCCGTATGCCGGCTGCGTGGAACCCTCCTGCCCCTGGTCGACCTGCGCGAACAGCTGCGTCTGCCGCCGGTGGAGCAGGAGACGACGTTCATTGTGGTGCTGCAGGCTGACGGCCGGCAGTTCGGCCTCGTGGTCGACGACATCAAGGACACCGAGGAGATCGTCGTCAAACCGCTCGGCAAGCAGCTTCGTGGCATCGCGCTCTACGCTGGCGCCACCATCATGGGCGACGGACGGGTCGCGCTCATCCTGGACGCCAACGCGCTGGCCAGGCAGGCCGGGATGATCAGCGAGGCTTCCAGCTCCGCGAACGGCACGAGCACCACGACGGCCGACACCGAGCGCTCCGCCTTGCTTGTCCTGGGCCTGTCCGACGGGCGCCGGGTAGCACTGCCCCTGAGCGCCGTCGACCGTCTCGAGCAGTTCCCGCTGCACCGCCTGGAGCGGGTCGGCGGCCACGAAGTGGTGCAGTATCGCGGCGAGATCCTCCCCTTGGTCCGCCTGGACCAGGCGCTGAACTCCGTTGGCGACTTTGATGCAGACCCGATCCAGGTGGTCGTCTGCCAGCACGAGGGTCGACTGGTCGGCTTCGTCGTCGCTGCGATCCACGACATCGTCGAGGACGAGCTCGTGGTTCGGACCCATCTGGATACCGGCGGTCACCAGGGGTCAGCCGTCGTCGGGGCGCACGTCACCGAGCTGGTCGACGTCGCTCGCGCCGTATCCGCCATCGACCCGGAGCTGCTTGCTCCGGTGCCCGTGAGCTGAAGGAGAGCCATGTCACGCCAGTACTGCACCTTCCGGCTCGACAGCCACCTCTTCGGGGTGCCGGTCGAGTCGGTCCAAGAGGTGCTCAAGCAGCAGGAGCTGACCACGGTCCCGCTGGCTCCCCCGGACGTCAGTGGCCTGATCAACCTTCGGGGCCAGATCATCACCACGCTGGAGCTGCGGTCAAGACTCGGGCTGGGCAGCCGGGAACCGGGCGCTCAGGCGGTCAACGTCGTCGTCCGCACCGCATCGGGTGGAGTGGTGAGCCTCCTCGTCGACGAGATCGGCGACGTCCTCGAGCCGGCCGAAGAGTCCTTCGAGGCCCTGCCGGAAACCGTCCCGTCCCACATCCGCGCGCTGGTCTCCCGCGTCTGCAAGCTGGACGGGAAGCTGATGCTGGTCCTCGACACCGAGCTGGCCGTACAGGTCGGGGCAGTGGCTTAGCCGCCGTGCTGGCGGCCGGGGCCAGCAGCACCACAGGGACAGCGACTCCTCAGATCGCGGGCGGGTATGCCGATGGGCTGGGCACGAGGCAGATCGCCGGCAGCCGCTTCCCGCGGCAACCCGAAAGGACGCACACCGTGGTGAAGAACCGGACACAACGAGGAGCGTTTTCCTGGTTCCGCGACATGTTGATCAGCATGAAGCTCGCTGCTGCGGTGGGCGCTTCAATCCTTTTCATGGGCGTGCTCTGCCTCATCGGCATCAACGCGCTGCAGGGGACGGGAGAGGACAACGCGAGCCTGCTCAAGTCCAATCAGGCGGGCCGCTCGGTAATGCAAGCGGACATGATGCATGACGCGGTGCGCGCCGACGTCCTGCGGTCGCTGCTCTTCGGAGGGCCGGCGTCGACGGCCACGGTCAAGGAGCTCGCCGATCACTCCAGCGCGCTGAAGGACTCCTTGGCGCAGGTGCACCAGGCCAGTCTGGGCAGCAAGGTCGACGCAGCGGTGACAGCTGTCACGCCGGCCGTGGATGCCTATCTCCGCTCGGCGGAGCAGATCAGCACCCAAGCCGGCCAGAACACCGCTGCGGCTCGCGCCGCGTATCCGAAGTTTCAGGTCGCCTTCGACCAGCTGGCGGCACAGTTACCGAGCGTCAGCGCGAGGGTCACGGAGCACGCGACGGAGGTGGCTGCAGGGGCAACCGGCCGGCGCACCTCGGCAACGCGGCTGCTGGCAGTGACGGACATTTCCGTCTCCGTGATGTTCGTCCTCATCGGTTGGCTCGTGACCTGGTCGGTCACCGGCCCGCTGCGGCAGACGGCTGTGGTTCTGGAAGCGCTGGCTCAAGGTCGCCTGGACCAGCATCTGGACGTGGACAGCAAGGACGAGGTCGGGCAGATGGCCAAGGCGCTGAACGCGGCCCTGGTCCGGCTGAGGGAGACGATGAGCGCGATGGGCAACAACGCCCAGGGCCTGGCGTCCTCCTCCGAAGAGCTCTCCGCGGTGTCATCCCAGATGACCGGCTCGGCCGACGAGTCGGCCAAGCAGGCGAACCTGGTCTCGGCCGCCGCCGAGCAGGTCTCGCGCAACGTCCAGACGGTGGCCACCGGCACCGAGGAGATGTCGGCCTCAATCCGGGAGATCGCCAAGAACGCCCACGACGCGGCCGGGGTGGCCGAACAAGCGGTCCAGGTGGTCGAGACCGCCAGCGTGACGGTGGCCAAGCTGGGCGAGTCCTCCGCCGAGATCGGCAACGTGATCAAGGTGATCAACTCGATCGCCGCGCAGACCAACCTGCTGGCACTGAACGCCACCATCGAGGCAGCCCGCGCCGGCGAGGCCGGAAAGGGCTTCGCCGTGGTGGCCAACGAGGTCAAGGAGCTGGCCCAGGAGACCTCCAAGGCGACCGAGGACATCGGGCGCCGGATCGAGGCGATCCAGTCCGACACCGCAGCTGCGGTGGCCGCGATCACCGAGATCTCCGGGATCATCGCCCAGATCAACGACACCCAGTCCACCATCGCCTCGGCGGTGGAGGAGCAGACCGCGACCACCAACGAGATGGGCCGCAACGTCACCGAGGCGGCCACCGGGTCCAACGAGATCGCCGAGAACATCACCGGGGTCGCCCGCTCGGCATCAGACACCACAGCCGCGGCCAGCAGCACCTCACAGGCCGCGGACGAGCTCGCCCGGATGGCCTCCGACCTCAGGGAGCTGGTCGGCCAGTTCAGCTACTGACCC
>JBBQUB010000200.1:0-5268 GCA_038212865.1 Actinomycetales bacterium
GAGCCAGCCAGCTTCTCCAGTTCAGCCTTCTGCTCGTCGGTGATCGTCAATGCGGCAGCAACCATGCCTGAGTCTACCAAAAACGGCTTGCTAAATCACAGACACACCACTAGAGGATTGATTCCCAGGTGACTTGAGGGCGAGGGTGCCCAGACCAACACCATCAACCATCCTATCCACAGCCCCGTGAAAGATCGAGGTTAGTATGCGACCGGGAAATCCGCGGTGTCGCCCTGGCCGTTGCGATAAAGAACGGCGCGAATCCGATCACTCCCGGTGGGCGGCGTAAACGGGATCTTTCCTTGAGCGCACGTTCCGGGCACGTAGTACCGCGACTGAGGAAGCATGCCCGGCCGGCCAGCCAGCCTCTTGTCCGGCGTGACCGGTGTGGAGTCCCTCAGAGACAGGAGCCACGGCTCCCAACTGATCCGCGTCTTGCCGTCCACGGAGTCAGCCGTCAGCGACGTGACGCAGACCCTGACGGTGACTTCCACATTGCGGGGACCCACACTGGCGACACTGACAACATCAACGTCAAAATGCGCGAAGCGCCCTTCTTGAGGAGCGCTTGTGACGGTCCGCACCTCCGGCGTGATCACCTTGGTCGCCGGCTGGACCGGGGTCGTCGCTGCTGGTCTCGCGGTCGAGGCGCTCTGCGCTTTCGCGGTCGGAGTCGCCGCCTGACCCGGAGGCGGGGCCAGGACGGACGCGGGTGCCGCCCGGTCGTCGCCGGAGCGCGTGGCGGACCAGGCCCAGCTTCCGACAGCCAGCCCTCCCCCGACGATTGCGAGGACGGCGACGGCCTTGCCCACGGACGATCGGGCGCCGCGCCCCCTCGGCGGCGGCAGTTCCCGCTCCGAGGGCGGCTCAGACTCCCGGCGTGGAACGGCTGCCCGCGTGGGAGGGACCATCATCGGGTCTGTCCTTGCGGTGCCCACCCGGGTCGCGGGCTCAACGTGCACGGAACTGCTTGGGCCCTGAGGTTCCCAGCCGTTCGGCAACGGTGACAGTGCGTCGGGGACGCCAAAATCCTTGCCGAAGTCCATGCGGGGCAGGTCCTGACACTGACGCAGAAGGGCTGCGGCGGATTCCTGTCGAGAACCAGGGTCTGGGCTCATCAACCGTCGAATCACCGATCGGAGTTCCGGCGTGACTGCGTCAGGGAAGTCCAGCTCCTCCGGGTCCTCATAGCGGACCCAGCCCCGCGGCACCTCGCTGGAGCTACGGTGCGAGCCGTACTGCCCGGTTGCGGCAAAGTACGCCGACACCCCCAGGGCGAACAGGTCCAACTGCGCGTTAGGAGTTGCGCGAGACCCATCCTGCTCAAGACGATAGGCCTCTGGGGCGATGAACCCTGGGGTCCCAGGCGGGCCATGGCGTGTGGAGGTGACATTTGCTCCAGCACCAGTCGCGACGATCCCGAAGTCGGCAACTTGCAGGCTAAGGGGACGGCCCTTGGGCGTCGGCTCGAGCAAGAGGTTGCTGGGTTTGACGTCGCGGTGAAAGGCGTCCTGCCGATGCATGTGGTGCAGCGCCTGACCCGATTGGATGAGGACCTCGACGACTTGGCCAGGGGGTAACGATCCCTGACGTGTCACGAGCTCTTCGAGGGAACCTCCGGCCATCAGGGGCATGACGATGTAGTCGCCCTGCTGGCCGGAGTTCCAGTCCTTCACCTGCAGAAGGTGCGGTCCGTCGATGCTCATCGATGACTCCGCGATCCACCGTTGTCTCAGACCGACATCGTCACCGAGGGCTGCCAACTTGAGGCACACGTACTCCGCTCCTGCGCTGTCCCAAGCACGCCATGCCGACGCCATTCCTCCCACACCGAGTCTGTCGACAAGCCGGTATCGGCCTCCGATGACGTCCCCCGGCCCCCAAGAATCGCGCACGCGGGCAGTATTACAGGTCTGCGGTGACGCTGGGCCGGGATAGTGAACCCGCTGCCAACCCGTCCAGTTGCGGCAATCCGACGGAACCGTCGCGGTCACGTCGGTAGTCTCTGGTCTCGACAGCGCAAGTTCGGCGAGTACAACTCGTGATGACGGGGGTAGGGCGGCTCGTGGACAATGGCTCCTTCGTGGAGATCCGGCAGGGCCCGCAGAGTTGGCGAGTCGTCCAGGGAGAACGCCTCCTGATTGGCCGGTCCCAGACCGCCGACATTCGCGTGAACGACGACAGGGTGTCGCGCCATCATGCCGAGGTGCGCTTCGCAGACATCCCCGTCTTCCGGGATCTGGGCAGCGCCAACGGAACCTTTCTCGAGGGGGTCCAGATTGACGAGTGGCCCATCGAGCAAGGAGCACACACCTTCAGCCTGGGTCACGAACATTCCGGCGTGGCACTTGTCATTGCTTTGCGGTCCGAGCTGGCCAACGCCGCCGGTAACCCCAAAGCGGTGGTCGATTCTGCTCCTTCGGCGATACGCCCGCCACGCCAAGCGCTCACGATCGGGCGCGCCCCCGACAATGACTACGTCGTCGACGACCTGCTCGTCTCCGGGCATCATGCTGAGCTGACGCCGTCACCGGGTGGCTACCGCATTCAAGACCTCAGCAGCAGCAATGGGACGTACGTCAACGGCCAGCGAATCACTACCGCGACGCTCGGGCCTCACGACCTGCTCTCAATCGGGAACCTCCAGATCACGATATCCGGTGGCCAACTCCATCAGCGGACGATCAGCGAGGGCGCAGGCCTCAGTGTGCGTGGCGTAACCGTCGAGAGTCGTGAGGGTGTACGCCTACTCGACGACGTGTCCTTTGAGCTGCCCCAGAATGCTCTGCTCGCAGTCATCGGTACCTCGGGCGCAGGCAAGTCCACCATGATGGGCGCACTCACTGGCGCACGCATGCTGACGGCCGGAAAGGTCCTGTTCGACGGGCGCGAGCTGACCGCTAACTACGAAGAACTACGCCACCACATCGGAGTCGTGCCCCAGGAGGACATCCTGCACCGGGAGCTCACCGTCCGACAGGCCCTCACCTACTCGGCAGAGCTCCGCTTCCCGACAGACGTCGACCGCCTCACCCGATCTAGTCGGATCGACGACGTCCTGAATCAGCTCAAGCTCGACAAGGCTGCGCATCTGCCCCTAGAGAAGGTCTCGGGTGGGCAACGGAAGCGGGCTTCCGTTGCCATCGAGATGTT
Organism: Actinomycetales bacterium; assembly: GCA_038212865.1. GTDB lineage: Bacteria > Actinomycetota > Actinomycetes > Actinomycetales > Dermatophilaceae > UBA4719. The sequence continues at coordinate 3,154 of JBBQUB010000200.1, forward strand.
GACTAAACCCTCGTCACTCTTCCTTGATGAGCCGACCTCCGGTCTGGATGCCGGGCTGACCAAGGGTTTGATGCAAAACCTGAGAAACCTGGCGGACGAAGGCCAGACCGTTGTCGTTGTCACCCATGACACAGACCAGCTAGCCCTGTGTGACCGGGTCCTTTTCCTCGTGCCAGGCGGACGGGTCGGGTTCTTTGGGAGGCCGGACGAGCTCTTGGCCTTCTTCGGAGCCGCCGAGTACGCCGACGCCATGAATCTGGCCTCGGAAGACCCCGACCGGTGGCACAACGCGTATCTCACATCCCAACTCAGCGACGGTTTGCCATCCGCGGATCTTGGTGCTGACCCCGAACCTCGGCACCTCCCGGTCAACGCGCCAGCGCGCCAGTCGATCGCCCACCAAGTAGGCACATTGGTGCGGCGACACGCTCGGATCATCATGTCGAACAAGGTGTACTTCACGACGCTGGTGGCTTTGCCGGTCATCCTCGGTCTACTCACCCTGATCGTTCCCGGCGAATCAGGGTTTCGCAAGCCGCCGCAACCCACTGGCGAGGCAACCCAGCTGCTCGTCATCATGATCTTCGGCTCCGCCTTCATGGGGATGTCGGCCAGCTTCCGAGAACTCGTTGCCGAGCGGGCCATCTTTGGCCGGGAGCGCGCAGTTGGTCTGACGCCCAACGCCTACATCGCGTCAAAGCTCGCCGTGTTCGGGCTCATAGTCACGGCGCAGTGCACCATCATGGTGACGCTAGTGCTGCTGATCAGACACGCGCCAGATCACGCGCTCACGATCGCGCCCCCCGCCGTTGAACTCGGAATCGCCTGCGCCGCGTCCGCGATGGCTGGCGTCGCGGTGGGCCTGCTCATCTCATCGATCGCCTCGTCATCGGAGACAGCAACGTCCCTGATGGTTGTCTCGGCCATGGCGCAGCTCGTCCTGTGCGGCGGGCTTATTGACGTGACGGGAAGAGTAGTTATCGATCAGCTCTCTTGGTTGATACCAGCCCGGTGGGGGTTTGCGGCTGCAGCGGCGTCGTCGGATCTGATGCACGTGGACCTCACTACCAGCCACGACCCTCTTTGGACGCACAGCCTTCCCGTCTGGCTGTTCGACCTGATGGTGATCGGCATCTTGGCCGCAGTGGTCTTGCTTTGGGTGCGGCGCAGGCTCGACCGAGTGGCTTCTGGGTAGGCCAGGGCCTGTCTCCAAAGGTTCCTGTGGGTGGGTGGATCAGGCTGGGGCGGTGGACCGCACCACGGGCCGTTTCTTGCGCAGGTCGAACGCTTGCCAGCGGGCGTGCAGCCGCCGGTTGGCCTGCGCGCCCCGAGCTCGTGCGGCCGGGCTGGCCAGGTCCCACCGTCGGCGCAGGTCGATCCCCGGATGCCGGTAGGGCGGCGCGGTGGTGCCAGGCCGCCTCGACCAGCAGCCGTCGGGCGTGCCCGTTGCCGGTCTTGGTGAACTGCGAGAGATCAAGAGAGGGTGGTCCGGAACGTCGTTCCTAAAGGTGCCAAGGGTCGCGTGGCCAAGGCTCAGACCTCCGGAAGTAGGACTGGGCTGAGTGTTGAGATTCATGCCGGCTTGACGCGGTAGGTGATCGGGCGGCGGTCGCCGGGCAGCCGCGCGGGCCTCGCGTTGAGTTCGTCGGCGAGCAGGTGCAGCGCTCGGGCGATGCGGGGGCTGTCGGGCCGGTCGAGGGTGACCGTGATCGAGTGCGTGCCGTGGTCGATCTGCCCGCCTTGGTGCAGCAGGTTGCGGGTGATTGCCCGGTACTCGTCGGGGTCGGCCAGGTAGGCGTTGAGGTGCTCGGCCAGCCAGGCTTCGGCGTTGAACGCGAGTAGCCGCAACACCATCTGCAGGCCGCGGCGGGCCAGCACCGGTCGGGCGCGTTTCGCGTCCGGGTCCAGCTCGGTCGCGAGCATCTTGGCGCGGATCGGCTTGAGCGCGGCCTTCGCCGCGTCCAGCACGGTCTCCGCGTCCCGGATCCGGGCGTGCGCGCCGGGTAGCGCGGCGTTCAGCTGCCGCGGGGTGCCGCCGCCGTTCAACAGCTGCGGCAGCGCGCGCTCGGCCGCGATCAGCTCGGCCTCGGCGTCCTTGACCTGTTTGCGGGCCGC
>JBBQUB010000201.1:0-5251 GCA_038212865.1 Actinomycetales bacterium
ACTGGCCATCTTCGTCGACGAGTTCCAAGAGGCGCCGCACGCCGATCTGGTGGTGATCGCGAACGCGATCCAGGACGCGCTAATGGCCGACGGCCCCCCTGGCCGTGTTCGCTGCCGGGCTCCCACAGACGCCTGAGCGCGGCATGGCCGCGGCCTCCTTCACTGAGCGGTTCGACTTCCGCACCTTGGAGCACCTCGACGACGACTCGGCCGAGCGGGCTCTGGTCGAGCCCGCCCTGGCGCTCAATGTTCGCTGGGAGGTCTCCGCCGCGCGGGCGGTCCTGGCTTCAGGGGCAGGCTCGCCGTACCTGATTCGGCTACTGGGTGATGAGACCTGGACGCTGGCCAATCCCGAGGCTGGCCTCGTGTTAACGGAAGGCGCAGGGGCATGCGGCGATCGCCGAGGTGCAGGAGAGCCTGAGCAACGGGATGTTCCGTGGCCGCTGGGTCAAGGCCACCGCGGCCTAGCGGGACCTGATGCAGCCTCAACTATGGGCACTCGTAAGTCTGATGATCGGCGTCGTGCTCATCGCTCGCACCCAGTACAGGAAGCGTCCGCGACGAATAGCTGCCGAGGCGCCCGGTTCTGGCGAGGCAGCGACCGGTCGGACGACGCGCTGACCGCCCGGTGGACCTCCTGACCGGCGTAGAACTTCAGAGTTTCTTCATCATCCCTGCACCAATTGGCTTGGGCTCGACGCGCAGGCCAGCGATGAGAGGAATCGTGCAGGTATCAGACCCAGACCCAACGGAAGGCCCAAGAAGATGAACACCAACACGCAAGGTCACAACCACGGCGGGAACAACCATCTGCTCGGGATGCTTGGCATCGGCGGAGTCGTCCTCGTCGTCCTGCTCACCACCGGAAGCTCGTTCGGGACAGCATTGCCGATCGCAGCCATCCTGGCATGGCCGATCGTTGCCTTAGCGGCATGCGCTCTGATGATGGGCGGAATGATGTTCATGATGATGCGGAGCGGCAACGGCCGGAAGCGAGACAACGACACCACCAACCAACCCGACCACAACGACACCACTGACAGTCGCAACCATGCTGCACCCGAACCATGGCAGGACTCGCCCAACATCACCTCCCTCAGCCCCCACAGAGCACAACCCGGCCGTAGGTGGCCGCCTGGACCAGCGCCGTTTGCGCTCTGGTGATACCGAACTGGGTCGCTGCATCGCTCGGTCGTCTTCGCGAATCCTGAGGCTCCAGGGTCTTCGCCGAAGGTCGCTGTTCGGGCTTCAGCGTGGCGTATGACATTGCTCAGGGACTATTGAGCAACGCGGTAGGCGGGCATTTCCAGTGCCGCGGGCATTCAGTGACGTCGGCGAGGACGAACCGAACGAGAACGCTGCCGTCGCCGACGACGATCTCCCGGGCAGCCGGTACGTAGTTTCGCACTTCTCCGACCACCGACCACATGGTTACCAGCGCCTCCATCATGAACAGCTCGGCCCTGCTGATATCCAAGGAGTCAGCAAGCGCGCGACCGACAGTTCCCGGCCCGAGCAGACCGCGCGCCGCGGTACTGAGCTCTGTCACGAAGTCGAGACCGTCCGTGCCGATCATCGGCGAAGGCTGGTCCTCGAAGAGACCTCGATGGCGAGCCTTTGCCACAGCGGCTAGTTGGCGCGCCGCCACGGTCGGGCGCCGAGCCGCCTGCTGGGTCGGGGGGTCCTGGACCTGATGGACGCTTCCGGATGGCAGGTCCGCCAACAGAACGTGAGCTGCGGGTGCTCGTCGCCGGCACCAGCGTCGGGTTCGATGCCTCGGGCACTGGACTCGGGCTGCAGGTCGCCCTCGCTACAGTTGGCGCACCCGCACCGGACGCCACCTGTCGTTCGTGGAAGAAATCACCGCTGGCCCGTCTGGCAAGCGCGGATTCGTGGCTCCGCCAGCGACTAGATCATGGACTCTTGGACGTCTGCACCGGTCGGCCTTGTACATGGGAGTGCGCTCGGTTGGAGAAGAGCGGGGTAACAGCGGCCACTATTCCCGGCAGTGTTGGGACGCCCGTTTCGCCGCAAGTGCTTACACCCGCGAACATGGCGAGGACGACCCGGCGATCACCGGCTGGACCTGGCCAGAGCGGGAGTGAGTCGTGCGAGTACTGGTCGTCAACGCCGGATCCTCGAGTCTCAAGCTGCGCCTGCTCGATGGGCAGGACAACGTCGAGCACAGCGCTGACCTGCCCGCCGGACCTGACGGATTCGACACTTCAAGTCTCGCCGAAGTCCTGCAAGGCTGGGGTAAACCCGATCTGGTCGGTCACCGCATCGTGCACGGCGGAACTCTGTTCACCGGCCCCGTCCGAATCAACGCCGCCGTGCGGAGGAAGCTGCGCGACCTGACCGACCTCGCCCCGCTTCACCAGCGCAAATCCCTTGACGCGCTCGATGCGGTCAGCTCGAGATGCCCGACGTGGCCGCATCCGCCAGCTTCCACACCGCCTTCCACGCCACTACCCCGATCGCCGCCGCGACCTACGCGGTACCGCGCGGATGGCAGCAGCGTTACGCGATCCGCCGCTACGGCTTCCATGGGTTGTCACACGCCTAATGCTCCCACGCGCTGCACAGATGTTGGACCGGCCGCTTGATCGTTTGCGGATCATCACCTGCCACCTCGGCGCGGGTGCCTCGCTCGCGGCCGTGCTCGGCGGTCGTAGCGTCGACACCACGATGGGTTTCACCCCGCTGGAAGGCCTGGTCATGGCGACCCGCTGCGGCACCATCGACCCTGGTCTGGTCCTCTGGCTCGAAGAGCACGAGCACCTCACACCACACGAGGTCGCGACCGCCCTGGAGCAGCGCTCCGGACTCACGGCCCTGGCCGGTACCGGCGACATGCGGGAAGTCGAGGCTGCAGCAGATCGTGGTGATCCGGACGCGATGCTCGCCATTGACGTCTATACCCACCGGCTGGTGGGCGGCATCGGCGCGATGAGCGCGTCAATCGGAGGGGTGGATGTGCTCGTGTTCACCGGCGGCGTGGGCGAACACTCCTGCACGGTGCGTCGTCGAGCGGTCGAAGCGCTGGGCTATCTTGGCCTTGCCCTCGACATCGCGGGCAATGACGCCGCCCACGAGGACGGTGACATCTCTGCTGCCGGAGCGAGCGGGCGCACGGTGGTGATCACCGCTCGAGAAGACCTGCAGATCGCCCGCGAGGCACGCCGGGTGCTTGGAGCGCAGTAACCATGCGGTCCGTTACCGATCGGACGCAAGCCAGCTGTTCCTGGAACTGCCCCGCGCCGCAGTGAACTGGGCGGTGGAGGGCCAGCCTGGGCGATCCCTTGCCCAGCTCCCATGGTCGGCGACGACAGCTGGCGCGGTGTCCGCCGCAGACGCCTTCAGGGGTGGCTGCAGTGGTCGTCCACGACGTATGGGATAACCACCTCAGGGGACAGCCGAGGGTGGGCCGCCAGCAATCAGCTGAATCTCTACGCGAACGAGGACTTCAGAAGTCGCGAAATCGTCCTGACCTTCCGCGTTGGCTGGGCCATACTCGCGCCGTCATGCTTGCCCAGGCGTCGACCTGTTCATCGCTGACGGTCATCTGACCGTGTCCGCGAGCACATCGCCGTCGAGCTACGGCGTTTGGCCTGCGCCCCTGCCGCTGCTCGGGTCATCGGGCGCGACGTCCTGGGCTCGCAGGGCTGTCGCGTCGGGTGAGGGCGGGAACTCACAGGTCTGCCCACCGGTGAGGGTGGCCGGTGTTCCCGCGACCATGACGCGCACCCGGGGGTTGGCGGTGCAGGGGTGAACAGTCAGGCGGAGCGACTCGTGGTCGATGGACACGCCGACGCGTTGGCCGCGGTGGGCGACCTGGAACTGGGCGCGTCGCAGTCCGTCGGGCAGGTGCGGGTCAAAGGTCAGGGTGTCGTCCTGGGTCCGCAACCCGGCGAAGGAGCGGGTGATGATGTCGATGGTGCCGGCCATGGCGCCGAGGTGGATGCCCTCGGACGTCGTCCCGCCCTGGGTATCATCGAGGTCTGCGCCCAGCGCGTCGCGGAACACCTGCCATGCGCGCGTAGGGTCCATGCCGGCAAGCACGGAGGCATGCACGACCCGGCTGAGCGTGGAGCCGTCGGCGGTGCGGGCGAGGTAGTAGTCGACCGTCCGGGCCAAGACCTCGGGTGTGGTCGGGTAGCCGAGCCGGTCGAGCACCACGAGTAGACCTTCCGGACCAAGGAGGTAGACGAGCATCAGGACGTCGGCCTGCTTGGCGAGCTTGTACCTGTTGGTGGAGTCGCCCTCGGCCTCGAGGATGAGGTCAAGGCGGCCGATGTTGCCGTACGTCGCCCGGTAGCGAGCCCAGTCCAGCTCGACCAGGGCCTCGTAGCCGTCGAACTGGCTGATGACGCCGTCACGGTGGAAGGGCACGGCGAGGCGCCGACTCAGGTGCACCCACTCCTGAGGTTCCTCAGGTCCGATCCGGAGTCGGGCGTGGACGTCATCGCAGTCCTGCCCGGCCACCACGGCGAGGACGTCGGTGGCCTTACGGCACACCCAAGCGGCCAGTACGTTGGTGTAGGCGCTGTCACGCAGTCCCGTCCCGGGGGATTCGGGGTAGCCGTCGTGGTACTCGTCTGGGCCCATCACCGCCTCGATGTGGAAGCGGTCCTCTTGCGGGTCAAACGTGGCCAGGGCGGCGAAGTACCGGGCGACTTCGATGATGAGGTCGGCGCCGTGGTGGGTCAGCCAGGCGACGTCGCCGGTGGCCTGGTAGTACTGCCAGGCGTTGAACGCCACCGCCAGACCGATATGGCGTTGGCGCCGGGAGTTGTCAGGCATCCACCGCCCGGAGCGCCTGTTAAACAACATCGCCGGGGTCTCCTCCCGCCCGTCGCTGCCGCTCTGCCAGGGGAACATAGCCCCGCTCAAACCAGCCCGCATTGCGGCCAGGCGCGCGCTGTCCAGGCGTCGCCACCGGTAGTCGAGCAGGGACCGGCTGACCCAGGGCAGGTGCGCGGTGAGCACGGGCAGCACGAAGAGCTCGTCCCAGAACACATGGCCCCGGTAGCCCTCCCCGTGCAGGCCACGCGCTGGCACGCCGACGTCGATGGCCGCGGTGTGTGGGGAGAGGGACTGCAAAAGGTGGAATACGTGCAAGTTCAGCACGAGCTGGGTCTGGCGGTCGGCGTCGAGCTCGACGCCGAAAAGTGCCCACAGTCGCGTCCAGGCCTGCTCGTGCGCAGGCAGAAGGTCAGCGAAACCACCCGGCGCCCAGGCGAGCTCGTTC
>JBBQUB010000202.1:0-5245 GCA_038212865.1 Actinomycetales bacterium
CGCAGGTCCATGGACTCCTGCAACGCCCTGCGAGTATCCAGCTCTTCTTCGCTCATGTTCATCACGTCCTTCGCCCAGAGGGCTTTTGCACAAAGAGGATTGAGGCGTTTCACTGCCATCAATTCGTCGGTCGGCGAACCAGCAGCGCTGCGGGGTCTCCGCGGCGAGACGCTGAATCAGGCAACCTCGCCGCGGGAGACTGGGTGAGCAGCCCGCGGCTTCGTCAGGGTGAGAGTACGTGGCCGTCCAGCCATCTGGGGCAGGTTCTCGGAGATTGAGATGGACAGGGGAACAAGCGTCCAGACGAGCGGGTCAGCGCTCGAGGTCGGCCACGCTGACGGTGGTCGCCCCGATCTCTTGGGAGATCTCACCCATCGCTGCTTCCGGGATCTTCGAGTCGACGGTGATCACCAAGATTGCGTGGCCACCCTCGGCGTCACGGGCAACCTGCATGCCTGCGATGTTGATCCCGGCCTCGCCGAGCACGCGGCCGACGCTGCCCACCACACCGGGGCGGTCGGCATACGTCAGGAAGGCCATGTGCTCCGAGATGGGAACCTCGAGGTCGTAGCCGTTGACACCCACGAGCTTCTCGATCATCCGTGGACCGGTGAGCGTGCCGGCGACGCTGATGACCGTGCCGTCGGCCAGAGTCCCCCGCAGGGTGGTGACATTGCGGAAGTCCGGGCTGTTCGGGTCGGTCAGGAGGCGTACCTCGCAACCTCGCTCCTGGGCCAGCAAGGGGGCGTTGACGTAGGACACCGTCTCCTCGACGACTCCCTGGAACAAGCCCTTGAGGACGGCCAGCTTCCAGATGCTGACGTCGTGTTCGGTGATCTCGCCCCGCACATCGATGTCGAGCTGCGCCGGGATGGAGCCCGCGAGCGCCGTGTAGATACGACCTAGCTTCTCCACCAAAGCGATTCCGGGCCGGACCTCTTCGGCGATGACGCCGCCCGAGACGTTGACGGCGTCTGGGACCAGCTCGCCGCCAAGGGCCAGACGGACCGACTTGGCGACCGAGACACCGGCCTTTTCCTGGGCCTCTTCGGTCGAGGCGCCGAGGTGCGGCGTGACCACGACCGACTCGAACTCGAACAGGGGTGACTCGGTGCAGGGCTCCTTCGCCCACACGTCGATGCCAGCGCCGGCGACCCGGCCTTCCCGCAGGGCGTTGGCCAAGGCCAGCTCGTCGACGATGCCGCCGCGCGCAGCGTTGATGATCCGCACTGTCGGCTTGACGAGCTTGAGAGCCTCTTCGCCGATGAGGCCCAGGGTCTCGGGCGTCTTGGGCAGGTGCACGGTGATGAAGTCGCTCTCAGCCAACAGCTCGTCGAGGGAGACGAGCTGGACGCCGAGCTGTCCCGCGCGGGCGGCGCTCAAGTAGGGGTCGTAGGCGATGAGCTTCACCCCGAATCCCGCGAGCCGCTCGGCGGTCAGGGCGCCGATCCGGCCGAGGCCGACGATGCCCACGGTCTTGTCGAGCAGCTCGATGCCGCCGTACATGCTCCGCTTCCACTTGCCGCCCTTGAGTGACTGGTTGGCGGGTGCGATGTTCCGGGCGGTTGCCAGGAGCAGGCCAACAGCCAGCTCGGCAGCAGAGGTGATGTTGGATGTCGGGGCGTTCACCACCATGACCCCGGCAACCGTTGCCGCCTTGACATCGACATTGTCCAGACCGACACCGGCGCGGGCCACGACCTTGAGCCGTTTGGCGACGGCAAGCGCCTCCTGGTCGATCTTGGTGGCGGAGCGGATCAGTACGGCATCGACGTCAACCAGGGCGGCCAAGAGCTCGTCGCGGTTGGCACCATCGCAATACCGGACCTCGAAGTCGGGTCCGAGGGCGTCGATGGTCGCGGGTGAGAGCTCTTCGGCAATCAAGACAACGGGCTTGGTCACTGGGCCTGTCCTTCACAGCTGGAGTGGACGGCTGGTCCAAGGTGCGGCCGGCCGGTGGGGGAGCAGATTCCTCGGCACCGCGCTGTGCCCGCAGCCAGTTTAGTGCGCGGGACCTGAGCGCTTCCCACCAGCCCGAGATATGGACGCCGTCGCCGATTCGTATGCCGTGTGCCGGCTTCCGCACAGTCGAGCTCTAGGCTCGGGCGTGACCCGGGTGTAACGTTCGTCAAACCACGCCTCCCCCAGAACTTCATGGGGTTCACGTTGAGCTGCTCCAGACCCCCGGCGGCCCTTGTTCTTCGAGCCAGACCGTCGAATTGAGTTGGCCATGACGCAGGCGATGAGCAGACCAATTGACCTCCCGGACTCCTTCGGGCTGTGCGTCCCAGAGCAACCGGCCGCAGACCCGGCAGTGCGGGGTGGGAAGCACGTTCGGGTCAAGGAACGTGCTGGCCTCACAGGCGCGCTGACCACAAGCTCACGGCCATCGCGGCCGCCGGTGCCTTTGGGAGGAGTTGGCCCGTCGCTGAACGACCATCCCCACTCATTCAACGATCCTTGCAACTACCTTGGCTGAGAACCCTCGCGATGAGCTCGAGAGCCACCCGCATCACGCCTGCACCCGCGGCAGTGACGACCTGATGGACAACTCAAGCAGCTGTCGACCTTGATGGTTGCGGGCGGGCGAGCGCAGGAAATGGGGAAGCAGGCCGTGACCAGCTCAATCAACAGCGTTGACCTCAAGGGACCCGACCGAGTCTTCGCCAGCACCATTCGGGCCATTCGCCACAGCCTTGGGGCCACAGACGCACGATTGTCGAGAGCGTCGGGCATCTCGCGCCAGCGTATCCAGGCCATCGAGACCGGTCTCGCCCCGACCCACGCCGAGCGCCGCGACATCACCGCTGCGCTGGCCAGACTCTCGAACCACCGCGTGGCCAAGGCTCTGGCCCGTAGACGCCTCATGAGATGAGGCAGGGTGGGCGTCTGCCAGGGGATCACATAACCCTCCCCAGACTCGGAGAAGCGTTGACCTAGCGAGATGACCGTCGGCGTGGTCATCCAGGTTCGAAGACAAGTCCGACTCGGCCGTGCAACCGTTCTGGATGTGCCGGGGTCCACCTCAACGCCACCTCCGAAGCCGCCACCATGTACCGGTCAGCTGGCTTCCGCGAGCCGGCATTTTCCTCGATGCGGCTACTGCTGCGGCGTCCGTCTGACAGTGGCCATACCCGGGGGCACGATCGACGGGAGCCCAACGTACGCGCTCAACCCGACGCTCGGCGCGATCCTGAGGCCGGGCCTTTCAGGTAGAACTGTGAACATGACGCAACCAGGTCCAGACCCCGACAACTACCCCCCCATTGATCCGACTGAGCCGGTGCCTGACGATCCCGGACCGCTCTCGCCGGATACACCAGAGACACTTCCTCCCGCTCCGGTCGAGCCGATGCCTGGTCCCGATCACCCGGACAGCGTTCCTGTGGGCTAGTCCGCGCTGTGCCAACCTGTCGGCGGGCACGCCGTCGAGCTGAGCAAGATGGGAGTAGCCGGCCGCGGTCAGTGCGCGGGCCGCGGGCGCACCGAAGCCTTTGGCAGAGGTACGTCGGTCTTGCGGCGCATGGTTCTGGCCTCCCTCGATCCGTTGCTTGGCGCCGTTCTGGTCAACTCAGGTCAGGCGACGGCTTTCGTCCGACATCAGCCGCAGCCACCGGTAGCCGTAGCCGTCGAGGGCAAGCTCCGCGAAACCATTTTCGTCGAGCGCCGTGACACTATCCCGCAGCAGGTCCACGAGACGGTAGTCAGCGTTGCAGTCGTGGATCTCCACGGGCACCGTGCAGGGGTCGGGCGACAGGTTGTGCAGGAGCACCATCTGCCGATCGTCGCTCACGCACATGTGGGCCAGAACCTGATGGTGAGGCTGCTCGAGGATGCGCAGCTCACCCCACCCAAGCTCGGGGGACTCGCGGTATCTCCTGATCAGAAGCGCCATGAAGGTCAGCAGCGAGTCCGGGTCCGAGCGCTGATCGGCGACGTTGACGTGGTCGGGACCGTAAGGACCTTGGACGACGGGACGTGGCAGCCTCGAAGCGCGCGCGGTGGAGAAGCCACCGTTGCGCTGAGCGCTCCACTGCATGGGCGTCCGCACCGCGAGCCTTCCCTCGACGTCGAGGTTCTCGCCCATGCCGATCTCTTCGCCGTAGAAGAGCACCGGTGTGCCGGGCAGCGAGAACATCAGGCTGTTTGCCATTCGCAGCCGTCGCGGGTCTCCCTCAAGCATGGGTGGCAGGCGCCGTCGCAGACCGCGGCCGAACAGCTGCATGTCCGGGTCAGGACCGAAGGCGGCAAAGACTTCCTCGCGTTCGGTCTTGCTGAGCTTGTCGAGGGTCAGCTCGTCGTGGTTGCGCAAGAAGGAGGCCCACTGCGAGTCCGGTGAGATCACCGGCCGGCTCTTCAGCGCCCGAACCAAGGGGCGCGCGTCTTGCCGCGCCATTGAGAGGAACAGGTTCTGCATACCGATGAAGTCGAAGATCATCGTGAGCTCGTCACCGTCGCCGCCACCGAAGAACTTCTTCTGGTCCTTGTAGGGGAGGTTCACCTCCCCGAGCAAGATGCCGTCACCGGTGCGGCGACCCAGGAAGGAGCGGAGATCTCGTCACGGACGCGCGGGTTGGCCACGTTCAAATCGGGCTGGTGCTTGTAGAAAAGATGAAGATAATGCTCCCCGGTCTGCTTATCAAGCTCCCAGATGCTGTCTTCCTGGTCGGGGAACACCACCTCCGAGGATGCGTCCGGCGGGGGGTCTTTGGCCCACACGTAGAAGTCACGGAAGGCGGAGTCCCGGCGGGACCGGGCGGCACGGAACCACGGGTGCTTGTCCGACGTGTGGTTGACCACCAGGTCGACGATTACCCTCATGCCCCGGTCACGAGCGGTTCGGACCACCTCCACGAAGTCTCCGTGGGTGCCCAGCCGTGGGTCGACGCCATAGAAGTCGGTGATAAGGCCGTCGGCTCCACGGAACTAAATGGTCCGAGGACATCGCGGCCGTGAACCCGGCCGACTGTGCGTGCTGAACATCAGCGAGAAGCTGCCCCGGATGGATCTGCTCCTGTGACGCGTGGAGGCCGATGACGGGCATGTTCCGAGGCTACCCGCGTGGAGACGCGCGGCAAGGCCTCGGACAGGGCTGGAACGAAGTGATCGCCAGCTTCACGGAGTCAGCGCGCGGCGGAGCCCTCGACGTAGTCCGTGTCGGAGACCTTGATCCAGCTCATCAGGCCGCGCAGCTCGCGACCGGTCGCCTCGATCGGGTGGGCAGCGCCCTTTGCGCGCAGTGCTT
>JBBQUB010000203.1:0-5241 GCA_038212865.1 Actinomycetales bacterium
CAGAACCAATCACCAGGAGGACCGCGTGGCCGCCACGCAACATGCCATTGATCTCGCCAGAGCTGCTGCCGTGGCCGCCGAGGACAAGCTGGCCAGCAAGATCGTTGCGCTGGACGTCAGCGAACAGCTCGCGCTCACCGACATCTTCGTGCTGGCATCGGCTCCCAACGACCGCCAGGTCAACGCGATCGTCGACGCGGTCGAGGACAAGCTCCGCGAGCTCGGCGTCAAACCGGTGCGCCGCGAGGGCGAGCGCGACGGTCGCTGGGTCCTGCTCGACTTCTCGGACATCGTCGTGCACGTCCAACATGAGGAGGAGCGGGACTACTACCAGCTAGAGCGGCTGTGGAAGGACTGCCCGACCATCGATCTGACCCCCTGACGTGGCCGCAAACAAGGGGGCGCGGACGCTGATTATCTGGCGTCATGGCGAGACCGACCACAACGCGGGCGGCATCTGGCAGGGCCAGCTCGACACTGCGTTGTCCGACAAGGGCCACGAGCAGGCTCAGAGCGCGGCCGCCGTCCTGGCGGCATACCGCCCGTCGGTGATCCTGAGCAGCGACCTCCAGCGAGCGGCTGACACCGCCCGCGCCCTCGCCGCCCGGGTGGGGGTTGAAGTGCGGTATGACGTGCGCCTGCGCGAGATTCACGCCGGCCAGTGGCAGGGGATGACCGCTGGGGACGTGGCTGAGCAGTTCCCTGAGGCGCAAGCGGCCCTGGCTGCCGGCGATGACATTCAACGTGGGGTTGACGGTGAGAGCCTGGGTCAGGTGGCAGAGCGCACCCGGGCAGCCGTCGACGAGCTACTGGCTGACCTCGCGCCCGGGGACTGCGCCGTCATTGCCACGCACGGTGTCTCCGGTCGCGCGGTTGTTGCATCGTTGGTCGGGCTGGACCAGCTCCTGGCGTGGCGGTCCATCGCCGGGCTGCACAACTGCCACTGGGCCACGCTGAGCGAGTATGCCGCTGGGTGGCGGATGGCGGCATGGAACGTCGGACCCAAACTCCTTGTGAGCAACCCCGGTGAGCAACCCCGGTGAGTCGCGATTAGGTGAATCACGGGGGTTGGCCGATAAACTCACTCGGTCCCCAACGCGGGACACGCGCGCGAGCAATCGTGCGGGGCTGTGGCGCAGCTGGTAGCGCACCTCCATGGCATGGAGGGGGTCAGGAGTTCGAATCTCCTCAGCTCCACCAAGGCTCTTCCCGGAAACCGGGTAGCGCCGAGAAGGGCACCTGACCGTTGGTCGGGTGCCCTTCTTCAATTCCCCTTCGGGCGCGCGGGTCAGGGCCCGTCGTCACCTGGAACCCCAGTCAGGGGGCCGGCTTTCGCACTGCGGCAGCGACATCGGTGAAGCGCCCTTCGTCCAGGACCGCTCCGACGCGGCGCACCTGGGCCGGGTCGAGGCGCAGGACCCGGTCGACCCGGACCTCACTCGCACGGCCGCGTGGGTCCCAGTCCCCGGTCCCGATGTCCGCCCAGTGTCGACCATCTCGGGCCTCGTGAAAGGCATCGCGGTCATGGTCCCTGCTGGTCATCGGAAGGGCCAGCAGCCATGGTCCGTCGCGGCCGATCACCAGCACGGGTCGATCCTTGCCCTGGCTGTGGTTCTCCTCGAAGGGAACCCACGTCCAGACGATCTCGCCGGGGTCGGCCACGTCGCCGTTGCCCGGGTTGGGCTCGTAGCTCATCTCGGGGGTCCCCAGGAAGTCACCCGGGTATGCCGGGGTGCTGGTCTCCCGGCGACGGACCCCGCCCAGCGCCCGGCCAACGATGGCGGCAAGCCGCGATGTCAGAGTCCGATTTGCCATGCAGAACACCGTAGCCTTTGCCTATGAGCATCGACGTCACGAGCGCCGCCGCCGCCAGTGGAGTGCTCTCGGTCAATCTTGCCCGTCTGCGGCCGAACCCGGACAAGCGCGAGGTCGGTATGACCGGCATCGACAAGATCCCGACGTCCGAGTCGGTTCTGGTCCGCGCTCCCGGAAGCAAGAGCGAGGGACTGGGCAGTGGGCTGGTCGGTGACGTAGTCTGCGACCGCGCCAATCACGGGGGCGACACGCAGGCTGTCTACGCCTACGCCCGGGAGGACCTCGACCATTGGGAGTCCGTCCTGGGGCGCACCCTTCCCGGCGGTGTGTTCGGCGAGAACCTCACCACGACAGGGCTTGACGTCAGCGGGGCGGTGATCGGCGAGCGGTGGCGGATCGGCGCACTGGAGCTCCAGGTGAGCGTCCCGCGCATACCGTGTGGCACGTTCCGCGCCTGGATCGCCGAACGCGGTTGGTTGCGAACATTCACGCTCGCTGCGATGCCGGGGACATACCTGAGCGTCGTCAGTCCTGGCCATGTCCGCGCCGGAGACCCGCTCACCGTGGTTCACCGTCCAGAACACGGTGTCACCGTTTCGCAGGTATTCCGCGCGATCACCCTCCAGCCCGAGCTGTTGCCCTCGATCCTGGCCGCCGACGAGCTCCCGGATGAAGCAAAGGAGAGTGCCCGCGCTGGCAGGACCTTCTCGTTGGGCTGATCGGAGCCATCCGCGGTTCTCAGCAAGGGAGCCAGGAAGATCCGCGCCTAGTACCGCTGGTGTTGGCGAAGGGCCGATGTGGCCCCCGCCGGCGGGTCGCCATGGTGGCCTACGCCGCGATCATGGGTGCAGAGTCTGCCGCGTTTCGGCAATCGCTGCCGTGCTGGGAGCATGGGCCAGTGACTGAAGCCGCCGCCGATCACGAGGCCCATCGAGGGTCGGTGCTGGCCGTGGCAGGTTTGTTCGCGGTGAACGGCACCCTTGTCGGGGGCATCGGGGCGACCCTGCCGGCCATGCGGGGGCGGCTGGGTGTCGATGCGGGCGGGCTCGCGGTTCTGCTGGTCTCGCTGGCCGCAGCAGCTGTGGTGTCCATGCAGATCGGGGGCCGACTGGCCGACAGTCGAGGCGCCAGGAACGTGGCGCTGCCGGCGTCGGCCCTGCTCATCGCTGGCGTCGCGTCACTGGCCTTCGCCCGGAACCTGCCGTTTGCCGCCGCTGCCGCGGCGGTGGCCGGACTGGGCAACGGGGCCATGGATGTATCGATGAACGCACTCGGCGTGAAGGTCGAGCAGGCCCGCGCGAGGCCGGTCATGAGCAGGCTGCATGCCAGCTTCAGCATCGGCAACCTGTTGGCCGCCGGAGCAGTCGTCCTCATCGCGCGGCTGGCCGGCGATGGCGCCGAAGTGATCCCTCCCGCGCTCGTCACACTCGCGACGGTCTCGCTTGTCGCCTGCGTGGCGATCTCGCGTTGGCTGCCGTCCGGCTCGCGTGAGGTCCCTTCGACGCCGCATGCGGGCACACCGGAACCCACAGCCGGGCGACGCATACCGGCATTTGCCCTGCTGCTCGGGGCCATGGCGTTCAGCTTCGGTCTCGCTGAGGGCACTGCCGTCGACTGGTCATCGGTGCATGTCACCGACGTCGCCCTGGTTGACCCGTCCACCGGCGCGCTGGGCCTGGTGGCGGTCAGCTCGTTCATGATCCTGATCAGGTTGTTCGGCGACCGGGCCGTCGTCTCGTTCGGCCGGGTCAACGTGGTGCGCTTCGGCGGGCTGGTGGCTGCTGTGGGTTATCTGGTGACGCTCGTCGGTCGCTCGCTGCCGGTCCTGCTGATCGGGTGGGCGCTGGTGGGCCTCGGGGTCGGCCTGGTTGCTCCGCAGGTCTACGCGGTCGCCGGTCACGCCGGCGGCGGTCGCATGCTGGCCGTCGTCGTGACCTTCGGCTATGGCGCCTTCCTGATCGGCCCGGCCATCGTCGGGGCGCTGATCAGAGCGGTCGGCATTCGCCGGGCCATGGCGTTCCCCCTGCTCCTGAGTGTGGTCCTGGTAGCCCTCTCCGGGGTCCTGGCCCGCTCGGAGCCGGTCGTTGAGCAGTCGGGATCGCGTTGAGCCAAGCAGGTGTCGCCCGTCCGTGCGAATGTCGGGGTCATGGGAGGATGGAGGACGGCCCGCGTTTATGGCCGTCCCCCCAGTCGTCGAGAATCCTGAGGTAGCCCGCCCGTGTCACCGATGGCCCGCACCGCCCTGCAGCCGCACGCGACGCCGCCGAACCTCATCCGCAACTTCTGCATCATCGCCCACATCGACCACGGCAAGTCGACGCTGGCTGACCGGATGCTGCAGATCACCGGGATCGTGGATCCCCGTGCGATGCGCGCGCAGTACCTCGACCGCATGGACATCGAACGCGAGCGGGGCATCACCATCAAGTCCCAGGCGGTGCGCATGCCGTGGGAGGTCGACGAGATCACTTACTGCCTGAACATGATTGACACCCCGGGCCACGTGGACTTCACCTACGAGGTATCCCGTTCGCTGGCTGCGTGCGAAGGCGCGGTCCTGCTGGTGGACGCCGCGCAGGGCATTGAGGCCCAGACGTTGGCGAACCTCTATCTCGCGATGGAGAAGGACCTCACGATCATCCCCGTCCTGAACAAGATCGACCTGCCCGCAGCGCAGCCGGAGAAGTATGCCGAGGAGCTCGCCGGTCTGATCGGCTGCGAGCCCGAGGACTGCCTGAAGGTGTCGGGAAAGACCGGGCTCGGTGTCGAGCCCCTCCTGAACCAGATCGTCCGCGACCTGCCGGCACCCGTGGGCGATCCGAACGCCCCGGCCAGGGCGATGATCTTCGACTCCGTCTATGACACCTACCGCGGTGTCGTGACGTATGTGCGCGTTGTGGACGGCAACCTGAACCCACGCGAGAAGATCGTGATGATGTCGACCAAAGCCACCCACGAGCTCCTCGAGATCGGCGTCATCTCTCCTGAGCCCGTGGTCTCCAAGGGGCTGGGCGTGGGCGAGGTCGGTTACCTCATCACCGGCGTGAAGGACGTGCGACAGTCGCGGGTCGGCGACACGGTGACCAACGCGTCCAAGCCGGCGACCAAGGATCTTGGCGGCTACCGAGACCCCAAGCCGATGGTGTTCTCCGGCCTGTACCCCATCGACGGATCGGCCTACCCAGACCTGCGCGACGCCCTGGACCGGCTCAAGCTCAACGACGCCGCCCTCGTCTATGAACCTGAGACCTCAGCCGCGCTCGGGTTCGGCTTCCGGGTCGGTTTCCTTGGCATGCTGCACCTGGAGATCGTGCGGGAACGGCTCGAGCGTGAGTTCGACCTCGAGCTGATCTCGACGCTGCCCAACGTCGTCTACGCGGTCAAGCTCGACGACGCTGCAGCCCTTGCTGCAGATTCCATCGTTTC
>JBBQUB010000204.1:0-5197 GCA_038212865.1 Actinomycetales bacterium
CAGCCCCAGGGCCCGATGGGTGCCGGAACCATCACGCTGGCGTGGCAGACCGGCACCGAGCGCGGCGTCCGCTCGGTGACCGACCGGTTCGCACCGCAACTTGTCCTGGAACCTGTCGGCCAGGTGGGCGAAGCCGAGGCCAACCCCAAAGTCCGGAGCAAGGTCTCTTGGGTCAGCCCGGTGCCGCGAGACTGCACCGAGGTCGAGATCTTGGCAAGGCTCAATCGAGATGGTGGCGTGGGCGCGACGCCCTGCGAATCGCTCATCAGCTCAGGGGTACAGGTCGGGAGCCTGGCCAGCCTCGCGGCGATGCTCCCCCTCTCTGCGCCTCAGCGGGCGGTGCTCCAGAGGGGCGGCGCCCTCATGACCGATGCCACGCTCGTCAGAGACGGTCGGGTCAGCTACGTCGCCGGCACTGGCACTGCCGCCCGGGATCAGCCCGGCTCGAACACCACCAAAGCCAAGATCACCCAGCGGACCAGCCTCCCGGCGGTGGTGGTGAACCCGCAGCTGTTGAGTATGAACATCCGCGGGTCCTTCAGTGCCTGGATCCTGCCGAAGACCGCGACCAGACTCGGCTGGCCGGTCCTGATCACGTCGCTCGACGTCACCTCACCGACGGGAACGATCTCGCCGGCAGAGGAACGGGCCGTGGCCGACCGACTCGGCGACGAGTACAGCTTTATGGTCGAGCGCGGCTACCAGAACGACTCCTGGCTGATCCTGCTCATCCTCTTCGCGGTCGCCGGGCTGCTCGTGCTGGTCGCCTCGCTCATCTCGACGGCGCTCTCGCTCGCGGAGTCCCAGAACGACATGGCGACCCTGGCCGCGGTCGGGGCGACCCGGCATACCCGCCGTGGCATTGCCGCCGCTCAGGCACTCGTGGTTGCCGCCTGCGGCTGCCTGCTCGGCGTCGTGGTCGGCATGGTCCCGGGGATCGCCAGCACGTGGCCGCTCACCGCGCGACAAGCGTCGGCCGTGGCGACCCAGGGGATGCCGGTGGAAGCGCCACTGCACCAGCTGGGACCGGTGATCGTGATCCCCTGGCTGCCTCTGCTCGGCCTCGTCCTGCTGGTGCCCCTCCTGGCCGGGGCCCTCGCCTGGATCGCGGTGCGGCGCTATCCCCAGATGACCCGCCGGCTCGCCTGAGCTCATTCCCGAGACAAACGGGCCGACTGCCGTGATCATGACGCCATGACACTCCTTGCGCAGGTCCTCGTCGGTATCGTGGCCGCGCTACACCTCGGCTTCCTGGTCCTGGAGATGTTCCTGTGGAACACCCCACGTGGACGCGCCACGTTTGGAACCACCCGTGAGTTCGCCGCCGAGAGTGCCACGCTGGCCGCCAACCAAGGCCTTGACAACGGGTTCCTGTCGGCCGGGCTGATCTGGAGCCTGGTCGCGGCCGACCCGGTCGGCTTCCAGGCCAAGGTCTTCTTCCTGGTCTGTGTGGTCATTGCCGGCGGGTATGGCGCCAAGACCGTCAGCTCGCGAATCCTGTTCATCCAGGCGGTTCCTGCGGTCTTGGCACTCGCTGCAGTGTTGCTCAGCAGGTGACTTCTGGCCACGGCGCGAGGCCGAGTGACTAGCCATTTCGCACCAGGCGCCGATTGACGACCACCCCTCAATTGGTGGATGACTTCCGAGCGGGCAAGGCTCTACCGTTGGACCATGACCGACCTGGCAAACAGGGGGTTGGTGCCGCGCGCTGAGCGTCTCGACCGAGCGGTCGCGGCAATGCAGACGCGCTTCGCGCCAATGTTCCCCGGCGGTGAGATCCAAGACACGGGGCGTGCCCTCTGGACGCTGAGCGCCACACCGCTGCTCGTCGCCAACGGGGTGATCCGTTATGACGCCAGGGACTTCAACGGCCCGGACAGCGAACGAGATCTCGACAGCTGCCTGGCCGTGCTGTCGACGTACGACGTGCCGTGGCGGTTCAGTGCTTGGGAGCATCTCGGCGCCGATCTGCTGATGCCGCACCTTGTTGCCCGGGGATTGATCGGGACGGACAGCGCCCCGGCGATGTGGCTGGACGTGCGGCGCCATGTGCCCACGACCCCACGCCAGGACGGGATCGAGATTCGACCAGCCACCAACGCCTCGGACCACCATTTGTGGACCCAGATCTTCACCACGGTGTTTGGGATCCCGAGCGAGTACGCCGACGTCTTCGAGGTGATGGTCGCCACGTCTCACTCCTTCAGCGCCATCGCCTATGTCGGCGGTCGACCGGTCGGATGCCTGAGTATGGCGATCGAGGACGGCGTGGCAGTCGTGGACAACATCGGCGTCCTCCCCACTTCCCGGCGTCGCGGGGTCGGCCGGCGCCTGTTGGAGGCTGCACACGACGGGGCAGCGGCACGAGGCGCTTTGGCCTGTGTCCTCGTGGCGAGCCCGGACGGAACCGGCATCTGCGCCCAGCTGGGCTACCACGAGGTCACCAGCGTCACGTACCTGACGGCCCGCGGCCAGGATCTGGCGGATCACCAGCGAGGGCTCGCGGATCAACCTACGTTGCCGTAACCTACGGAAGCGTAAGTCGTTGAGTTGGTGAGAGGATTTTTGGATGTCTAAGGCGTTGACCCAGACCGAACTGCTCAGCGAGCTTGACCAGGTGGTGGTCGGCGAGCTCAACCGGCACGAGAAGGTCGCCACCGAATGGTTCCCCCATGACTATGTGCCGTGGAGCGATGGCCGCAACTTCGACGGCCTCATGGGCGGAGATGAGTGGACCGAGAACGACTCCGAGATCTCGGACGTCGCCCGCTCGGCACTGATCGTCAACCTGCTGACCGAGGACAACCTCCCGAGCTACCACCACGAGATCGCCCTGATCTTCGGGCGCGACGACGCGTGGGGTGCATGGGTGAACCGCTGGACCGCTGAGGAGGGTCGGCACGCGATGGCGATGCGCGACTACATGTTGGTCAAGCGGATGGTGGATCCCATTGCGCTGGAACGATTCCGGATGCAGCACATGTCCGACGGATACGTATCGGCTCACTCCGGCGAACTCATGACCTCACTGGCCTACGTCTCCTTCCAGGAGCTGGCCACGCGCGTCTCCCACCGTAATACCGGCAAGTTCACCAAAGACCCGATGTGCGAGAACCTGCTCACCCGGATCGCTGCCGACGAGAACCTGCACATGATCTTCTACCGCAACCTGCTGAACGCGGCTCTGGCGATCTCACCCGACCAGGCCATGGTCGCCATCCTGGACGTTGTCAAGAACTTCGAGATGCCAGGCGCGAACCTCCCCGGCTTCCAGCGCAAGGCTGTCGAGATGGCGGTCGAGGGCATCTATGACCTGCGTCAGCACAAGGACGAGGTCGTCGCGCCGGTCCTGCGCTTCTGGAAGGTCTTCGAGATGGAGGGACTGTCCGCCGAGGGCGAGGCCGCGCGCACGGAGCTGGCCGAGTTCATGGACTCCCTGGAGAAGCAGGCGCTTCGGTTCGAGGACAAGCGCGAGACGCTCAAAGCCCGGATGGCGCCCCGCTAGCTCCCCGCAGCCCATCACCTCCCATCCCAGTCAACCCCCCGCCATCACACCTTTGCTCACTTCAGGCCGGTTAAGGGCCCTTTGCTCAGTTCAGGCCGGTCTAGAGGGCGTTTCTGGGCGGAAGAACCGGCCTGAATTGAGTAAAGCGGCCTCAACTGAGCAGGATAGGAGCCATGAACCCCACACCCGATGAGCAGCAGGCCCCCGCCGCCGCGAGCCGGCCGCAGCGTGTCGTCGTGGTCACCCAGGACGGCATGGGGGTGGCCGAACAGTCCGGCGAGCACGAGTCGACCGTCAACCCTGCCGACCAGGTTGAGCAGCCGGCCAAGGTCATGCGCATCGGCGCGATGGTCAAGCAGCTGCTCGAGGAGGTGCGCAGTGCGCCGCTGGACGAAGCCGGTCGCACCCGCCTCGCCGAGATCCACCGCCGCTCGATCAGCGAGCTGGAGCAGGGGCTTGCTCCCGAGCTGATCGACGAGCTCGAGCGAATCACGTTGCCGTTCACCGATGACGCGCCCTCCGACGCCGAGCTACGCATTGCTCAGGCCCAGCTCGTCGGCTGGCTCGAAGGCCTCTTCCACGGCATCCAGACGGCGCTGTTCGCCCAGCAGATGGCCGCACAGCAGCAACTGCAATTGATGCGCCGCGCGCTCCCCCCGGGCCACCCCGGTCATGAAGGCACCCCCGGCCCTGGCCAGGTTCCGGGTATGCCGGGCGGTCCGATCCCCCCCGACGCGGGGCCGACCGGGCAGTACCTCTAAAGGACGTCAGGAGCGGGGGGCGCTGCCCCTCGGTTGGCCGCTGCGCCAGGGCAGTGACGCCCGTCAGCGTCCTCGCTCGACGCAGCTCCTGTCCAAGCGTCGAGATGGCCGCAGCCCACCACGCTTGCGGTGTCAAAAGCCTTTGCCTGGGTTGAGGATTCCGGTGGGGTCCATGGCGTTCTTGATCGAGAGATGTACGTCCATGACGTCGGAGCCGAGCTCAAGCTCGAGCCACCGACGCTTCAGCACCCCGACTCCGTGCTCGCCCGTGAGGGTCCCTCCGAGGTTCAGCGCGGTGCGGAACACCTCGTCGGCGGCAGCCCAGATGTTGTCGGGGACGTCTCCGTCGGGGGTCGGCTCGAAGACGAAGACAGGATGCAGGTTGCCGTCACCGGCGTGGGCGACGGTCAGCACCCGGACCTGGTGGCGGGCAGCAATCTGTTCGAGCTGCTCGAACATCTCCGGGAGCTGGGAACGCGGCACAACAACGTCTTCCACGAGGCACTGCCCAAGGCGTTCGGTCGCGGGGAGGGCCAGCCTGCGGATCTCGAGCAGCTGGGCGGCCTCCTTCGGATCGCTGGAGATCGCAACGGCATCCGCCCCGGCGGCATCGAACTGGGCACCTACAGCAGCCGCGCAGTCAGTCGCGTCGAGGCCGTCGGCCTGAGCCACCAGCATCGCCGCGGTCCCGTCGTCCAGATGCATGTTCTTCCACGAGCTGATCGCGCGCAGAGTGCCTCGGTCGATCAGCTCGAGCAAGCTGGGGCCCAGCCCCTCGCGGACGACACCCGACACGGCCTCGGCAGCGGCCCTCACCGAAGGAAAGCTGCCAACGACCGTCACCGGCTCGCCCAGCGGGCGCGGACGCAGTTTCAGGGTCGCGCTGGTGATGACGCCCAGGGTTCCCTCGGAACCGATGAAGAGGCTGGTC
>JBBQUB010000205.1:0-5105 GCA_038212865.1 Actinomycetales bacterium
GCCGCTGGACGACCTGACCCACTTCGGAGTTACTGAGGACCTGCTCGCAGAGGCCGTGCGCACGAGCGTGCCGTCACCGCAGGTTCGCTCGCTGATCGCCTTCGAGGTGCGCCGAGCCCTCGGCCTCTATGCCGCCGCCCGGCCGGGTTTGGGCATGGTTGATGCCCGCAGTCAGCCCTGTCTGGAGGCGGCGTTCACCCTCTATCGGCGGATCCTGCATCGCGTCATTGCCAATGACTTCAACGTGTTCGAAGGTCGGCTGGTCGTACCCACCTGGCAACGACTGGCCACGGCTGGACATGTGGCTGCCCGTGCTGCCCGCATCAACCTCATCGAGTCGGCCGCGTCCTCGCGCCGGTCCAGGCCCACGCCGCACAGGTCATGAGCACAAGCGCGAACCCGAACCCGAGGTCCTCGACGGGGGCGTAGGCAAGACGGCCCTCACCGAGAAACACGATCCGCTCCGAACCCACGATGGCGTCTCCGCTGTATCTGACGATGCCGCGACCAGTCAGCCAGCCATTGCTCAGCAGCTGGAAGAACATGACGATGCCGTATGCCATCCACCAGGTCCGCGAGCGCACCAGTGAAGTCCGCAGCACCACCAGGTCGGTACCGATCGCGATGAGTACGGCGATGGTGGCCGCGACGGTGTAGGGGGTCATGCGGGGTTGGCTGTCATGGTGACCGATGTCGGGCGCGAGCTGCCGCCACTGCCTCGAACGTGAGGATGCCGGCAAGCGGGATGACCACAAAGAACGCGTACTCCTCCAAGGGCAGCCCCCACCATCGCGCGCCAAACGTCTGGGCCGGGTCGAACTGCCAGTGCCCAGCGGAGGTGGCCACGATGTCCCAAGCGATGAACATCAGCGACACCGGCACGACTGCCCTGAGCAGACGGAGAGGTTGACGCAATGTGTCCAGGTGGTAGAGCCGATGCAGCGGCAAGGTCCCGATCAGGACAAAGGCGAGCATCGCGGCATACGAGGCGTGTCTCCAGCGATCAGCCACGATCGCCTGCCCTCCGCGACCCTGCCACGATCAGAAGGCCGCTTCCATGGCGCGGCGGCGGACCTCGGTCTTGAATCCGCCAAGGAGGGCGTCGATGGGAGCGCCCTGCACGGGAAGGGTGGGATCCGGGGTGAAGAGCCACCGCAGGATCTCGACGTCGCTCATCCGGCTATCGGCGAGCACCGTGAACGTGCCGGGAAGGGCGGCTAACGGCCCGTCCTCGTTGACGAACTTGGATGGGACCGACATGACGTTGCGGGGGCCGATCCGGAGCCCGAGGAGCTGCCGGTCGACGATGAGCTGACGCACGTCGCTGAGTCGAAGCCCCAGGCGTTCGCCGAGGTCAGGGATGGTGAGCCACTCACCCACCAGCTGCTCGAGATCGCTGTCGTCGGGTCCTTCGGGACTGCTGTCGTTGGCCACGGGTCAAGACTGTCACTGTCCTGCGACGGTGCAAATTTCATCGGGTAAGTCGCGGCGGACGTGCGCACATCAGGTACCGTTGCCTTGAGTCACACAAGGCCCTTGTGTCACACGAGCCCGGTTGCGCCTCTTCTGCCCCGCCTGACCCGGAGGATAGTCCGTGAGCCCAGTTGTCGCTCTCCCCCCCGCCAGCGTGCCGTTGCCCGCACACGTCACCCCCGCAGCCGTCGTCAGCCGGGCCAGTTCGGCACCGTATGGCTGGCGGATCCTGACGGTGCGAGACGGCGACACGCTCAGCGACCTCGCGATCACGCACCGCACCACTGTCGGCGTACTGATCACCAAGAACGCCATCCCCGGTGATGGCCACTTCCTTGCGGTCGGAAAACGCCTGTGGGTCCCCCGCACGACGCCCGCTCCCAAGCCGGCCCGCGCAGCCGCTCGATTCTCCAGCCATGTCGTTCGCTCCGGTGAAACCCTCGGCGGCATCGCCGCCCACTACCGGGTGCACCTCTCGGTGCTCTACTCGCTCAACAAGATCAGCCCCACGACATACATCCAGCCTGGCCAACGGATCAAGGTGCCGGCCCCGGCGGCCCGTGCTGCGGCCAAAGCGGCCTCCTCCGCCGTCACCACCAGGACGCTGACGGTGCGTCCAGGCGACACCGTGAGCGCCATCGCGGTTCGCCATGGAGTCTCACAAGCCGCGCTGCTCAAGGCCAACGGCCTCTCGCCTCGTTCGGTCCTGCAGATCGGTCAGACGCTGAAGGTGGTGACTGCGGCCAAGAAGAGGGAAAGCGGCAACACCTTCGCCGGGCGTACCTACCCGGACGCCGTCGTCAGTGCCGCCGCGGCCAACCGTGCCTACCTGGCCGACCGCGGGCTGCCGAACCGCTCGCAGACCAAGGGAATGATCGCGTCGACGGCTCGCCGCCACGGGCTCGGCCCCAGCCTGGCCCTGGCGATCTCGTGGCAGGAGTCAGGGTGGAACCAGCGCCATGTCTCGGTCGCCAACGCGATCGGGGCGATGCAGGTCATCCCGAGCTCGGGTGTGTGGGCCTCCGAGCTTGCCGGGCGCAAGCTCAACCTGCTCAACGCGCAGGACAACGTCACCGCGGGCATCGTGATACTGCGCTCCCTCACGCGCAGCGCACGCTCCGAGGAGGAAGCGATCGCGGGCTACTACCAGGGTCTCTACTCCGTGCAGCACAAGGGGATGTACCCCGACACCAAGGCCTATGTGAAGTCGATCATGGCGCTCAAAGACCAGATGTAGCGCACACCCATGCGGTCGCTGTCGGTCCTCGGCCGTGCCTGCGCAGAGTGCCGGCCATCGTTACATAGACTCTGCGCGTGACTTCTGCCGGGCCGACCTCCCTCATCGAGCAGGTGCTCGATGGGCGGTATCGCGTCCTCTCTCACCTTGCCAATGGCGGTATGGCGACGGTCTACGTGGCCCTGGACCAGCGCCTCGACCGCAAGGTCGCGCTCAAGGTCATGCGCTCCGACCTTGCCAATGATGAGTCCTTCGTCAGCAGGTTCCGCCGCGAGGCCCGTTCCGCGGCAAAGCTGAGCCACCCCAACGTCGTTGCCGTGTATGACCAGGGCGAGGACGACGGTCATGTCTTCCTCACCATGGAACTGGTCAACGGCCTGACCCTGCGCCAGGTCATGCAGGCCGAGGGGCCGCTGACACCGCGTGCCGCTCTGGACATCATTGATCCGGTGCTTCAGGCGCTTGGAGCAGCGCACAGCGCCGGTCTGGTCCACCGCGACGTCAAGCCCGAGAACGTCATCCTGCGTGAGGACGGCACCGTCAAGGTTGCCGACTTCGGGCTGGCACGGGCAATCGCCACTGGCACCTCGACTGCCCAGACCGGTGTTCTTCTGGGCACCGTCGCCTACCTCTCACCTGAGCAGGTCGAGCGCGGGGTGGCCGATGCCCGCAGTGACGTCTATGCCGCCGGGCTGTTGCTCTTCGAGATGCTGGCCGGGTCCAAGGCGTTTCTCGGTGACTCACCCATCCACGTGGCCTACCAGCACGTTCACAGCGAAGTCCCTGCGCCCTCGAGCCGGGTCACGACGGTACCGGCCGAGCTGGACCATCTCGTCGCACGAGCGAGCGCGCGCAACCCGGATGACCGGCCGCTGGACGCACATGAGTTCCTCGCCGAGGTGCGCCGGGCGCGTCAGCGGCTTTCGCCCGCTGAGCTCGACCTGCGACCCGCGGGCAGCTTGGGCGCCGCCGCCCTGAACTCGACGATCGCCCTTCCTCGCACCCAGCCGGTCCCGGCCGTCGCTACGCCGGCCGGCGTCGGGGTGGGGCGATCCGGACGCCGCGCGGGCGGTCTCCGGGCTGCGCCGTCGCGACGGCGCAGCGTGGCCGTCGCGCTCGTCGCACTCATCCTGGTCGCTGCTGCCGCCCTGTGGTTCTTCACTGCCGGCCCAGGCGCCAAGACGACGGTGCCCAAGGTCACCGGCTCGACCAGCCTGGTCGCCCAGCAGCAGCTGACCGAGGCCCACCTCAGCGCCAAGGTGGTCAAGTCGTTCGACGAGAGCGCCAAGGCTGGGGTAGTGCTCGCCGCCGACCCGCCGGCCGGGAGAGAGCTCTCTCGGGGATCTACGGTCACCTTGACCGTGTCGCAAGGTCAGGAGCGGTATGCCGTGCCAAAGCTGGTTGGAAGTACCAAAGCCGAGGCAGAACATCGCCTCGTCGAGGTCAAGCTCACCCTAGGCAAGGTCACCGCGGCATTCAGTGAGACCGTGCCCCAGGGCCAGGTGATCTCGACCTCACCGAAGGCCAGCACCTTGGTCAAGCGCGCCACTGCGATCGCCCTGGTGACCAGCAAGGGTCGTCAGCCGATCGAGCTCACGGACTGGACGGGCAAACCGTCCGACGAGGCGGTCAAGGCACTGACCGACGCCAAGCTCACCGTCGATGCCAGCAAGCAAGACTGGAATGACACCGTGCCCAAGGGATCGGTGATCAGCCAGACCCCATCCAGCGGCACGCTGTTCCAGAAGGACTCGGTCACCCTGGTCGTCTCCAAGGGCCCCGAGCTCGTGCTTGTCCCAAAGGTCATCGGCTTCCAGGAGGGCGAAGCGAGGTCGATCCTCGAAGGCCTGGGCTTCAAGATCCAGATCGAGCGAGCGTTCGGTGGCATCTTCGGCACCGTCAGGCTCCAGTCGGTCGACCCGGAAACTGAAGCACCGAAGGGCTCAACCATCACGCTCACCGTGGTTTAGGCGCAGAACCGTTGACTTCAGCGCGTTCTCGCCACCTCGCGACGCTCCTGCTGGTCGGCATCACCGCCGTCTGGGGTTCGACCTTCTTCCTGATCAAGGACGTCGTCCGGGTGCTGCCACCAACCGACTTCCTGGCCGTCCGCTTCACCATCGCAGCGGCAGCAATGGTGGCCGTCTTCTGGCGGCCAATGCTGGCCCTCAGCAAGCGTGAGCTGCAGATCGGGGTCGGGCTGGGGGTCCTCTATGCCGTCGCCCAGATCCTGCAGACCGTCGGTCTGGCGCACACCGAGGCCTCGCGGTCGGGTTTCATCACCGGCATGTATGTCGTGCTGACCCCCATTTTCGCCGCAGTCCTGCTCCGCGAGAGCATCCCTGCCTCGACCTGGGTCGCGGTGCTCATGGCAGCTGCTGGCCTCGCGACCTTG
>JBBQUB010000206.1:0-5070 GCA_038212865.1 Actinomycetales bacterium
GAGTGCCGAGACCGGCTCGTCGGCCACGATCAGCTTGGGTTTGAGCGCGAGCGCGCGGGCGATGCCGATGCGTTGACGCTGGCCGCCGGAGAACTCGTGCGGGTAGCGGTTGTAGTGCTCCGGGCTGAGCCCCACCAGCTCAAGCAGCTCCTGGACCGTCTTCTTGGTGCCGTGCTCGGTCTTGACGTCCTGGAGGTGGAACGGAGCCCCGACGATGGTTCCGACCGTGTGCCGTGGGTTCAGCGAGCCGTAGGGGTCCTGGAAGATCATCTGCACGTCACGACGCAAGGGCCGCATCTTGCCCGCCGAGATGTGCGTGATGTCCCGACCCTCGAACAGGATCGTGCCCCCGGTGGGCTCGATCAGGCGGGTCAGCATGCGACCTGTGGTGGTCTTGCCGCAGCCGGACTCACCCACCAGCGAGAACGTCTCACCCTTGCGCACGGTGAAGCTCATCCCATCGACCGCCTGGACGGCGCCGACCTGCCGCTGGAGCAGGCCGCGGCGGATCGGGAAGTGCTTCTGCAGGTCGGTGACCACGAGCAGGTCCTCAGCCGCGACAGAGGGTCGCGGCGGCGGGGTCGCGGAGTCGGTCGCGGAGTCGGTCGCGGAGCCGGTCGGTGTTGAGGTCACGGCGTGGCTCCGTGGGTGGAAGCCGCGCCCGCGGTCTGGCTCATCGCGGTCCTCACAGGTTCGGTTTGATGTCGCTCTCCCAGACCCGCTGGCGGTCCTGGGCAGAGAGGTGGCAGGCGAGGAAGTGGCGCGGGGCTATCTCGATGAAGTCCGGACGCTGGGTCTCGCAGGCACCATCGTTGAGGTCGGCATAGGAGCAGCGCGGGTGGAAGGGGCAGCCGCTCGGCACGTTGATCAGGCTGGGCGGAGTGCCCTTGATGGGCATGAGTCGCTCGGTGCGCTCTCGATCCAGCCGCGGCATCGAGCCCAGCAGCCCCCATGTGTAGGGGTGCTGGGGGGCGGTGAAGATCTCGTGTGCAGTGGCGTACTCGACGCTGCGGCCGGCATACATCACCAGGATGTCGTCGGCGAGCTCGGCGACGACGCCGAGGTCGTGGGTGATGATGATGACCGCCGAGTTGAACTCCTTCTGCAGGTCGCGGATCAGGTCAAGGATCTGCGCCTGGACCGTCACATCGAGCGCGGTGGTCGGCTCGTCTGCGATGAGCAGGTCAGGGTCACACGAGAGCGCCATGGCGATCATCGCGCGCTGTCGCATGCCGCCGGAGAACTGGTGGGGGTAGTCATCGACTCGCGAGCCCGGCTGCGGGATGCCGACTCTGTCGAGCATGTCGATGGCGTGCTTGCGCGCTACCTGTTTCGACACGTCGTTGTGCACGCGGTAAGCCTCGATGATCTGGTGCCCCACGGTGTAGTACGGGTGCATGGCCGAGAGGGGATCCTGAAAGATCATGGCCATGTCCTTGCCACGGAGCTTGCGGATGTGCTCCCGTGAAGCTCCGATGAGGTTCTCGCCATTGAGCACGACCTGACCGGAGATCTGAGCCGTTCCAGGTGGGTGAAGGCCCATGATCGAAAGGCTCGTGACGCTCTTGCCGGACCCCGACTCTCCGACGATGCCCAGGGTCTCACCGCGTTCGAGGTTGAAGCTCAGACCGTCGACCGACTTGACCACACCGTCGTCGGTGGGAAAGTGCACGCGCAGGTCCTTGACCTGGAGGAAACCGCCAACTCCGGGCCGGACGGCGGGGTCGCCGTGCTCCGGGATCGTGTTGGTGCTCAATGGGTCCGCACTCTCGGGTCGACGACGGCATAGAGGAGGTCCACGACCAGATTGGCAATCACGATGAAGAATGCGGCCAGCAGTGTCACGCCCATGATCTTGGGCATGTCCTGGGACACGATGCCGTCCACGGCATACTTCCCGAGCCCACTGAGCGAGAACGTCTTCTCGGTGAGGACGGCCCCGCCCAGCAACAGCCCGACGTCAAGGCCGAAGATCGTCAAGATCGGCGTCAACGCGGCTCGCAGACCGTGTTGGACCACGACGTTGCGCTCGCGAAGGCCCTTGGCTCTGGCCGTCCTGATGTAGTCCTCGTGCATGGTCTCGAGCATGCCTGCGCGGGTGAGCCGGGCATACTGCGCCGAGAAGAGGAAGGCAAGAGTGGTCCAGGGCAGGATCATGGAGTAGGCCCACTGGGCAGGGTTTTCGGTGAACGGAACGAACTGGCCACCGGGGGCGGTCCAGCCCAACGTATAGCTGAAAAAGGCCAGCGAAACCAGACCGGTGAAGAAGATGGGCAGGGACACGCCCGCAAGCGCCAGCCCCATCGCTGCGCGGTCGAAGATGGTCCCTCGGCGCAATGCCGACAGCACCCCGGTCGAAACTCCGGCGACCAACCAGAGGATCGAGGCACCAACCGCCAGGGAGGCGGTCACCGGCGCACGGTCGAGCAGATCGGGCCAGACGGGCTGCCTGGTGATGAAGGAGTAGCCGAGGCACGGCGCGGGGCACTTCTCGATCCCGGCGCCGTAGTCGTACTCGGCACCCACAACAATGCCCTTCGCCCAGTTCGCGTACTGGACTGTCATGGGGTCGTAGAAGCCGAGCTTCTGCGCGGTCAGGTGCACGGTCTCTGCGGTTGCGGCGCGGCCGACGTACCTGGTCGCGAGGGTCTCGGGGGTGCCGCCGGCGATGCGAGGCACGACGAAGAAGATCGAGAAGGTGATGACGCTCACGACAAAGAGCAGCATGAGGGAGGCCAGCAGCCGCCGGATGATGTATGTGATCACTGTTGCTGGCCTCGCTGGCCGGCTCGGAGGATCCCTCCGAGCCGGCCAGCGGCTGCCTTCACCTACCTATCGTGAGATGGATCGAGCTGCTACGGCTTGCCCAAGGCCATGTAGTCGTAGTAGCCCAGCGACTCGTTGACGAACACGTTCGTCAGGTTCTTTCCACGCATCAAGAGGCTCTTGGCGTAGACACCCGGATAGATCACTGCCTCTTCCATGACCCGCTTGTCGATCTGGCCCCACACGGCGTTGCGCTTGGCGGTGTCGAGCTCGTTGACGGCCTGGTCGAGGAGCTTGTCGACTTCGGGGATCCGGACACTGGTGTTCGAGGACCCGCCAGTCTCGCGGATGACCCGGCTGTCGACGATCTGGGACAGGAAGCCGAAGCCGTCCGGCCAGTCGGCGCCCCAGCCGTTAAGTGCCAGGCCGAGGTTGTTGGCCTTGACGAACGGCGGGTTGCCGGCGTACGACGAGAAGTAGTCGCCCTTGGCGTAGCCCTTGAGCGTCAGCTTGATGCCAACTTTCTCCAACGCCTGCTGGAATGCCTCTGCGGTGGCCTTCTCCTTGGGCCGCTCGTTGCGGTAGGCGATGTTGGTCGCGAAGCCATCGGGCTGGCCACACTTGGTCAGGGCCTCCTTGGCCTTGGCCACGTCGCCCTTGTTGTCAGCGCCCGCCGGGTAGAGGTCGAACTTCTCGTAGCCGGGGATCGTCGGGGGCATGATCGTGGTTGCGAGTTCCCCCCCGGAGAACGCGCCACCGTAAGCCGTCTGGTAGCTGTTGCGGTCCATGGCGTACATGATGGCCTTGCGGCACTCGATGTTGTCCAGCGGCTTCACCGTCGGGTTGATCGAGGTGTACCAGAGCCGGGAGAGCGTCGGGTTGTCCGTTCGGGCCTTGAGCGCCGGGTCGCCGAGCACCTTGCTCTGTGAGGCCGCCGTCAGACCAGTGCCGGAGAACGCGATATCGAGGTCGCCGGAGATGATCCTGTTGTCGATGTCCTCCGCGTTCACGTTGAGCTGCACGTCGTACCCATCTGGCAACGCCTTGCGGTTCGGGTCCGTGGCCTGGTCCCAGTTGGGGTTGCGCTTGAGCGTGTAGCTCTTATCGGCTGCATAGGTTGCGAACATGTAGGGCCCGGAGGAGATCACGTGCTCCTTGTACTTTGTGCCCGTGTCCTTGGCTTCGGGCACCGGGATCGTCTGTGGCAGCTGGGCCAGGTAGTCGAAACCGGCAAACGGGGCGGTCAGGTGGAACACGATCGTGTAGTCATCCGGGGTCGTGATCGCCGAGTCGGTGTTCATCCCCTTGGACTTGTAGGGGCCCTTGTAGCCCTTGGGCAGGGCGAGCATCGCCTCGAAGTACGCAGGGCCGTTCGGGAAGGTCGCCTTGTCGGTCGACCGGAGCACCGCGTACTTGACGTCCGCGGCCTTGACTTCGGTACCGTCCTCGAACTTCACGCCCTTGCGGAGCTTGTAGGTCCAGGTCTTTCCTTCGTCCGACGGCACGCCGAGGGCTTCTGCGAGGTCAGGAACCAGCTCAGCGCTGGCCTTGCCCGGGGCCGGCTTGAACATCGTCAGCGCCCGGCCGTAGACCCGGACGAAGTCCCACGAGTAGCCGTAGTAGGTCTCGCCCGGGTCGAGGGTGTCAGGGGCGGCTTCGTCGGCGAACTTGATGATGCCGCCCTTCTTCTCTGAAGGGTTGAACACCTGGGTCAAGCCGGCGTTGAACGCGTCCTTGGTCGTCGAAGTGGCGCCGGCACCGTCAGTCTTGGGGCTGGTTCCCCCTGCGCAGGCTGACAGACTCAGGGCAAGAGCCACCCCGGCCGCGCCCGCCGTTCTCATTCGCATTCTCTTCATGGTGTTAAATCACCCTTCTTTGCGGGATCTTTTGGGAAACTCCGGGTTTGGCGGCCTTGCGGTTCTAGATCGTCTATCGAGCCCGAGGGTCGAGCGCGTCGCGGAGCCCGTCGCCGAGCAGGTTGAAAGCCAGGACCGTCACGAAGATCGCGAGACCGGGCCAGAGCATGAAGTGAGGAATCGTGTAATAGGTGACCGCGTCGGAAAGCATGCCGCCCCAGGTTGCTGTTGGCGCCCGGACGCCAACCCCGAGGAACGACAGCGCGGCCTCGAACAGGATGTTCGTGGGGATCAGCAAGGTGGAGTACACCAAGATCGGTGCCATCAGGTTGGGCAGGAGCTCCCTGAACAGAAGATATGGGTTTCTCGCGCCGAGGCTGCGCGCGGCATCGACGAACTCGCGCTCGCGCAGTGAGAGCGTCTGGCCGCGGACGATGCGCCCGATGTA
>JBBQUB010000207.1:0-5017 GCA_038212865.1 Actinomycetales bacterium
CACGGCACCACCACGCTGGTCGCGTCTTTGGTCACAGCCGCGCCAGCGACGTTGCGTCAGCGCGTCGGGGTACTCACCGGGCTGGCAGAGGCTGGCGAGCTCGCGGGCCTCCACCTCGAGGGCCCGTTCCTGTCGGCTACCCGGTGCGGCGCTCAGGACCCTGACCTCATACAGGCACCCGACGCGGGCCTTGTCCGCGAGCTCGCCGAAGCCGCCCACGGCTATCTGGTCACGATGACCGTCGCCCCGGAGCTCGCGGGCGTCGCCGGCGACGGCGGCGTGATCGACGCCTTGATCACCTCCGGGGCGCTGCCATCCTTCGGGCATACGGATGCGAGCTGGGCCCAGACGCGAAGCACGGTCGCGGATGCGCGCGCCAGGCTCAAAGCCAACCCAGGCCGTCGGTCGGCGCGCTCGACGGTCACCCACCTGTTCAACGGCATGCGCCCTTTCACGCACCGCGACCCGGGCCCGATCCCGGAGCTCCTGGCCGCTGCGGCGCGCGGGGACGTCGTCGTCGAGCTCATCGGCGACGGCACCCATCTGGCCCCAGAGCTCGTGCGAAGCATCTTCGAGATGGTCGGCGCCGAGAACGTTGCGCTCGTGACCGACGCCATGGCCGCCGCTGGCATGGCCGACGGCGCGTACCGGCTCGGGTCGCAGGACGTCACGGTGGCCGACGATGTTGCCCGGCTCACCGAAGGTGGCGCCATCGCAGGTGGTACGGCGCACCTGCTCGACGTTCTGCGGACGACTGTCGCGGGCGGCGTACCGCTCCTTGATGCGGTCCTGGCGGCGGCCACGACACCGGCAACCGTCCTCGGTGACCCTCGGGTCGGGGCCCTTGAGATCGGCCGCCGGGCCGATGTCGTCATCACCGACTCGGACCTGCGCGTCATCGAGGTCCGGCGAGCTGGTCTGATCGCCCACGTCGGATCGGATCGCTGACCTCCCGGCCCTCAGGTTTACGAGGTTCTCATCGGCATCCACAGCATGGGATGGTGGCTCGATGGAGGTTGTTATCGCAGAGCCGGACGAGCTCGCACAGCTCGCCGTAGGCACGATCAAGAAACTGTTGCGTTCCCGACCCGACGCGGTGCTCGGCCTGGCGACCGGGTCGAGCCCGCTCCCGATCTATGACGAGCTGGTCCGACTGCACGTGGAGGAGGGTCTCTCCTTCGCCCGGGCCAGGGCGTTCACCCTCGACGAGTACGTCGGTCTCCCACCAGAGCACCCCCAGCGCTACCGGAACGTCATCGACCACGACTTCGCCGAGCGCGTGGACTTCGCCCCGGGCGCGGTTCAGGGTCCGGACGGACTTGCAGCGGACCTCACTTCGGCGTGTGCGGCCTACGAGGACGCGATCGCCGGGGCCGCCGGGGTCGACCTTCAGATCCTGGGTATCGGCACCGACGGGCACGTGGGCTTCAACGAGCCGGGCTCTTCCCTCGCCTCGCGCACCCGCATCAAGACCCTCACCGAGCAGACCCGGGCGGACAATGCCCGCTTCTTCGGCGGTGACATCGACCAGGTGCCACAGCACTGCCTGACGCAGGGCCTGGCGACGATCCTGCAGGCACGTCACATCGTGCTTATGGCGATCGGTCGGACGAAAGCCGAAGCCGTCCACCATCTCGTCGAGGGTGCGGTGAGCGCCATGTGGCCTGCGACGATTCTGCAGCACCACCCGCACGTCACCCTGCTGGTCGACAAGGCAGCAGCGAGCCGGCTCCAGCTCGCCGACTACTACCGGAGCACCTACGCGGCCAAGCCCGCCTGGCAGGGTCTGTAACTGGAGGATCGTCTGTGAACTTCGAGACTGCGCCAGGTGACCCGTCCTCGCCATACGTCGTCCATGTGCCGCACTCCTCCACCAGGGTCCCGGACGACGTCCGCGCGGGCCTCTTGCTCGAGGACGAAGCACTCGCCGAGGAACTGCGCCGCATGACCGACGCGCGCACGGACGAGCTGGCCACCCAAGCTGCCGAACAGGTTTCGCCGCGGCCTTGGGTTTTTGTGAACCGTCTTTCTCGCCTCGTCGTGGACCCAGAGAGGTTGCCCAACAAGCATGAGGAGATGTATGCCGTCGGCATGGGTGCCGTCTACACGCGCACCTCCGGAGGGCTCGCCTTACGGGACGCTGACGAGCAAGCCGAGCTCGAGCTCCTGCGTCGATTCTTGACGCCATATGCCGAGGCAGTGGCGGATCTGGTCGATGAGCGGCTCGCCGCCACGGGTCATGCCGTGCTGCTCGACCTGCACTCATACCCGTTGTGGGCGTTGCCCTACGAGCGGCACCAGGACGCCAAGCGCCCTCCGGTGTGCCTGGGCGTCGACGTGGACCACACGCCCTTAGCCCTTGTCGAACGGGTAGCGCGGGCCTGCTCCGTCATCGGTGAGGTCGTCGTGAACGAGCCCTTCGCCGGAAGCTACATACCGCTGCGCCATTTCGGCCGGGACAACCGGGTCTCGTCCGTGATGGTGGACCTGCGACGGGACATGTACCTGCGTGACGACGGGAGTCTGGACCCGGAGGGAGCCGGCCGAATCGCCGCGGCACTCGTGACGATTCTGCGAGCCTGAAGGTGAGCCGAGACGCTGGGTGCACATCAACTTGATAAGTTCGTCAGCGGTCCTGTCGTCAGCGGTCCTGTGGCTGTGCCAGGCCACCAAGAAGAGCCGACGACCCAAGACGGAGAACGAGGTTGATGATGTCTGACGCGCCTTCATGGAGTGGGCAAGCGATTGAGAACGGCCAGGGGGCCGAACGGCGGCTCCGGTCAGCGTTGTTCGTGGACTTCGACAACGTCTACATCGGGCTCCAGCGGTTGGATCCGCCTGCTGCGGAAGCCTTCGCCAACAACCCGGGTCAGTGGCTCGAGCGACTTGAGACGGGCCGCGACATCGAGGGCGAGTTCCGCAGGAGGTTTCTGGTGCGGGCGTGTTACCTGAACCCGTCCGCGTTCGGGGAGTTCCGGCCGTTCTTCACCCGTGCCGGCTTCCGGGTCGTCGACTGCCCGTCGCTGACCCAGCAGGGCAAGAGCAGCGCTGACATCAACATGGTTCTCGACGCGGTCGACGCCCTGAGCGCCCCGACCCGCTACGACGAGTTCGTCATCCTCTCGGCGGATGCCGACTTCACCCCGCTCGCGATGCGCTGCCGTGCGGCCGACCGGCGCGTCACCATCATCGCCGCAGGCCCGGCCGCAAGCGCCTACCGCGCTGTGGCGGACACTGTCATGACTGCTGACGACCTGGCCGAGATCCTGACCACTCCGGCGAAGGCAGGCATCGAAGAGGCGCCACCCCCCGTGTCGCAGTCTGGCGGGAAGGCCGGGCGCAAGCAGCAGGCAAACCCCAAGGTGAAGGCCGAGTCCGCATCGACGCCGCCCATCCGGGCCGCCAAGGCAGTCCTGGCTCTGTTGCGTTCGGCTGACGGGCCGGTGATGGGTTCCTCATTGGCCCATACCGCGAAGAGCGCCGATCCGACCCTTCCGACATCGGCCTGGGACGGACACGGAGGCTTCGCGGCATGGTTGATCGCGAGCGTCGCAGACGTCGGATGGTCTTCGCGGCCCTCACCCGGATACGGGTGGGACGGGCGCCGCTTCACCAAGGCCGACCTGCCCGTAGGGGATCCGGTCCAGCCCGCGCCGCCGCGCGAGGTGACCCCGCCTGCGGGGGAGCCGGTGGAGCTCACCCCGCTGCAGCAGCAGGTCGCCGGCGTCACCGACATCCCCCCGCTCAACACCGAGCAGTACGCGACGCTGCTGAAGGCCCTGGCCAAGGACGTCAACGCCAACACGTTCCACCGCGCGGAGACGTCAAAGCGGGTCCGCGACAGCTGTCAGGAGGCAGGAGTAGCCATCGGGCGGGCGTCGATCAGCTCAGTGATCCAGGGCCTGCTCTATTCCGCCGGCCTGAAGCTCGAACGCCCGGTCACTTCCAAGCAGCTCGCGGTGGGGTGGGCCGGCAGCGTCGAGGGCTTGTGTCGTGGCGCCCGAATGGAACTCAGCGACGAAAGTCTGGCTGTGGTTCGCGCATGGGTCGGCGGTGGCCTGATCAAGCCTGCGGTGTGCCGCGGACCGGCGCCGAGCGCCAAGGGTCCTTCGCGTGACAAGGCAAACACCTAAGGGCGCGCGATGAATTAACGTAGTTTTCTGGTCTGTGACGATTATCGTTGTGCTATGGCGGATCTGGTGGAGTCGTTGGCGCGCCGGTTCGAGGCAGTGCGGCCGCATCTGAGTGAGCTTCAGCGTCGGCTATGGCTGGGGGCGGAGGCCGCGGAGCTGGGCGACGGCGGTGTGACGGTCGTTGCCCAGGCGGCTGGGGTGGCACCGGACACGGTGCGCCGGGGCCGGAGCGAGGCCCAAGGCCTTGACGCGGCTTCGGTGGTGAAGTCCCGGCGCCCTGGCGGGGGCCGTAAAAGGGCCGAGGAGCACGACAGCGAGCTGATGGCGGCGTTGGAGGTGTTGATCGACCCGGTCACCCGTGGGGATCCGATGTCACCGCTGCGGTGGACGTCGAAGTCGACCCGGACCCTGGCGGCGGCGTTGACCGAAGACGGTCACCGGGTCAGCGACTTCGTGGTCCGCCGGCTGCTGCACGAGCTGGGCTACAGCCTGCAGGCCAACGCCAAGTCCACCGAGGGTGGCCAACCCCCGGACCGCGACGCTCAGTTCGGCTACCTCAACGACCAGGCCCAGTCACACATGGACGCTTCGAACCCGGTGATTTCCGTTGACACCAAGAAGAAGGAGCTGGTCGGGGACTACAAGAACGGCGGCCGAGAGTGGTCACCAGCCGGGGAGCCGGTCCCAGTCAAGGTCCACGACTTCATCGACCCCACGCTGGGCAAGGCCAACCCGTACGGGGTCTACGACATCGCCGCCGACACCGGGTGGGTCGGTGTGGGCACCGACCACGACACCGCGGCGTTCGCGGTGGCCACCATCGAGCGCTGGTGGACCACCGTAGGGGCGCCCGCCTACCCCGGCGCAACCGCGCTGTTGATCAG
>JBBQUB010000208.1:0-4999 GCA_038212865.1 Actinomycetales bacterium
CGTGGGCACCCGTTACATCTATGACGCCCCGCAGGATCCCGTCTTCGCTGCGGCGATGCTGCGGCTCATGCTGGACGAGGCGAAGGTGGCATCGGACGGCGGGCCAGGGTTAACGGACGCACTCGGCCATCGGGTCGCTACGGCCGACCCGGGTCAGCTCTTGACATCGCGCGTCCTGACCGGTGAGCAGTCCAACACCTCCATCATCATGGACATGGTTGACGCGCGCGGCTCCCGCTCGAACTCGTTGATCTGCAAGCTGTTTCGCGTTCTGCACCATGGCGAGAACCCCGACGTCGTGGTGCAGTCGGCTCTTGCCGCCGCAGGATCAGAGCGGGTCCCGCACTCGGTGGGCAACGTCAGCGGGCAGTGGCCGGATGTCAATGCCCCCGATGGCGTGGCCCGCGGTCACCTGGCCTTCGCGCAGGAGTTCCTGCCGGGGGTCGAGGACGCCTGGCGGGTGGCCCTGGCAGCGGTGGCCTCCGGTGTCGACTTCAGCCAGCAGTCACACAGCCTGGGCCAGGCCACGGCTGAGGTTCACGCGACGCTGGCCCAGACCATGAGCACCCGAGACGCGACCGACGAGGACATCACCACACTGGTCCGCAGCATGCGGGCTCGTCATGCCACGGCTGTGTCCGAAGTGCCAGCTCTGGCTGCCCACGACTCGATGATCCGCACGTCCATCGAGTCGGTGTCGTCGGCCACCTGGCCCGCGCTGCAACGGATCCACGGCGACTACCACCTCGGACAGGTGCTCGACGTGCCCAACCGAGGATGGGTCCTGCTCGACTTCGAGGGTGAGCCGCTGCGACCACTGGCAGAACGCACCAAACCCGACCTGGCCCTGCGCGACGTGGCAGGGATGCTGCGGTCGTTCGACTATGCCGCCGGCTCCTGGGAGCAGACGCACCCCGGCCGGTCGGCAGCGCCGTGGGCCACCCGGGCACGGACCGCCTTCCTGGATGGCTATGCGCAGGGCGCCGGACGCGACCCTCGAGAGGATGCCGTCTTGCTCAACGCGCTCGAGCTGGACAAGGCTCTGTACGAGGTGGCCTACGAAGCCAGGAACCGTCCGACGTGGCTCGGCATCCCGACCACCGCAATAGCCCGACTGTCCGCCGGACGAAGGAGTGATCCACAGCTGTGATCAGCACACCCGATTCACAGAACCCAGCTTCGCCACCATCGGTGAAGCCCGTCAACCGCAGCGAGCTCGAGCGGCTGGTCGCCGGAACACATCACAACCCGCACGCCATCCTTGGGCCTCACCCCCACGACGGCACCGTCACCGTACGCACGCTCAAACCATTGGCCCGCAGTGTCTTTGTCGAGACGGCCGATGGCTCGCGCGCCGAGCTACACCATGAGTTCGAGGGGGTCTGGGCCGGCGTCCTGCCGACCGCAAAGGTCCCGGACTACCGGCTTCTGGTCGTCTACGGCGACGGGATCGAGCACGTTCATGACGACGCCTACCGGTTCCTGCCGACCTTGGGCGAGATCGACCTCCACCTCGTCGGCGAGGGCCGCCACGAGCAGCTCTGGAACGTCCTGGGCGCACACGTTCGTGAGTACGACGGACCGATCGGGCCTGTCCGCGGCACTTCCTTCGCGGTATGGGCGCCCAACGCGCGCGCGGTCCGTCTGGTCGGGGACTTCAACCAGTGGGACGGCTCAGCCCACCCCATGCGCTCACTGGGTTCCGCCGGCATCTGGGAGCTCTATCTGCCGGGCGTGGCCGAGGGCAACCGCTACAAGTTCGAGATCCTCGGCTCGGATGGCTCTCGACGGGCCAAGGCGGACCCGATGGCCCGTGCGGCGGAGAAGCCTCCGGCGACCGCCTCGGTGGTGACGTCCACGGCATACGGCTGGCAGGACGACGACTGGATGACGACCCGTGCTGCGACCAACCCGCACACCGGGCCGATGAGCATCTACGAGGTCCATCTCGGGTCCTGGCGTCACGGCGAGAGCTATCGCGACCTGGCCGAGCACCTGGTGAACTACGTCGTGGACCTCGGCTTCACCCACGTCGAGCTGATGCCTGTCGCGGAGCATCCCTACGGTCCTTCCTGGGGCTATCAGGTCACGGGCTACTACGCGCCCACGTCGCGGTTCGGCTCGCCGGATGACTTCCGGTACCTCGTGGACACCATGCATCGCAACGGAATCGGCGTTCTGCTCGACTGGGTTCCGGCGCACTTCCCCAAGGATGCCTTCGCCCTCTCCCGTTTTGACGGCCAAGCCCTTTACGAGCACCCGGACCCACGCCGCGGGGACCACCCTGACTGGGGCACGCACGTCTTCGACTTCGGCCGCCCGCAGGTGCGCAACTTCTTGGTGGCCAACGCGCTGTACTGGCTCGAGGAGTTCCATATCGACGGTCTCCGGGTTGATGCCGTCGCCTCGATGCTCTACCTCGACTACTCCCGCGAGGACGGTGAGTGGGTCCCCAACATCTACGGGGGGCGCGAGAACCTCGAGGCGGTGCAGCTGCTGCAGGAGACAAACGCGACGGTCTACAGGCAGGTCCCCGGAGCCGTCATGGTTGCCGAGGAGTCGACCTCGTGGCCGGGAGTTACCCGCCCAACTCACTTGGGCGGGCTGGGTTTTGGGCTCAAGTGGAACATGGGTTGGATGCACGACTCGCTGGGCTACATGGCCAACGAGCCGGTGCACCGGCAGTACCACCATCATCAGGTGACCTTCTCGATGATGTACGCGTGGAGCGAGAACTTCGTGCTGCCCATCAGCCACGACGAAGTCGTTCACGGCAAGGGCTCGCTGTTGCGCAAGATGCCCGGCGACCGCTGGCAACAGCTGGCCAACGTTCGGGCCTATCTCGCCTATGTGTGGTCCCATCCCGGCAAGCAGCTCGTGTTCATGGGCTCGGAGTTCGCACAGGAGGGCGAGTGGGCAGACGGACGCAGCCTGGACTGGTGGCTGTTGGACCAGCCGGCGCACTATGGCGTCCACTCCCTGGTCAAGGATCTCAACACGGTCTATCGCTCGCACACCGCGATGTGGGAGCTGGACCACGTGGCTGAGGGCTTCCAGTGGATCGACGCCAACGACGCGGCCGGCAATACGTTCTCCTTCCTCCGTTTCGGATCGCCGGGCGCCAATGGGGAGCGACCGACGCTGGCGAGCATCATCAACTTCAGCGGCGGCCCGCACAACGCCTATCGCCTCGGCCTCCCCCACCCCGGGCGGTGGAACGAGATCCTGAACACCGATGCCGATGCCTATGGCGGTTCAGGGGTGGGCAACCTCGGGTCCGTCGTAGCCGAAGCGGTGCCATGGCACGGCCAGCCGTATTCCGCGCTGCTCACCCTGCCCCCGTTGGGCGCCGTGTGGTTCGAACCGGCCGCCGAGGAAGAGCCATGATCGACCCCCGCGCCGGGCAGCTTGCGTCGCCGTCGGACCTCGTCGATGTCGCCCACCTCGTGACGGCGTACTACACGAGCACTCCCGACCCCTTCGATCCCGACCAGCGCGTGGCCTTCGGGACCTCCGGACACCGCGGCAGCAGCCTGCGGAATGCCTTCAACGAAGCGCACATCCTGGCGACCACTCAGGCAATCTGCGACTACCGCACGTCACAGGGCTACAACGGCCCGATCTTCCTGGGGCGCGACACCCACGGACTGTCCGAACCCGCCTGGGCGTCGGCGCTCGAGGTCCTCGTGGCCAACGACGTCACCGTTCTGGTCGACGACCGAGATGGCTACACCCCCACTCCTGCGGTGTCACACGCGATCCTTCGGGCGAACCACGCCAAGCCCTTCGATGGTCCGGGTCTGGCCGACGGCATCGTGGTCACGCCCTCGCACAACCCGCCCAGCGACGGTGGGTTCAAGTACAACCCGCCCCATGGCGGGCCCGCGGACTCCGGCGCAACGACGGTGATCGCTGATGCCGCCAACGCCTACCTCGAGTCCGGCCTGGAGGGAGTGCAGCGCATCCCGTTCGCCCGCGCTCGGGCGGCCGCGACGGCATACGACTTCCTCGGCACCTATGTCGACGATCTGCCCAACGTCGTTGACATCACTCGCATCCGGGACGCGGGCATCCGGATCGGCGCCGATCCCCTCGGTGGCGCCAGCGTCGGGTATTGGGAGGAGATCGCCGACCGGCACCGGCTCGACCTGACGGTGGTGAACCCGCTCGTCGACCCCACCTGGCGGTTCATGACCCTGGACTGGGACGGCAAGATCCGGATGGACTGTTCGTCACCCTCCGCAATGGCATCGCTGATATCACGCAAGTCCGAGTACGACATCGCAACGGGCAACGATGCCGACTCGGACCGCCACGGCATCGTTACCCCGGATGCGGGACTGATGAACCCCAACCACTACCTCGCAGTGGCGATCCAGTACCTCTATGGCGGGGGTCGGCCGGGTTGGCCGAAGGTAGCAGCCATCGGCAAGACCCT
The DNA here is from genome assembly GCA_038212865.1 of Actinomycetales bacterium. Lineage (GTDB taxonomy): Bacteria > Actinomycetota > Actinomycetes > Actinomycetales > Dermatophilaceae > UBA4719. The sequence goes on from JBBQUB010000208.1 coordinate 4,439, forward strand.
GGCCTCGTCGTCGATGATCGACAGGGTTGCCGCGGCTCTTGGACACACCTTGACCGAAGTGCCGGTCGGCTTCAAGTGGTTTGTGCCGGGCTTGCTCGACGGCTCGATCGCCTTCGGCGGCGAGGAGTCCGCTGGGGCATCCTTCCTGCGCTTTGACGGCTCGGTGTGGACCACGGACAAGGACGGGATCGTCCTCGCCTTGTTGGCATCCGAGATCCTCGCCGCCACGGGGAAGTCCCCCAGCCAGCACTACAACGAGCTCACCGCTAGGTATGGCGAACCGGCCTATGCACGCGCGGACGCCCCTGCGAATCGGGAACAGAAGGCCAAGCTGGCGGCGCTCTCTCCTGCCGCGGTCAAGGCCGACAGCCTTGCAGGGGAGCCGATTACGGGACTTCTGACAACCGCACCCGGCAACGGCGCCAGGATCGGTGGGCTCAAGGTCACGACGGAGAGCGCCTGGTTCGCGGCCCGGCCTTCAGGCACCGAGGACGTCTACAAGATCTACGCCGAGTCCTTCAAGGGACCCGAACACCTGGCGCAGGTCCAAGCCGAAGCCCG
>JBBQUB010000209.1:0-4996 GCA_038212865.1 Actinomycetales bacterium
GCCCAGCCGTCCACAGGCGACGGCGCAATCGCCGACCGGTCCCAGACCCGTGCGCGATGACTGTGAGGTTTGGGTCGTCCTGGCAACCCAAAGGCCACAGTCATCGCCAACGTGGGTGGCTCAGCCGACCGGTTGGCCAGCCTCGATCTCCTCGTCGACTATCGCCCCACTGAACTGCGCGGCATACAACCGGTAGTAGGCACCCTGCGCGGCGAGAAGCTCTGTATGTGTCCCATGCTCGACGATGCCCCCGTCGACCATCACGACGATTCGGTCCGCATCGCGGATCGTGGACAAGCGGTGGGCGATCACGAAGCTGGTTCGGCCGGTGCGGAGCGCCGCCATGGCCTGCTGCACCAGAGCCTCCGTGCGGGTGTCCACCGAGCTCGTCGCCTCGTCCAGGATCAGGATCGCCGGATCGGCCAGGAATGCGCGTGCGATGGTGAGCAGCTGCCGCTGACCCGCGCTGACACTGGCGCCGTCGTCGGCGATCACCGTGTCGTAACCCTCGGGCAATGTCCGCACGAAGTGGTCCGCGTATGCCGCCTCGGCAGCCGCGCTGATCTGTTCCGCGGTCGCATTCTCTGCGCCGTACGCGATGTTCTCGCGGATGGAACCTCCGAAGAGCCAGGTGTCCTGCAGGACCATGCCGAACCGGGATCGCAGGTCCTCGCGGCGCAGGTCCTGGATGTTGACGCCATCAAGGGTGATCCGCCCAGAGTCCACGTCGTAGAAGCGCAACAGGAGATTGGCCAGCGTCGTCTTGCCCGCACCGGTGGGCCCGACGATGGCGATGGTCTGGCCCGGCTCGGCGACCAGGTCCAGGTGTTCGATCAACGGCCGAGACGGGTCATAGGAGAACGACACGTCCTCGAACGCGATCCGGCCCTGCACGGTTGTCGGGGTCAGCGCTGTTGGAGTCCCTGCTGGCGTGGCATCGGCAGACTGCTCCGGGGCGTCCAGCACGTCGAAGACTCGCTCGGCCGAGGCCACTCCGCTCTGCAGCAGGTTGGCCATCGAGGCGACCTGGGTCAGCGGTTGGGTGAACTGCCGGGAGTACTGGATGAACGCCTGGACATCGCCGAGGCTGATGGCGCCAGAAGCGACGCGCAATCCCCCGATCACAGCAATGGCAACGTAGTTGAGGTTGGCGATGAACATCATCGCCGGCTGGATCAGGCCTGAGATGAACTGCGCCTTGAAGCTCGACGCGTAGAGCTTCTCGTTGAGCTCGCGGAACGCCGCCACCGACTCGTCCGTGCGGCCGAAGACCTTGACCAGCTCATGCCCGGTGTAGGCCTCCTCGATATGACCGTTGAGCGTGCCCGTGGTCGACCACTGGGCGACGAACTGCGGCTTGGACCGCTTCGCGATCGTCAGGGTGATGAACATCGACAACGGCACCGTCACCAGGGCCACGATGGACAGGACGGGCGAGACGTAGACCATCATCGCGAGGACGCCGATGACGGTGAGCAGTGACGTCACCAGCTGGCTCATCGTCTGTTGCAAGGACTGGGCGATGTTGTCGATGTCGTTGGTGACCCGGCTGAGCAGCTCGCCCCGGGGCTTGGAGTCGAAGTAGGACAACGGCATTCGGCTGAACTTCGCCTCGACCTCGGACCTCATCCGATAGACGGTGTGCTGGACGATGACTGTCGTGACCCGCCCCTGGAACCAGGAGAAGACCGAGGCTGCGACATACAGCACGAGGACGGCGAGCAGGACCTGTCCGACGGCGTCGAAGTCGACTCCCCGCCCGGGCACCACATCCATGGCCGAGACCATGTCAGCAATCCGGCCCTGCCCGTTGGACCGCAGCTCGGCGACGGCTTGGGCCTTGGTCGTTCCAGCTGGCAGACGTCCACCGATGAGTCCGGTGAAGATCAGGTCGGTGGCGTTACCCAGGATCTTGGGACCGATGACCGACAGCGCCACGCTCACGATCCCCAGCATCCCTGCCACGGCGACCAGCCGGCGGTCAGCCTGCAGCCTGGAGACCAGCCGGCGCATGGACCCCTTGAAGTTCAACGCCTTGACCGGCGGCCCTCCCATCATGCCGCCCATGGGACCCCGCAGCGGCGCGGAAGGCCGCGAGGCGGACGTGCTCACGCGGCCTCCTCCTCGCTCAGCTGGGACAGGACGATCTGCCGGTAGGTCTCGCACGAAGTCATCAGCGCCGGATGGGTGCCCGTGCCGACGACCGTGCCCTGGTCAAGGACGACGATCCGCTCGGCGTAACGGATCGTGCTGATCCGCTGCGCCACGATGATCACCGTGCTGTGGGTCGTGATGGCCGACAACGCCGCTCGCAGCCGCGCGTCCGTGTCGTAGTCCAGCGCGGAGAACGAGTCGTCGAACAGATAGATTTCAGGCGCCTTCACCACAGCCCGGGCAATGGCCAGGCGCTGTCTCTGCCCACCCGACACATTGGTGCCACCCTGGGCGATGACCGAGTTCAGACCCTCCGGCATCGCCTGGACGAAGTCGCGCGCCTGGGCGATCTGCAGTGCAGCCCATAGCTCGTCGTCGGTGGCATCGGCCTTGCCGTACCGAAGGTTCGTCGCCACGGTGCCCCCGAACAGATAGGGCCGTTGAGGGATCAGCCCGATGGAGGCGCGCAGGTCGGCCGGGTCCAGGGAACGGACGTCGACACCGTCCACCAGCACCTCGCCGCCGGTGACGTCCACGAGTCTCGGGATCAGGTTGAGCAATGTCGACTTCCCGCTACCGGTCGATCCCACGATCGCGGTCGTCTCTCCGGGCCGCGCCATGAAGTTGACCCCGCGGAGAACGGCTTCCTGCGCCCCCGGATAGCTGAACGACGCCTCACGGAGCTCCACGATGCCGGTATGCCGGCCGCGCACCTCTGGTTCGTCAGGTGACCTCACGCTGGGAACAGTGTCGAGCACCTCGGTAATCCGCTCCGCACTGACCTCGGCCCGAGGCAGCAGCACGAACATGAACGTCGCCATCAGCACCGACATCAGGATCTGCATGAGGTAGCTGAGGAACGCGGTCAAGGTGCCGATCTGCATGTCACCACTGGCAATTCGATGACCTCCGAACCACATGACCGCGACGCTTGAGGCGTTGATGACAAGCATCACGGTGGGGAACATCAGCGCCATCAGACGGCCCACGCGAACGGACACGTCCATCAGGTCGGCACTGGCCCCGTCGAACCGCTGCTGCTCGTGGGTGTCCTTGACGAAGGCCCGGATGACGCGAACGCCGCCGATCTGCTCGCGCAGGATCGAGTTGATCAGGTCGATCTTGACCTGCATGGACCGGAACAGCGGCCGCATCCGCGAGATGATCAGCACGACGCATACCAACAGGATCGGGATGATCACCACGAGGAGACTAGACAGCTGCACATCCAAACGCAGCGCCATGATGATGCCGCCGAAGGACATAATCGGCGCGGTGATCATCATCGTGAAGACCAGCAGCACCAGCATCTGCACCTGCTGGATGTCGTTCGTGGATCTGGTGATCAGCGAGGGAGCGCCGAAGTGGCCGACTTCCTGGGCAGCGAAGGACTCGACCGTGACGAAGACCGACTCGCGCAGGTCCCTGCCCAGCGCCATCGCGGTGCGGGCGCCGAAGTACACCGCGATGATGGAGCAAACGATCTGCAGGGCGGTCACACCTAGCATCACGACGCCAGTGCGGACGATGTAGCCCGTGTCCCCCGTCACGACACCCTCGTCGATGATCTGTGCGTTCAGACCGGGCAGATAGAGGCTGGCGATCGTCGAGATGAGCTGGAACAGCACGACCAGGGCGATCGGCCGTTGGTAGGGACGCAGGTGGGCGCGCAGGAGCGAGACGAGCACAGAGGTCAGCCGACGCTGCCGGGTCGCGCAGCGCGGCGTACGGCATCCTCGTCGTCCAGAAGGGTGGCCTGTTCGAGGGTGGGAGCGGACCCGCCAAGGCGAGCCGGCAGGTACTTCAGCTCCGACGTCGGAACGGGCGGGTAAGCCTCCTGGGCGGCGTGCAGCAAGTCGGTCATCCGGGCACGGATCTGAGCGTTGATGTCCTCAGCATTGCCCTTGCGTCCCGCAAGGATGGGCTCGCCGACGCTGAGCATGATCGGCACGTTCGTGCGACCCAACCGCTTGGGGTAACCCTTGGTCCACACCCTCTGGGATCCCCAGATGACCATCGGAACCACCGGGACGCCGGCAGACTGAGCCATCCGGACCGCGCCGCTCTTGAAACCCTTGAGCTCGAACGAACGAGAGATCGTCGCCTCGGGAAACACGCCCACGATCTCCCCAGCTTTGAGCGCTGTGACCGCCGCACGGAACGACGCTGCCCCCGCGGTCCGATCCACCGGGATGTGATGCATGCCGCGCATCAGCGGGCCACTGATCTTGTGGGTGAAGACATCGTCCTTGGCCATGAATCGCACCAAGCGCTTGCTGGGGATCGCCGCCAGACCGGCATAGGCGAAGTCGAAGTAGCTCAGGTGGTTGATCATCAGGACTGCGCCACCGGAGATCGGGATGTTGTGCGCCCCCGTGATGGTGAACTTCAGGCCCTGTGCTGCGAACAATGCTCTGGCGACCCCGATGACAGGGGTGTAAACCGGCTCCATTGCTCAACCGTAAGGGATCGCACAAGGGCGATGAGACGGTGTCGCCGGCGTCCCGCCACTAGGCTGCCCGAGTGCTCGAACTCGTCCAGGCGATCCGCTATGTCACGCCGCTGCGCGAAGGCGGCTCGCTACCGGGCATCGTCGAAGCTGACGACGACGGCACCTACGTGATGAAGTTCAGAGGTGCCGGACAAGGACTCAAGGCGCTCGTGGCCGAAGTCATCGTCGGCGAGATAGGCCGGGCGATCGGCCTGCGCATCCCTGAGATGCGCGCGGTGACCCTGGACGGCCGGATCGCCAAGTACGAAGCAGACGAAGAGGTTCAGGACCTGCTGACGGCCAGTGTCGGGCTGAACCTTGGCGTGGACTTCCTGCCCGGTTCATTCGGCT
>JBBQUB010000210.1:0-4940 GCA_038212865.1 Actinomycetales bacterium
GGCTGAGCCTGGCCCATCGCAATGATGGCGTTCACCACGGGCTCGTTTGCAAGGCCGACTGCGTCCATGGCTCGGTCGGCGGTGTTCAACGCTTGGGCGGGATCATCCAGAAGACGAAAGACGTTGGCGAGTTGTCAGGCATCGACAAACCGCCCGGCTGCGGACCGGCTGGACGGACCGGCGACCCGGTGCGATCAAGCGGAGCGACCGCGTCCCGGACGTGCCGAATCGGTCGTCGCAGGGGCCGGGACTACGGAGTCGGCGCCGGCCTGCGCGTGTTCGAGGAGGACCTCGGCCTGGCTTTCGACGGTGTCGAGCCATCGCAATTGGGTCTCGACGCCGAGCACCGCTGCCTCGACCAGCAGCGCGATGAACGGATCATGCATCACCTGCTCCTGCAGACCGGTCAAAGACTTGAGTTCTCCGAGGTGTTGGTGTCGCTGTCTCCCAATCAGCGATTGGACGGCCGTCAGGTCACGTCGACTCGCTGCGAGCAGCTTGAGGAAGAAGTCGTCGCGGTAGCCCGCGGACCGAACGACCGGTTCGTCCAACCAGATGTCCAGCTCGGCGCGCCCTGCGGGGGTGATGCGGTACATCGTGCGATCTGGGCGGCGACTCTGCGTGACGACGGAGGTGGTCACCAGCTCATCTCGTCGCAGACGATCCAGCACTTGGTAAACGTGCCCGATGTTCAGGCCCCATTGCGGCCCGACTGTGGCCTCGAGCTTCCCCTTGAGCTCGTAGCCATAGCTGCGGCCTTCGGCCAGCAGGGCCAGAACTGCGTGCTGGATCGGCAAGTTGCGCTCCGAGTTGCGAATGCATTACGGGCAGGTGGCAGGTGCTTGCCTAGTTGCTAGCCATACGGCACTGTAGCGCGTGACTTCAAGGAGGAATGCCTTGCTGCGGTTCGTTCTCGGCCAGCTCTGGCATCGGCGCAGCCGTGCCCTGGCGCTGGCGGCGGGCGTACTCGTGGCCGCTCTGGGGTTTTCCCTCCTGACCGCTGCATCAAGCACCAGCCAGCTGCGCTCGGTCGGGCTAGTCAAGACCAATGACCGGGCGGCCTATGACATTCTCGTGCGCCCCGAAGGTTCGACGATCGGCCTCGAACGCGCCCGCGGCCTGGTCCGCCCCAACTACCTGTCCGGCATCTATGGCGGCATTTCGTCGAAGGACTACGCCACGATTCGCCGCCTTCCTGGTGTCGCTGTGGCAGCCCCGATCGCCATGATCGGCTACGTCGTGCCGCGTGTCCGCGTGTCGGTCGACCTGCGTGGCAACCTGACCGACGACCAACGCCAGCTTTTCCGGGTCCGCCGAACTTGGATCACCGACCGCAGATCCTCCAGAATTCAAGACGGAGACGGCTACGTTTACGTGACCAACTCGGCACTTCAGGTGCCCACTACTCTCGTCCCGGGTGAGCCCCTGACAACTGCGGAGCAGGTGGGTCCGCGTCAACTACCCGTCTGCGAAGACGCTGGCCTCACCCGTGCCAGCAGCCCGTTCGAACGCCGGGTTCGGGTGAGCATCGCCTGCATCTCCCGCGAGGATGCCGCCTCGGACGTCCCAGTTGGACTGGCCACTGAATGGTCCTTCCCCCTGTTGATCGCTGCTGTCGACCCTGCGGCGGAGGCCCGTCTTGCTGGGCTCGCCGACGCCGTCGTCGCTGGCCGCTACCTTCGCGGCGCGGACACGGTCACGAGGTTCGGCGTCGCCGGCAGCCCCGGGTTGCAGATCCCCGTCCTCACACCGTCGCGTACTTATGACGACGAGGCCCTGCTTATGACGGTGGATCGGCTGCCGTCGGCGACAGCCGAACAGGTTCCGGGGGCACCGCTGGCTGGCGGATCCGCGGAACGGCGATTCGGCAACATAAGCGGCATCCGGTTGAAATCAACGACTAGGACGGCGCAGGACGCCTACGGTCAACTTCTCGCCCAAATGCGCGGCCCGCTTGAGAATGACAGTGGGATCGCCGGTATCTGGGCACCAGGACCAGTCTCCTACCGGCCGACCAACGGCGACACGTTGCACGCTCGCGAGGTGACCAACCCAGTGCGGATCTGGGCGAACCCTCAGTACCAGAACGGCTTCCTTCCAGCACAACTCACCTCTAACGACGTCCAGTTCCGTCGCCTCAGCGCCCATCCGTTCGCCGACAGTTCGGGGCAGCTAGGTGCACCAAGGCTGCGCGCGGTGGGCCGGTTTGATCCCCGCAAGCTCGCCGGCTTCAGCGAGCTCTCCGCTGTCCCGTTGGAGACCTATTCACCGCCGGAGGCCAAGCCGGCCGACAGTGCAACATCACGCGCGTTGGGCGGTAAGAGTCTGCTACCGAATGGAAATCTGGGCGGCTACCTTCAACCTCCTCCGCTGATGCTGACCACTCTGAGCGCATACCACGACTTCGCCCGGTTCTTTCCGGGACTCAACCGCGCCGCGCCGATCAGTGTCATCCGGGTGCGTGCAGAGGGCGTTGTGGGCGTCGACGATGTGTCACGGGCTCACGTGAACGCAGTCGCCCAAGCGATCACCGACCGCACGGGCCTCGACGTTGACATCACCATCGGCTCGTCGCCAGCGCCGCAGAGGGTCGAGCTCGCCGCCGGAAAATTCGGACGTCCGGCATTGACCCTGTCAGAAGGATGGACGAAGAAGGGAGTCGCCGTAGCCATCCTGCGAGCCGTCGACCGCAAGAGCGTCGCTCTGTTCCTGCTGATCCTCATCGTCTGCGCCGTGTTCGTTGGGAATGCAGCGAACGCCGCGGTCCGCGCCCGACGAATAGAACTGGGGGTACTCCGAGCCCTGGGATGGTCCACAAGGGAGGTCTTCACAGCCGTGCTGGCGGAGATCGTCGCTATCGGCCTTGCCGCCGGGCTTGTGGGAGTGATGCTCGCCCTGCCCCTCTCGGCTGCGCTGGGGCTCTCCCTACCAGCCTCGCGCGTCGCGGCGGTGGTGCCAATCGCAGTCCTCGTGGCTGGACTCGCGGGACTCCTGCCCGCGCGAAGGGCCGCTCGAGCGCGCCCCGTTGACGCCGTCCGACCAGCGTCGACCACGGCCCGCAGCGCCCGAAGCCCTCGGGGTCTTCTCGGTCTCGCGTTCACCAACCTGCTGCGGGTCCCCGGCAGGACTGCCGGTGCCGCCACTGGTCTGGGTCTAGGTATCGCGGCCCTAACCATCCTGCTGGGCATCTCAAGCACGTTCCACGGCACCCTGGTGGGATCCTTGCTGGGGGATGCGGTCGCGTTACAGGTGCGCGCCGTGGATTACGTCGCCGTTGTCACAACCATTGTCCTGGGTGCCGCAGGGGTCGCCGACGTGCTCTACCTGAATATTCGCGAACGGGCCGGTGAATTCGCGACCCTGCGGGCCACGGGCTGGGGTCGTGCCACCGTTGGAAGGCTGATCACCCTTGAGGCCCTGGGGATCGGAATGGTCGGCAGCCTCACGGGTGCCGCGGCTGGGCTGCTGAGCTCCGCAGTCCTGGCTGGGGGAACCGTGGTCCCGCTCCTTGCGCCTGCTGCCATGGCCGTCTTGGTCGGCATGGCGATCACCACATTCGCCGCTCTTGCTCCGATGCGCGGGCTGCAGCGGTTGCCCGTGCCCGTCCTGCTTGCGGAGGAGTGATCGAGTGACCGGCGTCGACATCGCACTTGACCGCGTCGTGCGCCAGTTCCAGCTCGGGCAGGAGGAGACGATAGATGCGGTCAACGACGTCACTCTTGTCATCCCGGCCGGAACCGCGGTTGCCTTGACCGGGCCTTCTGGATCTGGCAAGTCGACGCTGCTGCACCTGATTGGTGCCCTGGACGCCGCTGACAGCGGGAGGATCGTCGTCGGAGATCAGGAACTCACGGCAATGCGCGAACGTGACCTCTCCAGGTACCGGCGCGGCGTCGGGTTCGTGTTCCAGAGATACAACCTACTGCCAGCACTCACGCTGCTGGACAACGTGATCGCCCCGGTGCTCCCCTACCGCACGCATTTCGACAAGGTCTCACGTGCCCGGGAACTACTCGCGGCGGTGGGTCTGGGGGACCGGGAGAAGTCACTGCCGTCCCGACTGTCCGGAGGGCAGCAGCAACGTGTCGCCATCGCCCGGGCCCTCATCGGCCAGCCACGGCTGTTGCTGGCGGACGAACCGACTGGAAACCTCGACTCGCGAACGGGCGGCGACATCATCCGGCTACTGCTCGGTCTCAAGTCGGACCGGGGGATGACGATTGTCGTGGCCACCCATGATCCCGTGGTGGCGAGCCGTTGCGACCGGGTAATCCGACTTCGCGACGGGAGGATCACTGACGACAATGCTGTGGATGCAGACACCGAGGGCCCCGCCTTACTGGAAAGGGTTCGGGGCCAGATTCCGAACTAGAGCGGCCATTTTCGGCTACCCAACGCATGCTGGAGCCCGACGCGGTCGAGGCTCGATAGGGACCAGAGCTGGATACCCGGGAGCGATGGGGGAAGGTGACCCAACCGCGCCCTGCAACACCCTGGCGCTCTCACCTCCCAACCGACAGGTGCGAGGAGCTTCATCGTGGCCAAACCGAGGACTCGACAGGCGCGCGCAAGCCCCCTACCGAGCGCTACCCGGTCGAGATGGGGTGGGTTATGCGGAATCGCGGTTCGTCGCCGAGGTGATTGCCGGGCCGCCGAGGAAGGTGGGTCACGTCACAGGATCCGGCGAAGCATCCGGTGGCCGGGCCGGGGGGATGAAGCGCCGCGCGAAACGCACACGACTTGGGCTTCGTCTTCCACACGAATGTTGCGGGGCGACCATCCGCGCCGAAAGCGCACAAACTCCGCGGATCCGGGCCTCCCAGGGTCGCCGAAGCATTCTCGTCGATGTCAGGCCGGAGGCTGGTGCGCGTCAATGGCGCCGGCCTCGACCCGGACACCCGCGCGCAAGGTCCTGGTCCTGCTCCTCGCTCACCTGGGCG
>JBBQUB010000211.1:0-4927 GCA_038212865.1 Actinomycetales bacterium
GCCACGAACGTGTCCGCGCCAAAGTGGTCGTAGCGGAACTGGTTGCTGTGCAGGTACCAGTACGCGGTCTGGATCATGTTGCGCGGCGGGCGGACCCAGTCCAGGGCATTGGCGACCTGGGTGTAGCCGGTGAGGGGGCGGACCTTCTCCTGGCCGACATAGTGCGCCCAACCGCCGCCGTTCACACCTTGGCATCCGGTCAGGTTGGTCAGCGTCAAAAAGGCTCGATAGATGGTGTCGGAGTGGAACCAGTGGTTGGTTCCGGCACCCATGATGATCATCGAACGCCCTTTGGACTCCTCGGCATTGGCCGCGAACTCCCGGGCGATCCGCGCCGCGGCCGAGGCTGCGACTCCGGTGATCTTCTCCTGCCACGACGGCGTGTATGGCTCGTCGGCGTCGTCGTAGCCCGTTGGCCAGGTGCCGGGCAGACCGTCCCGGGCGACGCCATACTGCGCGAGCATCAGGTCGTAGACGGTGGTGACCAGATGCCCGTTGACCCGGCGGGCCGGAACGCCACGGCTGAGCAGCCCGGGCTCACCATCGAGGCTGTCGAAGCGGGGCATCCTCACCTCGACAGGAGGCTCGGTGCCGCCCTCGGCGCTGAGCATCGGTGTGACGTCGCCCAGATCGAGATTCCACTTGCCGATGCCGTCGTCGCCGTAGCGGTGTCCCATCGAGCCGTTGGGCACGACCGCTTCCTGCGTCACCGCATCCAGGAGCACGGTCTTGAACCCGGCGTTCTCGCTCTGGGCCTGCTCGCCACCCAGGTCCTCAGCCGTCAGGAACTTGCCGGCCACGTAGGCTCCGTCACGCTCCTCCAGGCGCACCAGAAACGGCAGATCCGTGTAGCGAGAAACGTATTGGCTGAAGTACGGGACCTGGCGGTCGACGAAGAACTCCTTGAGGATGACGTGGCCCATCGACATCGCCAGAGCCCCGTCCGTCCCTGGCCGGGCAGGCAGCCACTCATCGGCGAACTTGACGTTGTCGGCATAGTCCGGCGCCACGGCGATGACCTTCTGTCCGCGATACCGCGCCTCGGTCATCCAGTGCGCATCCGGCGTCCGCGTGACAGGCACGTTCGAGCCCCACATGATCAGGTAGCCCGCATCCCACCAGTCCCCCGACTCTGGCACATCGGTCTGGTCGCCGAAGACCTGTGGCGAGGCGACCGGCAGGTCGGCATACCAGTCATAGAAGCTGAGCATCGAACCACCGATGAGGTTCACGAACCGCGCCCCTGACGCGTGCGACACCATCGACATCGCCGGGATGGGCGAGAAGCCGGCCACGCGGTCCGGGCCCCACTTCTTGATGGTGTGAACGTGAGCCGCTGCCACCATCTCGGTCGCCTCGTCCCAGCTCGCGCGCACCAGCCCGCCCTTGCCCCGCGCCGCCTTGTAGCGCTTGGACCGCTCGGGGTCGCCGACGATGTCGGCCCATGCCAGGACCGGATCACCAAGGCGCGCCTTGGCTTCGCGATACATCTCGAGCAGCACACCGCGCACGTAGGGATAGCGCACCCGCGTGGGCGAGTAGGTGTACCAAGAGAAGGCAGCACCGCGGGGGCAACCACGGGGCTCGTACTCCGGAGAGTCCGGCCCCACCGAGGGATAGTCGGTCTGTTGCGACTCCCAGGTGATGATGCCGTCCTTGACATACACCTTCCACGAGCAGGACCCCGTGCAGTTCACGCCGTGGGTGGACCGAACCACCTTGTCGTGAGCCCAACGGTCACGATAGAAGGAGTCTCCCTCTCGCCCGCCATCGCGGTGCAGGGTGCGCAGGTCCTTGGAGACCTCTGCCTTCGTGAAGAACCTCCGCGTGCGAACCAGCGCCTGGGTGACCGCATCGTCCAACCCGTTACCGGACGCTCCTGCCCACTGCTCGGTGCTCACGCGCGGTTCCTCTCGCTGGGTGCCATACGTTCTGGGTGCCAAACGTTCAGTGTGGTGCCGATGTCGTTGCTGACGCCAGAGGAGGGGATGCTGAACCGAGCCGAGCCCGCACAGCTTCGATCCGCTCCCACTGGTCCGGGTCGAGGGCGACCAGCGCGGCCGGAAAGACCCCGTCCTGCTCCTTGAGGATGTGCTCGCGCAGCAGGTGGAGGGCGCCTGACAACCGCTCCGGCCAGGTGGGGTCGTCAGGTCCTCCACCGGTGGCCGCATCCAGCACGTTCTCGATCTCGCGATGCTCGGATCGCAGCACCTCGATGTGGGCGGGGAACTCCGCCGCCATCTCGGGAAAGAGTCCCTGCTCCTCGACCACGGTGTGTGGAGCGAGGATGGCAGAGATCTTCTGGCAGCTCGCGGCGACATCGTCATGGCGTTGATCGGCCATGGACCTCTGGACCTGGCTGATGAGCGAAACCACCTCGTCGTGCTCGCGGGTCAGGTCGGCGATAACGGCTATCTCCTGACACCCGCAGTACTCACACATCAGCGGAACCGGACGCAGGCGACCTTGCCGGAAGAACCTTTGTCGTGGACTCAGCGGCATGCTGGACCACACTGGACCGGACAACGGTCATGGTGAGCACCATCGTCCCTAGGGCGACCACCGCCAGTAGCGCCAGACCCAAACCGTAGGAACCGAGCCTGCCGTGGATGAAGCCCATGACCAACGGCGGGACGAAACCGCCGAGCCCTCCGGCAGCACCGACCAGCCCGGTGACGGACCCGACCTTGTTGGCCGGGGCCATCAAGGCCACCAAGGCGAACGTCGCACCGCTGCCGGCTCCCAGCGCTGCGGCCATCGTCAGGAAGGCGACTGTTCCCAGGGGCATCAGATCGGGGGTGAAGGCCTGAACGATGGCACCGGCGCTGAGCACTGCATAAACACCGGTCAGCACTGGTGTGGGACCAAACCGGTCCGAGAGCCACCCGCCGACGGGCCGCATCAGGACGGCGACGATGACAAAGCCCGCCATCCGGTTGGCAGCGTCGGCTGGGTCGAGGCCGTAGGCAGTCTTGAGGTACGCCGGGAGGTAGACCGAGAAGGCCACGTAGCCCCCGAAGGCCACGGCATACAGGACGCAGGCCTGCCAGGTGATCGACAACCGGGCCGTGGCGGCCAGACGCGCCGCCAGAGGCTCGGTCGACAATGTTCGTCCGGGTGCGTCCCGCATGAACAACCAGGCGAGCGCGGCATACAGGGCGAGGGCGACTGCGGTCATCAGGAACGGCGCTTCCGCCCCCCGCGCGGTCACCAGCTTGACGGTGGTCAGCGCGCTGATCGCGGTCCCCCCCATGCCGACCCCGAAGACACCGATGGCCAGTCCGCGACGGGCGGGTGGGAACCAGGCGTTCACGAACGGCACTCCCACAGCGAAAGCAGTGCCGCCGATGCCGAGGAAGAAACCACCAAACAGCAGCGACACGAACGACCGCTGACCGGCCAGGCCGATGAACAGGACCGGCACGATCGTGGCGACGGAGACCAAGGGGTACATGACCCGGCCCCCGAACCGGTCGGTCAGGGCTCCGACGGGAATCCGCCCTAGTGAACCGACGATGACTGGTACCGCGACCAGCAGGGCCTGCTGCGACCCCGACAGACCCAACAGCTCCTTGTAGCGGGTTCCCAGCGGGCTGAGCAGGGCCCACGCCCAGAAGTTCACGGCGAAACCCAGGGTGGCCAGTGCGAGCATCACCATGGGCTGGCGGTCCGGCGAACCGGCCGGCGATCCGCCCGGTGACCCGGCCTGCGGGTTGGCCACGGTGGGGTTGCTCATCGGGACTCTCCGCGTTGCGTCAACGGTCCCCTGATCGGTCTTCTCACGATAGTTTCTCTTCCCATCCGAGGATCGACGCCTGCCGAAACTCCATGATTCACAGCGGTATGCCGGGTGGTCGAGCGCTCAGACATCTTCAGGATCGGGTGAGGTCAGGCCAGGTCCGCGTCACTCTTGCCCGCGCGTTTCGGTCGACCGCGCCAGGGTCGTGACGCAGAGACCGGGGGTGACGAAGGGGAGCAGGCGGGTGGCGCTGACCATGCCACCCAGGTCTTCCAGCGCGCCTTGGATGATTCCCAGGTGCGCTCCGCACACCACGTCAGGGTGGCTCACGGCCAGCTCGCGGAACGGGCAGCGGTGCAGGTTGATAGCCGTTCCGTCGGCGCTCAGCTCAGGAGCGAAGCCGCTGTCGCCGAGCATCCGCAGGACGGCTGTGATGGCCATGTCGTCGCTGACCGGGGTCGGCGGGGTCGCTCCTGGCCCGCCGCCATGAAGCCGGTGCTCCATCAATGCGGCCCAGCTCCGACCGGCGTTCTGCGCAGCCTCGCCGGGGCGCTCGCTGGTGGCGATCAGATGCTGGGCCAGCACCTCGGCGAGCAGCTTGTAGTTGCGGTCGCCGTCGGGCGCGGCCGTCGCCTCGTAGACCACTCGCGGGCGTCCGGGGCCCCTCGGAGCCTCGGTGCGACGCACGGCATACCCGGAGTCCACCAGCAGGTCGAGGTGGGACCGCACGGTGTTCTGATGCAGTCCGATGTGCTCGGCCACCTCGCCCACACCCAGTGGCTGGGCGCGAGAGCGCAGCAGGTCGAGAACTGCGGTCCGACTGATGCTTGCCAGGACCTGGTGGTGGCTCAATTCGGAGCGGCCAGTTCTCTGTTTGCCCGCCACTGTGAACTCTCTCGGGGCCGGTGGATGTGGCGCCGTGCTGCTCGCCGTGCCTGGTGATGGGGCCATGTGGGCAGTTTTCACTATCTCGGTAGTAATAACAAGTAGCCAGGGTTCGCATGGTGGGTGTCATGGTGTGCGACGGACCGCAAGTGACCCACAGTCCAGGTCAGCAATATAGAGCCCTCCGGGCTCGCCGTGGGTCGCGAAGATTCTCGCGGGGCTGGGGTCTGGCTTCGGGCTCTGGTCACGACCGGGGTTGGCGAGGACGATGGGGTGGTCCGTTCCGGTAGGACACCGAACGCC
>JBBQUB010000212.1:0-4835 GCA_038212865.1 Actinomycetales bacterium
GAGGGATTCTCCGCCAGGTTGGCCAGTGGCACCTGATGGGCCCGCCAGGTGCCCTCGCTGGGCAGCCCGTCGACCTCCTTGGGACCGGTCCACCCCTTCGGGGTAGCCAGCACGATCAGCGGCCACCGCGGCCGGTCATGCTCACCGTCCTGACGGGCGGCCCGCTGGATCCGGGTGATCTCGCTCAGTGCCTCATCGAGTGCCTTGGCCAGGGCCTGGTGGACCTGGGCCGGGTCATCACCCCGCACCAGGTACGGCCGGTGGCCATATCCCTCCAGCAGGGCCATCAGCTCGGCCTCGGGGATGCGCGCCAGCACCGTTGGATTCGCGATCTTGTAGCCGTTCAGGTGCAGGATCGGCAAGACCGCACCGTCGTGGACCGGGTCCAGGAACTTGTTGGAGTGCCAGCTCGCGGCCAGCGGACCGGTCTCGGCCTCGCCGTCGCCGACGACGCAGGCGACCAGCAGGTCAGGGTTGTCGAACGCGGCGCCGTAGGCGTGTACCAGGGCGTAACCCAGCTCGCCGCCCTCGTGGATCGACCCGGGCGTCTCGGGAGCGACGTGACTCGGGATCCCACCGGGGAAGGAGAACTGCCGGAACAGCCGCCGCAACCCTTCAGCGTCTCTGGCGATCTGGGGGTAGACCTCGCTGTAGGTGCCCTCCAGGTAGGCGTTGGCCACCAACCCCGGCCCGCCGTGACCAGGCCCGATCACGTACATCGCGTCCAGCCCGCGTTCGACGATGACCCGGTTCAGGTGGGCATAGATCAGGTTCAACCCGGGAGTGGTGCCCCAATGACCCAACAACCGCGGCTTGACATGCTCCAACGTCAGCGGCTCCCGAAGCAACGGGTTGTCGAGCAGATAGATCTGGCCCACCGACAGGTAGTTCGCGGCCCGCCAGTAAGCATTGAGCAGGCGAACCTCTTCCTCGGTCAGCGGACCCGACCCTGCCGTGGTGGTGGTGGCGCCGGTCGGTGCGGGCAGGTTGCTCACAGTCATGAGATCTCCAGATCTTTGATAGTCAATGGTTTGATGCCAGGGGTGCCGGCGCCTAGGACGTCGATCTCGATGTCGTGCCGTCGCGCGCGGGGTGGGCGGCGTCGGGCTGGCATCCCACGCACAGGTGACCCGGCGGTCCGCAGCCGGGAACGGGCTGCTTGGTCAGCGCCACCCACATGCTGGCCAGGACCAGCGCGATGCCCGCACCTGTCCACACGCTGGGTCGTTCGCCCAGCACCACGATCCCGATCAGCAGGCCGAAAACGGGGATCAGGAACATCCACACCGTCAACGAGGACAACCGCGAGCGTTGGGCCTCCACGAACCAGGCCAGCGTGGTGGCCGCGGTCGCCACCAGGCCCAAGAACGCGAGCACGATGATGAACCGAGGAGTCCAGTCGATGGCGGGGGGCCCTTCCGCGGCGAGGGCCACCCCGGCCAGCACCACCCCACCGATCAGGAAGTGCGCCGCACTGAGCACCACGACATCGATGCCCCCCAAGCCGCGCACCATCAACGTCCCCGCGGTCACCGCGGCGGCCGCCACCAGCGACAGCAGCGCCCCGGACCCGCCGCCGCCGGGCACCGAGACCACCAGCAGCCCAATGAACCCCGCGAGCAGAGCCAACCCGGCCCGTCTCGTGAGTCGTTCACCGAACAGCCACCACGCGGGCAGCAGGATCAACAACGGTTGGGCATTGGCCAGCACCGCCGCGACCCCGGTAGCCAACCCGGCGACGCCGGCGAACATGGCGGCGAAGGCCAAGCTGACGTTGACCAGCCCGAGCACCGAGATCCTGGCCCACGCGGTGACCGAGGTCGGCAGCGGTCGGCGCTGCCAGAGCGCGACGATGGCTAGTGCGGCGCCGCCGAGCAGCGCCCGCAACGCGGCGAACCACAACAGTGGCGCGTCCCGCAGCCCCCACTGGATACCGAGGAAGCAGGCACCTAAGGCTGCGGTGATCCACAGCATCCGCCACGGAGAGGGCTTGCCCGTCATGGCCTCGGGGGCGGTGCCGCCGACAATTGATGCTGTCATCGTCGAGTCCACTCCCCGCCATCGTGGCCTGGGTGTCGCCGATCGAACGGCGCCATGCGCGGGCCCATCTCAGCCGGGCCCGGTCACGACGGATACCCCAGCTGACGCACCGGAAGACTCACGAGATGGTGCCTCCGCGGGGTCGGCCGGTGCCAAACGGGGAAGCTTGGCCCATGTCAGGGTCAGCGCGTTGACTGCCACGAGGGCGCTGGACCCGGCGATCGTGATCGCTGCGTTTCCCCGGCGGAACACCAAACCGAGGGCGGGCTCGAAAACTCCGGGCGCCATCAGCAGGGCGATGGTGGTGTAGCCGATGGGCCAGCCTAGGTTCTGTCGCTCTATCCCCAGGTCGGCCTGGGCGAGCGCCTGGGCCGCGTCTGCGATGCCGATCACCGCGATGGCCCGGACCTCGACCGGGCCCAGCCCGGCGGTCTGGCCACCGTCGGCCAGGTCGCGGTGGGTGGCGCCGAGGGCGCCGAGCCCGACTGATTCATCGGCCATCAGGCTGGTGGTGCCTGCCGCGACCCGTTTGCCGGCACCGGTGGCGACCGGCCCTTTTTCGGGGATACTGCTGAATTCGACGTCGCAGCGGGGTGGGCCGGCGGCGACGCCGTGGCGGATCACTGCTTGGGCCCGGGGGTGCTCGGATTGCCGCTCGACGACGGCGGCCAACGCCAGCGCGTCGATCTTCTTGGAAACCTCGATTGTGGGCACATTCTTGAACAACACGCCGCGGCCCGCGACCATACCGAGGTCCCCACCGCTGAGGATGAGGCTCCCGCACTCGTTTCGCCCTGCGGATCCGTCTGTTGCCACGAGGTGTCCGGGGTGCGCTGGGTAAGTCGCGACCGGGACCGGTTCACCGCTACTTGATCCGACCGGCGCGGCAGCAACCGCCGATGGTGGGGCACACCCGTGATCGGGGGCCGGCTCCCCCGGCAGGGGTAGCCATAGGCGCGCACCCACCGGGTCAGTTCGGGAACCGGCGTGCGAGCGGAACCGTAGATCACCGTCGCAGTCTCGGCCACCACACCTATCAGCCCCGGGCGGGGACCAACCACCGCCTCAACCACGTTCTTCTGGGTGGCCCACTGCAGCCCGTCAACCTTCAGCACCACCTCAGGTCCGGCGGATTCAGTCACAGCACTCGCCTCCTTCCCGGCAGCTTCCATTACTCGGACGCCAGATCGACTACACCACCCGACAGATCACCATCACCCTCGACCCACCAGACAGACCCAGACGACGCGGCGCCCTTCAACTACTGACCGACCACACCAACACGCCTGCCCAGGGACCCCCACCCCGTGACCTACCAGATCACCAAGGACTACGTTTCAACAGTCGCCTCCTGCTTACTTGAGGAGGTCTGAGGCCCATGGATACCCGCCAGCTTCATGCGTTTCAGCAGTAGGGCGTTGGCAGCCACGATCGCTGTACTGCCCGACATCGACAGCGCGGCGACCGCGGGGCTGAGCACGAGCGGGAAGAGGACACCCGCGCCGAGCGGAAACGCGATGACGTTGTAGCCCACCGCCCACCAAAGGTTCTGGTGCATCTTCCGGAAGGTCGCGCTCGACAATTGGATCGCGGCGACGATGTCGTACGGATCACTCTTCATCAGCACGACATCGGCGCTTTCCATCGCCACATCGGTGCCGGCGCCGATGGCGAAGCCGACGTTCGCCTGCGTGAGCGCAGGCGCGTCGTTAACCCCGTCGCCGACCATCCCGACCTTCTTGCCGGTGGCCTGGAACTCCTTCACTTTGGCTGCCTTCTGGTCTGGTAGCACGTCGGCCAGAACGCTGTCGATGCCGAGGTCCGCGGCGATCCGCTTGGCGGTGCCGGCGTTGTCTCCGGTCAGCATGACTACCTCGATACCGCCCTCGCGCAACTTGGCTACGGCGACTTTGGCGGTTGGCCGTGCTGCGTCGGCGATGGCGATAAGGCCGATGACCTGACCGTTCTGGGCCACGTGGACCACGGTTCGGCCTTCGCCCTGCAGCCGTGTGGCCTCGGCCTCGAGGGGTCCCAGTTCGAGCTTCTGCGTGTCCATCAGCAGCCGATTGCCGAGGAACACCGTGCCATCGGCGGTTTCCGCCTGCGCGCCCATCCCGCTGATGCTCTTGAATCCGGTCGGCGCAACGACTGAGAGTTCCGAGGCGCGGGAGAGGATCGCCTGTGCGAGCGGGTGGGCTGACCCCTGTTCGACGGCGGCAGCGGCGAGCAGCAGCGCGTCGTCCGTGATGCCTTCGGCCGCCACCATTTCCACGACTTCCGGCTTGCCGATGGTGAGGGTTCCGGTCTTGTCGAAAATGATGACGTCGAGCTTGGTAGCGTCCTCCAGCGCCGAGGCATTCTTGAAGAGGATGCCGTTCGTGGCGCCCATCCCGGTGCCGATCATCACCGCCATCGGCGTAGCGAGCCCCAGGGCATCGGGGCAGGCTATGACGAAGACGGTGATGGTCAGCGACACCGCGAACAGCAGTGGTTCTCCGGTCGCCCAGAACCAGAACGTAAAGGTCGCCAGACCGATGACGATCGCGGCGACGACTAGCCACTGGGCGGCCTTGTCCGCGAGTAATTGCGACGGGGCTTTGGAATTCTGCGCCTCCTGCACAAGCTTCACTATCTGCGCCAGCGCGGTATCGGCGCCCACCTTGGTTGCCTTGTAGCGAAAGGTGCCGCTGGTGTTGATCGTCGCGCCGATCACCGTGGCCCCTGGGTCCTTCTGGACCGGCATCGACTCGCCGGTCAGCATGGACTCGTCGACAAGCGATTCGCCTTGCTCGACG
>JBBQUB010000213.1:0-4819 GCA_038212865.1 Actinomycetales bacterium
CGGTGAGCAGGTGACCAAAGTGCGGCAGTCCGTTGGCGAACGGCGGGCCGTCATAGAAGACGAACTCGTTGTCGCCGGTCTCGCCGGCGTCGCGCCCTTCGACCGACGCCATGAAGGTGCCGTCCTCGTCCCAGTACTTGAGGATGCGCTCCTCGATCTCCGGGAACTTCGGGCTCGCGACAACTCCCGCGCGCGCGGCGTGGTCAGCGGTGCTCTGGTCGGGCAGGAAGTCCACCTTGGGGTAGGTCATCGGCGCATCTCCGTCATCAACTCGTCGAAACAGGGTCACACGGTCTGTGACCTGTCACCACGAGGACGGCCGAACAGCACCGCGGTACCACCTCGCTTGCCGCACGTAGCCCCTCACCTGAGAGGACGGAATACGACCGCTCTTGCCGAAGACTGTGACGGGCCCACCCGTCCGGTTCTAGTGAGACCCAGCCGTATGCCGGTCGGCTGGGTCCGTTCTTCCGGAGGCTCGCCGGTGATGACCGGGTCAGTGCCTGTGCTGCAAGTCTACCCGCCAGCTACGGACGCTCCACAATTGTCACGCATATGTATTACATTGGGTGAATGCCCCAGACGATCAGCTTTCGGCCGGACGAGCGCACCACCAAAGAACTCCAGGCGTTGACGCGTGGGCGCAAGACCTCGGAGGTGTTGCGCGAGCTGATTCACAAGAGCTATGTAGAGGACCTTTATGCACGCGCCATCGCAGACGCCGAGCGCCTCCGCGCCGACACCGAGGACCTCGCCGAGCTGGCAGCCATCGCCGCGGAGATGGACGAGCTCCGTGCGTGGTGACGTCTATCGACTGCGCGCCCCCAAACAGGCACGCGGTCATGAGCAGAGGGGCGTGCGCTACGCGGTCGAGCTGCAGGGCCCCGTCACCTTGTCGACCGTCATGGTCGCGCCAACCTCCACCCGTGCCGCCGCTGCGGTCTTCCGACCGGAGATCGACATGGACGGCACCAGAACCAGTGTGCTGGTCGACCAGATGGGTGCCGCTGACGGGGCGTTGCGGCTCGGCGACATGGTCGGGCGGCTATCGGCGCAAGAGATGGCCGAGGTCGACCTCGCCATCCGACTTCTGCTCGGGTTGCTTTGAGACAGAACCCGATCCGGGTCCAGCTCAGGCGGACTGCCCGGCTGCACACCGAAACCGATTCGTGCGGCGCTGCTGCGGTCTGGGAGGATCTGGCCATGACCCACCCCGCCCTCCAGCACCGCACCGTCACCATGCCCGACAAGCCGTCCATCGACGGTCTCGAGGAAAAGTGGGCGCGCGCATGGGCCGAGCAGGGCACCTACACCTTTGACCGCACCGCCGCGATGTCAGGATCGCGGGACCGCATCTGGTCCATCGACACGCCGCCGCCCACGGCGAGCGGGGCGCTGCACATCGGGCACGTTTTCGGCTACTCGCAGGCCGACTGCATGGCGCGCTACAAGCGGATGGCCGGCTTCGAGGTCTTCTACCCCATGGGCTGGGACGACAACGGCCTGCCGACCGAGCGCCGGGTGCAGAACTACTACGGCGTACGCGGTGACGCCACCCTCCCCTACGTCGAGGGTTTCGAGCCGCCGCAGCAGGGCGACCACAGCGGGGGCAAGAGCTCCAAGATGTCGGACCAGCTGCCGATCAGCCGTGCCAACTTCATCGAGCTCTGCGACATCCTGACCGTGCAGGACGAGAAGACCTTCGAGGAGGTCTTCCGGCGGATCGGCCTCTCGGTCGACTGGGACATCAACTACCGCACCATCGACGAGCAGTCCCGCGCCACCGCCCAGCAGGCGTTCCTGCGCAACCTCGATCGCGGCGAGGCCTACCAGGCTGAGGCCCCGGGCCTGTGGGACGTGACCTTCCAGACCGCCGTGGCCCAGGCCGAGCTCGAGGCGCGCGACTACCCAGGGCACTTCCACCGCGTTGCGTTCCAAGCCCCCGACGGGACCCCGGTGCACATCGAGACCACCCGTCCCGAGCTGTTGCCCTCCGTGGTCGCGTTGATCGCCCACCCCGATGACGAGCGGTATGCCGCACTGTTCGGCACCACGGTCACCTCACCGCTGTTCGGGGTCGAGATCCCTGTGTTGGCGCACTATCTCGCCGAGCCGGACAAGGGCGCGGGCATCGCCATGTGCTGCACCTTCGGCGACCTGACCGACGTGCAGTGGTGGCGCGAGCTGCAGCTGCCGACCCGGTCGATCATCCAGCGCAACGGCCGGATCCAGGCGGAGACTCCGGAGTGGGTCGCGACCGAAGCCGGCCGGGCGGTCTTCGCCGAATGCGCCGGCCGGACCGCATTCGCCGCGCGCGCCGCGATCGTGGACGCCCTGCGTCTCTCGGGCGATCTGGACGGCGAGCCGACCCCGACCCAGCGCAAGGCCAACTACTACGAGCGGGGCGACCGGCCGCTCGAGATCGTGACCTCGCGTCAGTGGTACATCCGCAACGGCGGTAGAGATGATGAGCTCAAGGCCGCGCTCCTCAAGCGTGGCAAGGAGCTCCGCTTCCACCCTGAGTTCATGCGGACCCGCTTCGAGAACTGGGTCGGCGGGCTCAACGGCGACTGGCTGATCAGCCGCCAGCGGTTCTTCGGTGTGGCCATCCCCCTCTGGTACCCCATCGACGCCGATGGTGAGATCGTCTACGACAAGCCGATCGTGCCAGACGAAGCATCCCTTCCGGTGGACCCGTACTCCGACGTGCCCACCGGCTATGAGGCCGAACAACGAGACCAGCCAGGCGGATTCACCGGCGACCCCGACATCATGGACACGTGGGCCACGTCTTCACTGACTCCCCAGATCGCGGCCGGCTGGCGCGGCGACGAGGAGCTGTTCGCCAAGGTCTTCCCGATGGACCAGCGCCCGCAGGGTCACGACATCATCCGGACCTGGTTGTTCGCCACCGTGGTTCGCGCCCACCTCGAGCACAACTCGTTGCCGTGGAAGCACGCCACCCTCAACGGGTGGATCCTCGACCCCGACCGCAAGAAGATGAGCAAGTCCAAGGGCAACGCGACCACGCCGATGGGGATGCTGGTCGACCACGGGGCCGACGCGGTCCGCTACTGGGCGGCCGCAGCCCGCATGGGCACCGACGCCGCGCTGGACACCGCACAGATGAAGGTCGGTCGGCGCCTCGCGATCAAGGTGCTCAATGCCAGCAAGTTCGCCCTGTCGTTCGGTGAGGTCGAGGGTGAGCTCGCAGATGCAGTAAGGGAGCCCATCGACAAGGCGATGCTGGCCGGGCTCGCGGACGTGGTCGACAAGGCCACCAGAGGCTTCGAGGCCTTCGACTACACCCGAGCCCTCGAAGTCACCGAGACCTTTTTCTGGACCTTCTGCGACGACTACCTCGAGCTGGTCAAGGAGCGTGCCTATGGCGGTCAGGGCGTCGGGGCAGCAGCATCCGCGCGCGCGTCGCTGCGGATCGCCCTGGATGTCGTGCTCCGGTTGCTGGCCCCGGTCCTGCCCTACGCCACCGAAGAGGTCTGGTCGGGGTGGCACGACGGCTCGATCCACCATGCCGCCTGGCCGACGTCAGATGACCTCAATACCGTTGCGGCACAGACTGATCCGGTCATCCTCGAGGCCGTCGGCGCCGCACTCGCTGGTGTCCGCAGGGCCAAGTCCGAGGCCAAGGTCGGCATGAAGGCCGATGTCGTCAGGGCGGTGCTGACCGGGCCGCCGGCCACGCTCGACCGGATCCGGCTCGCCGCCACCGACCTCATCGCCGCCGGCCGTATCGCGTCCCTGGACTACCTGCCCGCAGAGACCTTCGCCGTCCGCGACGTGGTGCTGGCCCCCGTCGAGCCCAAGCCCTGACCGACTAAAACGCCAAAACCCCGACGTCTCACCCCGGCCCGACCCCGACCCCGACCCCACCCCACCGCTTGTTGCGCCGAAACCACCGTCTGAGGCCGTTTTCGACCCGCTATCGGTGGTTTCGGCGCAAGGAGAGGGTCATCGGGGGCGGGGCTGGACCGCAATCCACGGGACGTCCCAGCCCGCGATGTCCAGGGTGCGAGCAGCGAACCGCCCCGGGTCGAGCTCAGTGACCGAGCCGGTCGCAGGGTCATAGACATCGAGCCGTCCATCGCCATCGAGGCCACGGCCGGGCAGCACGAGCGTGACGTGTCGGGGCAACCACGCGTTTCCGATGTATAGCAACGCCGGCAGCCCCTCACGAACGACGCGCAACAGGTCCCGATGCGCCGCGCCCAGTGCGTCACTCGAGCCGAGCCGCACGAGTCGGATCGCGTATGCCGCACCCGGCCGGGCCGCGCCATACTCCAGCTCTCGTCGTGCTCCCCAGGGTGGCGTCCCCAGCGCGCGTGGCCAAGGAACGTTCCAGGTCCGCCCGCCTGCGGGGCGAATCCCGTTGGTGCGGTCCATCACCGCCTGCTCGTACTCGGCGAAGCGATCCTGTGCCGACCGGGAGTCAGGTGGGCGATCTGTGGGGCCCGCGCCAGTGACAACCCAGCGTGCAAACTCGGGGCTGACCAGCATCCTGGCCACTGTCAGCGCCGCCGACCCGCAGCTGACCCGGCTGCCTTGGACCGGTCCGGTGTCACCCCGGCCGAGCTGGAATGGGACAGGTGCGGGCACAACCCCATCCTGCGCCCTGGCTCCTGACAACTCCCACGCACAGCACGTTCTGCGCTAGCTTTCACTCGCCCGCCCCCACGATGGGCAGCCAGTGACCCCCGTGAAAGGTCACAAATAGACGACGTCAGTTTCTTCGTCGATTTGTGTCCATTAACCAACGACGGGTGCCCAGGGGTTGTGGGCCGTGGTGCGGGGTGCAGGGCGT
>JBBQUB010000214.1:0-4745 GCA_038212865.1 Actinomycetales bacterium
GGATCGCCAGCCAGGCGCGTCCGAGTCGACCGGTGCGGATCCGCAGGGACACGAAGACACAGAACGCCGCAAGAGCGCAGAAGATGACGAACCGGTAGGGGGCGTCGAACGGACCGAGTGAGCTGTGCACACCGGGGACCGCCTGGAACGGCCCGGTACCGATGTTGTCCACCGGCAGGATGCCCTGGGTGCCGTTGCTGATGTTGACGCCGAAGACATTGTCGCCGTTGTAGAAGATCTGAGGGATGATCTCGCCGAAGCCAAGTGTCACGATCGCGAGATAGTCGCTCTTGAGCCGCAAGGTGGGGGCGCCGATGATGATGCCCCACAAGGCGCAGAACATCCCGGCGATGAGCAGGACAGCCCAGAAGCTGATGTGGATGCCCTTGGTCGTCGGCAGCGCCGATCCTCCCGCGTGAAAATTGATCTTGTAGAAGAAGGCGCTCATCAGCCAGCCGCCGGTGTAGCCACCGATGGCCCAGAAGGCGACGTAGCCGAGGTCGAGCAGACCGGCGTATCCGACCACGATGTTCAAGCCGAGGGCCATGACGACGAAGATCAGGGCCTCGTTGACGGCAGTGATCGGCAGCCACTCACGGAAGAAGGTCTGTGCGCTCTGGCCGATGTCCGGGTAGATGTACTGGTAGAACACGAAAACGGCGACAGCCGCAATCAGGAAGCCGATTGCCCACTTCACGTTGGTGCTGCGTGGAGGGGCGTCCCAAGGACCGGCAGTGCCCGTTTCGGCAGCAGACGCAGTTGCCATCCTGCTACACCTTCTCGGTTGTGTGCTTGCCAAGGATGCCCGCAGGCCTGAACACCAGAACAAGAATGAGGATGGTGAAGACCACCGTCTGCGACCACCGCTGGGTGAGGCCATAGGGCGCGCCGTCATTGAGCCCCTGGATAACGCCGATGAGAACTCCACCGAGGACAGCACCGTTGAGGTTGCCGATCCCGCCGATGACGGCCGCCGTGAAGGCGATCAGTCCGAGCTGGAAGCCCGAGTCGAAGCGCGTCGTCCCGATGCTCTGCACATAGAGTGCCCCGGCTGCACCAGCCATGGCACCGCCCAAGGCGAACGTGAAGGCGATGGTGCGGTCCACGTTGATGCCCATCAACCGTGCCGCGTCCTGGTCCTGGGCCGTCGCCCGCATTGCCTTTCCCTGTCGGGTCCGCTGGATGATGAACGTCAAGAGCAGCAGCAGCGGCACTGTGACCGCGACCACGAGGATTGCGGTGTACTCGATGCTGACCGACCCGATGTGGAAGGCCCCCTTGACGACGCTGGGCCACTGCCGGGGTGCAGAACCGTTCCATTGAAGGCCGACCCACTGGAACACGAAACTGAGGCCGACAGCGGTGATGAGTGAGGCGAGCTTGGGCGCGCGCCGCAGCCTCCGATAGGCCACGCGCTCGGCTGCGACGTTGATCGATGCGCAGAAGACCATGGCGCAAGCCACCGTGAGGACAAGCCCAAGCACCGCCTGGAGGCCGGGCTCATTGAAACCCAGCAAGTTCACCAGGAAGAAGGCGCTGAAGACGCTGCCCAACATGAACAGGTCCCCGTGCGCGAAGTTGATCAGCTCGATGATTCCGTAAACAAGGGTGTAGCCCAGAGCGATAAGCGCATACAGCGCGCCGTTGTTGATGCCGTCGACCAGCGCAGAGGAGGACTGTCCGGGTGCCTTGACGAAGTTGGCGATCAGCCACACGGCTGCCGCCAGCAGGATCCCGAAGCCGAGATAGCGCTGCACAACGCCCTTGAACCCTCGGGTGGTTCTGGCCGCTGCTGTCTCGACGGCTGTGGCTGTCATGCCGGCGTTGCCTCCTGCATCTCACGAAGGTGACGGACGACCTGTGCCGGTCGGGGCGGCCGCAGCCGCCCCGACCGGCACCTGGATCACTCGACCGGCTGAGCCTTGACGAACGTCTCCTTGCCACCCTTGAGCTGCAGGATGCTGATGTCCTTGTTGTTGGTGTCACCAGACTTGGGATCGATGATGATCTCCTTTCCGATGACCGACTCGGCCTCCGGGATGGTGATCCCGCCCTTGAATACGGCCTCGGTGATGCTCTTGCGAGTGCCGTCCGACTTCTCGATCGCCTGCAGGATGACCTGCACGGCAGCGGCCGCGTAGAGCGCGTAGCTCGTCGACGGGTCGGCGCCGTACTTGGCCTTGTATGCGTCCAGGAACTTCGCGGCGCTGCCGCCGTTCTTGCGCAGCGACTCGGTGTCCAGGCCGGCGAAGGAAAGGTACATCCCCTCGCCCTCCTTCTGCTTCTGCAAGCCGGTGTAACCGCTGAAGCCGTCCGGACCCATCATCGCGACCTTGGTGTTGTCACCGAGGACCTTGACCTTGTCCTTGATGAGCTGGCCACCGTTGTTGTCGTAGATGCCGGCCAGGAAGATGCAGTCGGGGTTCTTGGACTTGATGCTCTGGAACAGCGCCGTGTAGTTGGGCTGCTTCGAGTCCCACGGCTGGTTGCCGAGAATCTGCAAGCCGATCTTCTTGGCGTTGTTGACGAACGCCGTCGCCACGCCCTGGCCGTAAGTCTGGTTGTCGTTGAGGACGAAGCAGCGCTTGAGGCCGAGGTCCTTCATCATGTACGTCGAGTCGGCGGTGCCCTGGAAGTCGTCCGTCGTCACCACGCGCGCGTAGTTGCGCTGGCCGGTCGGGTAGAACTTGTCGGGCTCGCCCGGGTCCCACGTCTTGGTCAGACCAGGGTTGGTGTTCGCGTGCGAGACCATCAACATCGGACCGGTCGGGTCCTGGTTCAGAACCGGGACCTCAATCTTGGCGCACCCGGAGTTGTAGGTGCCCATGACGGCCACCTCGTCGGTGTTCGCCACGTGGTCCTGCGCGTTCTTGGCGCACGTCGCGTCGTCCCAGGCGCCCTTGGCCGCCGTCGAGTCGTCGTAGGACTTGAACTTGACCTTGTACTTGCCTGCCTTGTTGCCATTCTGCTCGAGGATGAGCTTGATCGCATTGTTCATGGCGGCTGAGGCGTCCTTGGACGAGCCCTGCAGCGGCAGGTCGGAGGAGATGATCAGCGTCTTGCCGCTGTCCCCGCTACTGCCACTGTTGCCGCTGTCGTTGCTGCTGCCGCAGGCAGCGAGCACGAGGCTGGCCATTGCGGCGAGCGCGGCTGAGCGCCAAACCGGCTTTTTGCTCATCATGGAACTGTCTCCTTGGTCACCGCGGGGCCGGAGGGGCCCGCACTCATTCGACTGGTTGCGCGGCAACCTATCTCTACCGGACAGCGAATCGGGCGATTGCTGCCACAATCGTGCTCATCTTGTGAGAAAGGAACCCGACGAAAGCGGAGCGGAACCGGCGTGACGGTCATCGAAACTAGCGCTCTGCGCCTGCCAGGTTGCGCTCTGTCGCCTTCCGAGGCACCGGTCGACGACCGGAGCGGGACGTGAGCGCCGTCCTGGCGCTGATCGCGGCTCGGGCGCGCGCCCACGCGGCGCAATGGGCCCTGGTTGCGGTCGGGGTGGCCGTCGCCGTGGCGGTCCCCGTCCTCACCTCGGCCAGCACCAGGGTCGCCTCGGCCGGCGCACTCGAACACGCGCTGGGAGACCTTCCGGCCGGGCAGCGCAGCGTCACGGTGTCCTACAACGGAACCCTGAGCGGGAGGGAGCTCGCCGAAGCAGATGCCGACGTCCGCAACCACCTGCGCCAGCTCACGTCGGCCCCGCCGATCCGGCAGATGATCTTCCGACGACTCAGCGACGGCCGCGGCGGTGAGCTCACCCTGGGCGCCGCAGACGGGCTGTCCGGCGCCGTCCGCCTCGTGTCCGGACACCTGCCTTCCTCATGCACACCGGATCGCTGCGAGGTTGTCGAAGTCGGGGCCGGTCCCGTCCCCGACACATCCCGGCTCGGCGTGGTGGTCGTCGGGCGTGTCGATCGCGTCAACCCCCTCCTGTTGTCCGGCACCTTCGATCCCGGCTCCGACGCCCCGCTGTTGCTCGGCGCCAGCACCGAGGCGATGAGTGGCTCAAAGGTGCTGGAGCTCTTCCAACGCTCCTGGGGCTGGGTGGCGCCGGTGGACCTGAAGCTCGTCGGGCGCATCGGCGTCGCGGCCTACCTGTCGAGGGGCAACGACGTGGCCGACGCGCTGCCAAGAGGACTGGTAGGGCTGATCGTCACCTCGCCGGACGACGTGCTGCGTACCGAGGACGAGCGGGCCCGCCGCAGCGGGAAACGTTTCGCCTTGCTCGGGGGGACCAGTGCGGCCCTGGTGCTCGGTCTCGCGATCGTGGCGGCGGTGTCGACGCGGCGCGACCACCTGGGGGTCACCCGCCTCCTGCGGACCCGTGGCGCGACTCCGCGCCAGCTGGCCGGGTTCACCCTCGCCGAGGCGGTGTGGCCGGTTCTGGCCGGGGGGCTGCTCGGTGTCGCAGCGGCCTATGTCGCAGCCCTGGCAGTCTGGGACAGGAACGCGGCGGGCGCCGGAGTGGCGGGCGGGGCGACCACCGCAACGTTGCTCATGGTGGCCGCCGCCGGGGCGGTGGGCCTGACTCTGCGCTGGTCGCCGGCAGCCGGCGAGCGTGCAGCCTGGCAGATGGTCACCCTTGCAGCCGCGGCGACGATCGGAGCCGCGTGGCTGGCTGCCTCACGAGGCACCACAGGGGTCCCGACCGGGGGTTCCTCGGACCCTCTCGTCTCCCTCTTGCCGATGCTCGCGGCGCTCGCGGGTGGTCTGCTC
Source organism: Actinomycetales bacterium (assembly GCA_038212865.1). Taxonomy (GTDB): domain Bacteria; phylum Actinomycetota; class Actinomycetes; order Actinomycetales; family Dermatophilaceae; genus UBA4719. The sequence goes on from JBBQUB010000214.1 coordinate 4,720, forward strand.
GCTGCGCGGTGCTGGCCGATGGTCCC
>JBBQUB010000215.1:0-4683 GCA_038212865.1 Actinomycetales bacterium
CGGGGGCAGGTCGTCAAGGGCGACCGACAGGCTGCCGCCGCGACGCTGAGGTCCCTTCAAGGGCATGCCGCCGCGGCGCAGGCAAGCACGCACGGCCCGCACTGGTCTGCCGTTCGTTCGCTGCCTTGGCTCGGCGCGAACGTGCGTGCGGTGCAGACGGTCAGTGAGGTCATCGACGGCCTGGCCGTGGACGCGCTGCCCGCGCTGATGGACGCGACGTCGCTGGTGGACCCGACCACCCTGGCGCCGGTGAACGGCAAGGTCGACCTCGCGCCGCTGGTCAAGGCGGCCCCCACCGTGGTGGCGGCCAACGCCGAGGTGCAGGCCGCGGTGAAGGCTCTCGACGCGATCGACCCCACCCCGTTGCACGCGGCCATCGCCACCCCGCTGGCGGACCTGCGCACCCAGGTCGGCAAGGTCGCGCTGACGACGGCGACCGCAGCACGCGCCGTACGGCTGCTGCCCCCGATGCTGGGCGCGGACGGCCCGCGCGAGTACCTGATGCTGGTGCAGAACAACGCAGAGCAGCGCGCGACGGGCGGGGTGCCCACACTCATCCTGCTCAGAGCGGTCGATGGCGCGGTGAAGGTCGTGGAGACGCGCTCGGCCGGTGGGAACCTGGCGAACCTGCCCAAGCCGATACTGCCCCTCACCCCCGCGGAGCAGGCCTTGTTCGGCAAGGGCCTGGGCATCTACATGGCCGACGTCACGTTCACCCCCGACTTCCCCCGCTCGGGGCAGCTGGCAAAGGCGATCTGGAAACAGCAGGTCGGCGGTGACCTCGACGGTGTGCTCTCGATCGACCCCGGAGCCCTGGCCGAGGTGCTGGGCGCGACCGGTCCGGTCAAACTGCCGGCCGGTCAGCTGCTCACCGCGAAGAACGCGGAGCAGCTGCTGATGAACTCCGTGTATCTGACGATCCTGGACCCCGTGAAGCAGGACGAGTACTTCGCCGCGACGGCCGGCTCGGTGTTCGACGCGATGATCGGCGGCCAAGGCGAGCCGGGCAAGGTCGTCGACGCGCTCGCGCAGGCAGCTCGCGAGGGCAGGCTGATGGTCTGGTCGGCACACAAGGACGAGCAGGCGCTGCTGTCCGGCACGGTGCTCAGCGGTGAGCTCGCCGGCGTCCAGGGCGACTCACCGGTGATCGGGCTGTATCTGAACGACGGCACTGCCGCGAAGATCGGCTACTACCTGCGCACCGACGTGGTCGCCACGTCGGCCCCGTGTCGCCAGGACGGCTCGCGGGCGGTGAGCTTGAAAGTAACGCTGACCAACACGGCCCCGTCCAACGCCGCCGACCTGCCGCCATACATCGCCTCTGGGAACGTCATCCCCAAGGGCGAGGTCAGGATGAACGTGCTGCTCTATGCGCCCGCTGGCGGTCGGGTGGAGGACGTCCGGGTCACTGGTGGCCCGCCGGGGATCTTCGCCCAGACCCACAACGGCCTCGCCGTCGTCGGTAAGACAGTTCAGCTCAAGCCGGGCCAGCGGATCGTCATGGACTACGACATCGTCACCGGGCAAAGACAGCCCGGTCCCCCGGTCCTTCGTGTGACCCCGGTCGCACTGGGGAAGGTGATCCTCAACGCGCCATCGCGGTGCCCATGACAAGCCAAACCGCCTAGAAGCTCCAGGCCCACCCGGCGGAGGTCAGCCGGGTGACTCGACTGTTCTGCCCAGGCTCCAAGATAGAGCCGGTAGCGGCGGCCGAGCTCGTCCTCGGTTGAGAAGGTGATGACGTGAAGGAACGACTCGAAGGTGTTGTCCGCCCGGACGACCCCGCCGACGACCTCGTGCTGCTGCTGCGGGGCGGAGTGTACGAAGACGACATCACACGGATCCGAGCGCAGGCCCACGATCTGGACCGCCGTTTCTCTTGGCGCGGCGGACCTTGCTACGGCGTGTCAGTGTTCGGGGCAACGCTGGAAACCGAGGACCAGGTGCTTGCCCGACACATGGATGCGCGGCGCCGCTACTACCGCATCCTCTACCGGGACATCGCTCAGCGCCTGCTGCTGTTGCCGACGTTCCGGAAGCCCCACTGGACCGTGATGTTCGACGGCCCAGATGGTCCGCAGTACCAGCTCTTCGTGGACTCCTACGGTGAACTGCGAGACAATCCACACTGGACACGGAAGCCTGGAAGGAGGCCCCGATGAACCCGATGTACGAACTGGCGCGCGGCGGCTACCAGGCAGACCTGGAGGTCGACTTCGCCAACGAGGACCAGACCGGCCTGGTCTGGGCTTGGCTTGACCACGCTCGAGACGAGTCGGTGGTCATTCCGGGCGCAGTTCTGATTCTGCGAGATGGTGAGGACTTCGCCATGGGGCAGGTGATCGACCTCGCGAAGCAAGACCAGGGAACCGTGGTTCACCTGCGGCTCCTCCCTGGGGCTGTCGAGGATTACCACGCCGCCTTCGAGCGCGCGACACCTCGTTCGGCCTGACACCCAGCGCGAACGATGCTCATGACAATCCCAACCGCCTAGCGAGGCTCCGGGCCGGCCGCCACTTACGCGAGTTGAGAAACCCTCTGGGGAGACACTCCGAGCAGACCGCCAACATCGCGAACAGTCATCCCCTCCGAGCGCAACTGCTCAACAGCCCTGTGGGAGAGCTGCGAGGCGCGTTCGGCAGCGCGGACGGCTTCCTGGGAGGCGGCCCGTACGGCGGCGATCAGCTCAGCATCTTCCGGCGTCAGTTTCGGGATGACGGTCACCTCGATCGTGTCGGGTGCGACCTCGAGCATCATGCCAACAGCATCAGCGGCCATCATCGCCACCTGGTCGAGGCGACGAGCCTGGGTGTGTACTCCTCCGTCGACGTCGGGGATCTCGATGAACCACCAGCGCTTTTCGGTGCGGGTCGCGTACGCGGTCACCTTCATGGCTGTCCTTCCATCCGTCGGATGATGTCTTGGGCGAGCCTCTCGCCGATCTCCTTATGGCGAGGAACGACGTCGTGCCGGTCACCGATCCAGACCTTGGTGTGGTTGCCGCCCTCGCGCCCATCCACGGCGCAGATCGATCGACGCCTCCGACTGTTCTGCTCAGGCTCCGAGATGGAGCCGGTAGCGGCGGCCGAGCTCGTCCTCGGTGACTTCGTCGACGGTCGCGGCCAAGTAGTGGCCGCCCTCGTCGCAGATCTCCACGCGCGATCCCCGCTTGAGGTCTTCGCCCCCTTCGAGTTCGACATCGTGGACGTAGACGTAGCCGTCAGGGCGCGCCGTTGGCGGCACCTCAACGGTGACGACAGTCTTGACGACCGACATGGCCATCGCGGACCTCCTTCTCCGATTGCCATCATACGGCGGGGGCCGGACTCACGATGTGTGTCCGGGCAGTTCGACGGGATCGCCGAGCAGGCGGAGCACCTGGTCGAACTTGGGCCTGAGCCGGTTCCGAGCCGTTGCGCGCTCGCTCCGGGAGCCTGCCATCTGGTCTAGATGCAGGTCGGCGCCCGCGAGCGCGATGAGGTCGAAGTGGACTTCATTGCGCGGGTCGGGGCTGTTGTCGTCCAAGATAGCGGTGGGCCACAAGGCGAAGCCGGCATCCAAAAGCACGCGGGCCTGCACCTGTCGATAGGAGGGGTAGCGCGTCCCAGCGGCGAGCCGGGCCGGAGTCCAACCTGCGGCGATGGCGAAGCAGCTCAGAGGTAGCACCCTGTGGTGCGCTGGGATTCCGCCCCGGTGCTGCAAGTGGACGTACTGGGGGCTGGCGGCGGCAGCGTGCTTGATGACCTGGTTGAGGTCGGCGACCTCGAACCGCAGTATTGCCGTGGGGTCGTCCTCGGCCAGTTGGTGGCCGTGGTCTCTCCATTCGACGCGAACGGCCATGCGGCCTCCTTCGTCTTGCGTGGTGCGCTCAGCCAATGTGAGGCATTGTGCCTACCACCCCTGACAGGTGTATTCCCCAAGCTCCATCGCGCGGTTGTCGGCCGAGCCGCAGGTGGGCCGACGTGCGCCTCTGAGGTGGCGCGCGTGGGTGTGGATCTCGTCGCGTTGGGCAGGTGCCGCAGGCATCGTTCACAGCGGAGGTTCGGGAACCTCCCCTGACCTTGCCCCGAGGGCAGCACATGGTGCCCAGGGCTGTATGACATGAGACTAGTAGTTGCCGCATCATCCGGATCAAGGCAAGCCCAGCCGGCCCACCGACACAACCTCGACTCACTCGTGGCCTGCTCGGTGTCTGCTCCCAGAAGCACAACGGCCTCGCCGTCGTCGGGCGGACGGTTCAGCTCAGGCCGGGCCAGCGGACCGTCAGCGACTACGACATCGTCACCGGGCAAAGGCAGCCCGGTCGCCCGGTCCTTCGTGTGACCCCGGTCACGCTGGGGCAGGTGATTCTGAACGGGCCAACACGACGCCGATGATCACTGGTACGATCTGTCCCGATTGATCCGACCAGTTTTGGAACAGTCTTTGCCATGCCAACTTTTGAAGGGGATCTCGCCGTGATTCGACGCATACTCGTGGTGGCCGCTGCAGCGGTTGCTCTCATCCTGGCTCCGTCCGTCGCCTCGGCGTACAACGCTCCCGCCTTGACCTGCACGGTGTCCGACTCGACACCCACCGCCGGCACCCCGGTGACGGTCACGTGTTCTGGCGCTACCCCGGGCGAGACCCTGACCCTCACGGCCAATGGCACCCAGACGCTCACCGCGGTCGCGAACGCCAGCG
>JBBQUB010000216.1:0-4678 GCA_038212865.1 Actinomycetales bacterium
GAAGGTCAGCATCGCAAGGGGTAGGGCCAAGGGCACCTGCAAGATCAGCAGTGCCACGCCGACCAGGATGGCGTTGGTGGCGGCGATGATGACTACGCCGCGGGTGTAGCCCGCAAAAGTGGCCCAACCCGCATGCGCCGCATCGTCCCAACGACGGCGGCCACCGTCACCTGTCTGGACGAGCACCCAGTTCCAGATCCGTTCCCCGGAGGTGAGGAAGAAGACCGAACAGAACACGGCCAGGAACAGTCCGGTGAGGGCCTCGACTGCTATCCCGGCACCGCCGAGCGCCTGCCCCGCGAGTGACCCGCCGTTCTGGGTTACCCAGTCGCGAGCCTGTTGACCAAGGTGGCTCAGGTCGATAGCTCGCAGGTGGAAAGGCGCGCCGGTGAGTGAGCTCTGGATGTGGGCCAGCCCGTCGCTGAACTGCGCCGTCAGCTTCTCCGACTGCCCGGCTACCGAGTTTGCGATGAAGGTAAAGATGCCGCCGAAGGCGACGAATGTCAGGAGCAGCGAAACCGCGACGGCCGGACCGCGGGGCATCGCTCGGGTGAAGAGGTCGACGAGGGGGCGCAACAGGGCGGCGATGACCAAGCCGACGAATACGGCGACGGCAACCAATGTCAGTTCGGCGAGCACGACGAAGACGAGGTACACCGCGACCGCGAGCACGATGAGGCGCCAGGCGTAGGCAGCCGCGACATTCAGGCTCTGGTTCACGGCACGATCCGCAGGCGCCGAGGATGCTGGCACGGTGGGGCGCCATCTAACGAGCTCATTCCCATCCTTGTCTCCTTGCCGCAACCGGTGGGCTTGTCCACGTCAAAGCCTCCGTTTGCGATCGTCATACTCGTTCTTGACTCAACAGCGGAGGTGACGTGGATGATCCACAGATGCCCTGAAACAAGAAGATAGCGTGTGGCCTCTCTTGATAGGGACTTGAGCGCGGACACGAGAAATGTTCCTGAGACCGCCATGAGGCTGCCCGGGGCGGACATGAGACCTGCGGGCCGACAGGTGGAGTGGCCTGCGGGTCCAGCGGCCCGTCAGCTGAACTACTGGAGGTTGTGAGCGTCCTCCTCGGCGGTGTCTACGACGTCAGAGGCGGTCGAGCTGCCCTCTTCCTTGACCACGACCACGGCGGCGTTGAGGCCACCGACGACGACCAACACCGCGAGGAACCCCCAGGCATCTTGGTTGTGGTCAGCTTGCGGATCTGTCCAAGCACCAGTCGTAGCCAACTCGTCATGGGCGTCATCATCGGCGGCAGCGCGCTCTTTGAGGCAGTCGCCCTCCTGAGACTGCAAGGAGAACACGATTCATCAGCGCTGCTGCGGGTCATCATGGTTGGTTGGATCAACGGTGAAACCATCCTCGTTGAAGGATTCAGCTGGCTCCAGGGCTTGTATCTGCTGACGGGGCTGCTTGTGGTGGTGCTGTCCTGGTATCTACCGGGGACTGAGGGCTGCGGTCAGGACGTGGACCTCCTCCTCGAGGGCATCACGCAGGGCGCTCAGGTCGGGGCAGGTGTTGGGGTCGGCGACCAGGGTGATGGTGAGGCTTCCGGCATACGACAGGACGGCGAAGGAGACGGTCACGTTTCCGGAGGCCGCGCTGAGAGGAATGATGCTGGTGATCGGGCGTCCCAGGAATGAGAGGCAGATCTCCGGCCCGCGCACGTTGGACACGAAGGTATGGATCAGCCGTTGACGGTCAACGAACCATCGGAAGAGTCCAGCCGTGGCAAGCAGGCGAAAGAAGGGACCCAGCAACGCGGTCGAGGCACCCCGCTGCGCCTGTTTGGCCGCACGGGTTGCCAAGGCCAGCGACTCAAGTCGACGGGAAGGATCGCCGACCCCTGGGACACGTAAGGGAATGACTCCACTCTTGTTCCCCAGGTCGCTGGCGCTGGCCTCGCGACGCGTAGAGAAAGGAACCGAAATGACGAGGTCGTCGAGCTGTTCGCCGCGGATCGCCAGGAGACGGTGGAGTGCTGCGGCAACAGCCGACAGGACCACGTCGTTCACCGTTGCCTGATGAGCGTGTGCTGCACTCCGAACCTGATCCAGGTCAACCCGGACGGTGGCGAAATGTCGCCGAGTCCCCGTCGGCCTGTTGAGGGAGGTGCGAGCCAACCGCGCGTTGAACACCGGTCGCAGCTGGGACGTGCCGCCTCGAAGGCGCCGCAGATGCACTGGTAGCTCTGCCGCTGACCGCACGCGATCGGTCATCGCCTCGATGGCCAGCTGCCGCAAAGACGGCATGGGAGTAGGAAATGCGGAGCGATTGCCAGCGGCTGCGCCGTCGGCCAGACCGGCCAGGACGGCAAGGCCACCAACGCCGTCGGCGAGGACATGGTGGAAGACGACGATCAGCGCCGCCCCGCGACCGCCCGTGTCCGTCACAAGCCTGGCTTCCCACAAGGGGCGATCGCGAGGCAGCCGGGTGAGAAGCATCTCCGCGGCAACCTCCAGGACGGCGCTCTCACCGCCCGGCTCGGGACAACGGATTACTGAGAAGTGGCTGGTGACCGCGAAATCGCGATCATCGACCCACACTGGCCGACCGCATCCCCAAGGAACCTGCACCAGCCGCTGACGCAGTCGAGGCACGGCACGGACTCGATCGGCAATCGCGTCCATCACCAGCCCCGGCTCAAGGTTCTCCGACGCATCCAGCATCAAGACCGCCCCAACCTGGAACGGCATGGACCCGCGCTCCGAGGCGAGGGACATGAGATCGTCAGTACTTACGCGCTCAAAGCGGCGGATCGTGAACATCGCCCCACCCTGTCAGAGATCCGGCCCTGGTTTGCGGCGCCTCGGTCAACCCTTGCACGAGCGCCACGGCCCTCGCGCTTGAGCCGAGGCATCGAGTTGGGAGACTCCACTCCGGCCGTTCTGGAGGGTCCCGTGTGACACCCCTGACTTCGTCCCCAGTTCGCATCGAGGTGCCGCGCAGGCAGATGTTCAATCCGCATTTGGCTCTCACCGCCGTGGGGTGTCTCGTCGACTCGACTCGGGGCTGTGCCACAGATGTGCCACAGGCCTGCCCCCCAACGGTCCCGAGCGGGATCTTAGGCACTTGACCTGCGCAGACGTGAGCCCGGCAGCCCCCACTCGAACCACGACCGGCGGATTCAAGTTTCTTCACGTGCCACAGATGTGCCGCATCCCCCTGCTCAGGGATGATTTCGGGAGCCGGACGTCGAATCGCAAGCCTCTGACGCGAAGATTCCCTTCGTGGCAGGGGCCTTCGGGTCACCCCACGCGGTCGAGAGTGACGTGGTAGCCCATCGTCTCGAGTTGGTGGAGGGCTCGGTTCTTGGCGCGTTCGGGGTGCAGGCGGGTAAAGAAGTCTGCGCCGGGGTCGTCGTAGAGGGTTCCGTCGCGGCCCATGTGCCAGATCGCTGTGAGCATTGAGTGCTGGATCGCGACGTTGGCTTCATCGGGCCACGTCGTGACGCTATCCGCCTGTAGCGGGCGCCAAGGTAGGTACTGGGGTTCTGGGCGCAGGACATCGCAGCCGCGCCGAGTGCGCCCTGCAGGTAGGGGTTCCCGGGGCGGGTCCTGGTCGACTTGACCCGACCAGCCGATTCGTTGCTCCCAGGACAAGTCCCGGCCCATGAGGCCAGGTGGCCGGCGGTGGGGGCACCGGGGAGGCCGGGCCTGGCGGGCACGTTGGGCCTCATGAGCAGGGCGGAGCCGGTGACCCCCGGACAGGGGTTGGAGCGTCCAGAACAGCACTCGTCTTGCGGACTGAGTTGTGGTTCTACAACTTTACGGTGCTGCCGATCTTGGCATTGGCCACCAGCCAGTCACGGGCGGTGCCGTGACCGGAGAGGACGTAGCCGTTCGCGGGGATCTTGGCGGCCGCGGTGCCCGTGCTGGTCCGGTTGACGAACGCGGTGACCTTACCGTCAACGACGGTTGCTTCGGCGCCGTACTGGTTGGTCCCGGTGCTGGCTCCCCTGGCTGGTGTGTAACGCACCAGGGCGTTAGCCTCCCGGTCAATGTCAGTTCCCGTCACGGGGCGGCTGGCCGTCCCGATGGTTACCGGCCCTGAAACCAGTGTGCTGCCAATCTTGGCGTTGGCGACGAGCCAGTCTCTGGCGGTGCCGTGACCGGAGAGGACGTAGCCGTTCGCAGGGATCTCGGCGGCCGAGGCGCCCGTGCTGGTCCGGTTGACGAACGCGGTGACCTTACCGTCAACGACGGTTGCTTCGGCGCCGTACTGGTTGGTCCCGGTGTTGGCTCCCCTGGCTGGCGTGTAACGCACCAGGGCGTTAGCCGCCCGGTCAATGTCGGTTCCCGCCAGCTGGCGGCTTGCCGCCCCGATGGTTACGTGGTCGGAGTCAGGGACCGGGTCGAGTGTTGGGGTTGGTGCCGGTGCCGGGGTGGTAGCACCGGAGCCCTCTGGCAGGCCTTGGGCTGCGTAGAGGGTGGTGAGCTCGGTGGCGGAGAGCTTGCGGTCGAAGAACGCCACCCGGCGTAGCCGGCCGACCAGGAAACCAGTGGTCATGTCCCGGGTGCCGAGCCGGACCGGGCTGGTGGTGTTCGCTGGTGTGATCGAGTAGCCGGCAAGGGAGTCGGTGTCGCGCAGCACACCGTTCTTCCACATCGTCACGTTGGACGCGTCGACCGTGCCGGTGACCATGCGCTCGGTGGAGCCATCGGGG
>JBBQUB010000217.1:0-4575 GCA_038212865.1 Actinomycetales bacterium
GCGCCCGGGGCACCTGGAGGGGCCCATGGACTTCGTCCGGTCAACTCGCCGCGGCCTCGCCAGAGGCCGGCTGCGGGGCCGTGGCCCCGTCCCAGCGGCCCCCGTGCCCCACCGACAGCCGTTTGACACCGCCCACCTAGGCCGACGCATCGCCGACCTCGAGTCCTCAACGAGGAACTCACCGCCTGGGCCCGCGCCACGAACGCCGACGAACGCCAAGTGGACTCGCGGTTCACCACCAGCGACGCCCGCACTCCGAGGACTATACCCCGCCCTTTGGAAGCGACCGTCTTCTAGCCCCGTTTCCATGGGGTTCTGCTTGCTGGCCGGATAGCGGAGGTCACGCGTGCGTTCCTGACGTGGTGTCTGTGCTTTCACTCCGGGTGCGGTTCGTTCGGATCGCGTCGATGGTCTTGACGAAGTGTCGCGTGATGCTTGTGGGGTGTGTGATCGCGGTTCCCACGACGACGGCGTACGCACCGAGGTTTAGGGCTGCCGCCGCGTGTTCGGGCGTCGCGATGCGCCCTTCGGCCAGCACCGGCACGTGGGACAGGACCACCAGCTCACGAAGAAACGCCAGGTCGGGTCCAGGGGTGACTGGGCGGTCGCCGGTGTAGCCGCCCAAGGTGGTCCCTAGGCAGTCCGCCCCCGCGTCGATGCTCGCCTGCGCGTCCTCGGCTGAGCCGCAGTCTGCCATCGCCAAGGCCCCGTGGTCGTGGATCGCTTGGATGCACGCGGCCAGGGTGCTTCCGTCCGGGCGTGGTCGGGTCGTTCCGTCCAGTGCGACGATCTCGGCTCCTGTGTGGGCTACTCCGATGCAGTCGGCGATGGTGGGTGTGATGAACACTGCTGCGTCGCCGTGCTTGATGAGGCCGATGAGCGGCAGTGTCAATACTGAGCGGATGGCGCGTAGGTCCTCGAGTCCTTGTGCTCGGATCCCTGCTGCACCACCGGCGGCTGCGGCCAGGGCGACTGCGGTCATGATTGTGGGGTCTCGCATGGGTTCGCCCGGGTACGCCTGGCATGACACGACCAGCCGTGATCGGATTGAGTCAAGCGCCGTTGCGGTCATTGGTTTGTCCTTGTTCGTTCGGCGTGGTGGGCGGCTCCCTTGAGCGCGAGCCAGTCGCCGGCGTTGGAGGTGACGAGGGGGAGCTGTTGCAGGGCGGGGATGAGCATCTGCGCGAACCCTGTTCGCATGGGGTCCTCCCAACGGGGTCCAGCCTGAGACACCCCGCCGGCGACCACTACGAGGTCTGGGTCAAAGGAGTTTGCCAGCCCCGCAGCGGCGAAGCCGACCGCTTCCGCGGCCGTCGTGATCGCCTCCGCAGCGATGGCGTCCGCTGCGGCCTGACGAAAGAGGTCCTTGGTTGAGGTGACACCGTATGATCCTCCTTGGCTGTGGTACCACCGCAGCATCCCGGCACCGCTGCCGATGGCTTCGAGGTGGCCGGTCTTTCCGCAGTAGCAGGGCAGGCCGGCGGCCTGAGGGACCGGTACGTGGCCGAAGTGTCCAGCAGCCCAGTGGCTTCCCAGCATGGGCACCTTGCCTTTCACGAAGGACCCGCCCACGCCGGTACCGATGGCTAGGACGAGCACGGCCTCGTACCCCCGGGCCACGCCGTACATGGCCTCGCCAGTTGCGAATGCGTGGCCATCGCCGATGGCAAAGGTGGGCAGTCCCATGGCGGCGCGGGTGTGGCCGGCGAGGTCGGTTCCCGCCCATCCTCGGATGCTTTCAGTGGCGCTGACAACGGTTCCGGCCTCGGCGTTGACCACGCCCGCGCTGCAGATGCCGATGACGTGGACTCCACCGGCATCCAGGCGGCGCAGCGCATCGATGGCTTGGGCGAGCACGGCTGTGGAGCCACTGTCGGCGGGAGTGGGCAGGACAACCACGTCACCGTCGATGGTGCCATCGTCACGGATCCTGGCGGCGGCGATCTTGGTCCCGCCGATGTCTACGGCAAGGGCGGTCACAGTGTCCTCCCGACGCCGATCTGGTAGCTGTAGCGGTCCCCTCGGTACGTCGTGGTGGCCTGCTCGAACGGCTGGCCGCGGTCGGTGTAGGTCACCCGGCTGACCTGGATGGCGGCAGCCCCGACTGCTTGGTCCAGAAGTCGCGCCTGGCTTGCGTCGAGGTTGACCGCGGTGATGGTCTGGGCGGCGCGGTCGATGACGAAACCGGCGTCGGAGATCTGTTCGTAGATCGAGCGGTCGAAGTCCAGATCCACTGATGAGATGACCTCGTCGACGAGGTAGATGGTCTCCAGCGCCATGGGGACGCCGTCCGCCAGGCGGAGCCGATGGAGCATCCGCAGGGGGGTGCCTACTGGCACCTGCAGAGTCGAGGCGAGCTCTGCCGACGCCTCGGCGGTCCCGTGCCCCAAAACGGTGCTTGACGGGTGCAAACCACGGTGGCGCATGTCCTCACTGAAGCCCGTCAACCGCAACGTCTTCGACACGACCGCGGGGTCGCAGACGTAGGTGCCCGACCCTTGGATGTTGTACACCAGCCCCTTGCTCGCCAGCACCCGGATGGCCTGTCGGACGACGCTACGGCTGACCGAGAACTCTTCGAGCAGTTCGCGCTCGGTGGGCAACGCCATGTGCGGCGCCATGGTGGACACGCGAGCCTCAAGGTTGGCAGCCAGCCGCTCGTACTTACTCAGGGCGGCCCGGGTGTGTGGCGCTGCGCTCATCCCTTCACAGCTCCCGAGGAGAGGCCGCTGACCAGGTACCGCTGGGCGAAGACGGCGAAGAGGATGGGGGGGAGGGTGGACAGCAGGGTGGCCGCGGAGATGTCGCCCCAACGGATCCCGGTGCTCGTGACGAAGTTGGCGGCGCCCAAGGTGATGGGGGTGGCTCGAGAGGATGACAGGACGAGGGCGAAAAGGTAGTCGTTCCAGGAGAAGATGAACACGAGAACTGCGACCGCCACGAGTGACGGCGCCAACATGGGGATCACTACAGACCGCAGCGTGCGGTAGGTGGTGGCGCCGTCGACCCAGGCGGCCTCTTCGACCTCGATGGGGATGTCCCGAAATCCCGCACTGAGCAGGATGATCCCGAGCGGGAGGTTGAGGAACGTGTTCGCGATCACCAGACCTGCGATGGTGTCCAGGAGGCGCAGGTTGGACATCAGCAGGAAGTAGGGGATGGCGAAGAAGATCGCCGGGAGCAGCCGCAGGGCACTGGAGGAGTTCATGATGAACCGGCCGCCGAAGCCGAGCCGGACGGCAGCGTAGGTGCTGGGAACGGCGATGAGCAGGACCAGTGCCACTGTTCCGAGGGCGATCAGCGCTGAGTTCATGAAGAACCGCGGGAAGTCGTACCCTGCCGCCCCGAGCGCGTTGGCGTAGTGCTCGGTGGTGGGAACGAAGTCGGTGACCAGCGCACCGCGCCCGATGTCGCCCTCGGACTTCACACTCACCAGGATGGCGTTCAGCCACGGGATGTTGACCACGAGCGCGATCGTCCCGGCGACCGCGGTGACGCCCCAGAGTCTGCGGTGGCGTCGTCGGGGGTGCTCAGGCTCGTGGGCGTCGGTTCGCGTCGCCGTTGTCGTCAGTGCGCTCATGGCCTCTTCTCCGATCGTGCGATGCGCTTGACCAGAACCGGCACGAGGGGGATCAAGGCGACCATGATGACGGTGGATGCCGCAGCGGCGAGTCCGAAGTTGCCGGACTCGAAGGCGGTCTTGTACACGAAGATGCTCAAGGTGGTGGTCGAGGTGCCAGGCCCCCCCGCAGTGAGGACGTAGATGACGTCGAACGTGCGGATCGCGTCGATGAGCCGTAGGAAGACCGCTGCGAAGATGATCGGCTTCATGATCGGCAGGGTTATCGACACCAGGGTCCGCCAGCGCCCGGCGCCGTCGATCTGCGCCGCCTCCACCAGGTCGGTCGGAAACGACTGCAGGCCTGCGTAGATGATGAGGAACGTGAACGGCGTCCACTGGAGGATGTCGAGCAGGACGATCATCGGCACGATCGTGTCGGGCGCGAACAACGACACGTCCAGCCCCACTCGCGACAGCAGCGCCGGCACGAGCCCGATGTCGCCGTTGAGCAGCAGTCGGAACATGACGCCCAGCAGTGCGGGGGCGATCATGATGGGCAGAAGGAGGAAGGTGAAGATGACCTTCTTGCCTGGGAAGGCGCGGTTCATCAGCAGGGCCAGTGCGAATCCCAGGACCGTCTCGATGGTGGTGACCACGACGGCGAACCCGACTGTGAATCGCGCCGCCTTGAGGAAGTTCGGGGAGGAGAAGAGGTCGACGAAGTTCTGCCACCCCACCCACGGGGCCGCCGGGTCCTGAAGGGTCAGTCCGTAGAAGCTGGTCTGGATTCCCTGGAACAGCGGGAAGGCGACGAAGACCGCCGCAAAGACAATCAGCGGGGAGGCAAGCACCCACTTGGCCCGCCCGGCCCCAGCCTGGGTCGATGCTGACATGGCGTCCTTTCACAAGGCCCGCGGTGGGGCACGCCGGGCGTGGCACACCGCGGCGAGCCCGCAGGGCAGCAACGCCTGCAGGGTGTCGTTGGCGGTCTTCAGCGCGGCGGCGGGGTCGGT
>JBBQUB010000218.1:0-4509 GCA_038212865.1 Actinomycetales bacterium
TCGTGCGGCGCCGATGGCCGCCGCGGCCGGTAGCAGGACGGGACCCAGCACGGGTCGTACGGTCGTCGCAGCCGCCGCGAACGCGGCGGCGTTCGCGGCATGAGTCGAGGGGAACGAACCCGAGGAGGGTCGGCGCCGCGAACCACGCGCAAACAGAGCCGTCAGCCGGGACGGACGGTCCCTGCGGACCACTATCTGGAGAATCGCGGTCAAGCCGCTGGTCAAGACGACGCCGCCGACGCCGGCGACCCCGGACCCGCGCAACCGCGGGCTGGCGTACATCGCTGCTCCGAGCAGTGGCCAGATCACCCCGCGATCGGCGAGCTTGCTGATTGAAGGGAGTTTCCGTCCGGTGCGGCCGCGGCTGGCGATCAGCGAGCGTCGCAACAACCGCTTGTCGCGTCGATTGGTCATCAAATTCTCCTTGGACGGGACTCGTCGGTGGGATCCCGACGCGGCCCGTGACCGCCCCGGCTGCTCGACGATCGTGCCGGGGCGGCCACGAGTGCTCGGTCAGCCGCCGAGACCTCCGGGCAGCCTGCCCAGCAGGTCCGCAGGGTTGATGCCGAACTTTGAAAGGATGCCGGCGTCCTTCTCGGTGTCGACCTTGTCGGGCAGGTCCGCTTCCGCCTGAGTCGCCTGGTCGTGGTCTCCGCGGGACTTCAGCATTTTGATGATCTGCTGCTTGTCGATCTGCATGTTCACTCTCCTCGGTGGGTTCGTACGGGGTTGCCCGGCAGGTGGCCAGGCACCGTTGGCGGGCTCAGCCGCCCAGACCTGCCTCGTCGACGTTGCGGTGGAAGCGCATCCCGGACAAGCCGCCGAGGAGTGCGCCAGCCAGGCTCACCACTGCGACGGCAAACAGGGCAATGACTCCGGCGGTGGTGACATTTCCTTCGTCGACGGGAATCCGGGGAAGCTGTTGAGGCTTGCCAGGACGTTGTACTTGGTGCCCGCGACGACTCCGAGGACGGCAAGGACGACGGCGATGACCACGGCCCATAGCCACACGGCTGCGCCTTGCTTGAGCCCGTTGAAGCGGGCCATCCGGCCTGCGACATAGCCTCCGCAGAAGTAGGCGACGAAGAGCACGACCAGCAGGGCGATTCCGCCGACCAACCCGATGGTGCCGGCGCTCTGTGTCGCGTTGCTGGCCGTCCCGAGGTCGGTGTTGGTGGCCACGCCGACGGCGGTGCCTGCAGCGGCGAGCAGGGCGGTCAGGAGAACGGCGGTCCCGGTGGCGGTGAGCCAGCCGAAGAACGCCGAGCCGATCTTGACGCCACCATAGTGGCGTTCTTCCCTGGCGCGGACGGTCTCCCGATGAGCCTCCGATCCGGCCTCTGAGGGGCGGGGTTGGGTGCCCAGGCGGGTGCTTCCGTTCGGGTCATGCTCTGACGGGGTTGAACTGGTGCTCATGCTGTGGCTCCCTGCATCTGCGTGTCTGTTGCTGCTCGTATGCCGGTGTGGACGCGGAAGCTCAGCGGCTGCCGGGCTCGGCGGTTGCACGCTCGTCGGGGATGTCCACCACGTCGGCGTCTGTCTCGATCTGCTCCTTGCGGACCTCGTCGGAGACGGTCTGCTCGCCGGCGACGGTTTCGGTGCCCATCCGGACGCGCTCGACGGGTACCGTTTCCTTCGCCACGACCGGCCGCTCAGCGTGCAGGGTTACCTCGTGCTCCTCGGAGGTGATGTCCCCTCCCGCCATCGCCTGGTCGCGGTTGGCGTCGGTGATGGGCTCCCGTTCGATGCGAACCTCTTCGTGGCTCACCGGAACCGTCTGGGTCACATTCTCGGTGACCACGTACTTGCGCAGCCGGGCCTTCCCCGCTGCGACCGTCTCGGTGTCGACAGTCAGTTGCTCCTCCGATCGGGTCATCGCTGTGTCGGCGGTAGGCCCGGAAGTGTCCCGACCGGCCACGTCCTCGCCGCCTGCGTGTTCTCTTGACTGCGGCTCCGGCGTCTCCATGCCGTAGTAGCGATACAGCTCTGCCTCCTCCTGCGCGCTGAGGTGGCCGTCGGCCCCGTCAACCCGCGGGGCGTCCTTGACGGTGTCCTTGGCGAAGGGCACCCGGATCTCTTTGCCGTCCGAGGTGGCCCCGGCGAGCGGGACGAACGACTCGCCGCTGCCGAACAGGCCGGTCTTGACGGTGACCCACTCTGGCGCGCTCGTGTCGTCGTCAAGGAACACCTGGCCGACCTTCCCGATCTTGTCCTCGTTGTCCCCGACGACAGAGCCGCCGTCCTGAATGAGCGTGTGGAGCTGGTCCGCGCTGATCATGCTTGTCTCCAATGAGGTGGTGCGGCTGCTGCGGTCGGCTGACCGTCAGCGGGCGTGTGCGCCGCCGGTGTCCTGCGGCGAACTTCCGTCGGCGCGGGTCTTGGCCTCGTCGGCGCGGTCCTGTCCGCGCTCTCGGGCCAGCGCCATGTCCTGCTTGACCTGGTCGGAGCTCTCCTTGCCCTTCTGGTAGGCGCTCTCCAGCATCTGCTGGGCGACTGGTCGGCCACCGAGCCCGAAGGCGAGCGCAAGGCCGAGGGCGAGGGCGAACACTGTTGCAGCGAAGGCGATCCGGACGATCTCGGGTGCGATCTGCAGCTGCTCGAGGATCATGAACGAGGCGATGACCATGACCAGGGCCGGGACGACCGTGGCCACGATCTTGCCGGTAGGCGTGTCGCCCATGAGCTTCGCGACCCCAGCGCCGACGGCGCCGGCAATGACAGCAGCGATCACAAAGATGATGATGGCGGCGATGATGTTGGGCAGATACGAAAGCACCTGGTTCATGAACGTGGTCAGGGCCGGGATCTTCAGAGCGCCGATGGCCGAGAACAGGAAGAACACGAAGACCAGCCAGAACACCACCCGCCCGATGCCGTTGGAGGGACTTGCGCCGGGCATGACCTTGTCGACGTACTTGCCGGCGTCAGAGGTCTCCAGGTGTTTGTCGACGCCCGCCTTCTGCAGCGCCTTGGTGACAACGGCCTTGATTATCCTGGCGATGACGTAGCCCAAGAGCAGGATGATCAGCGCA
This sequence comes from Actinomycetales bacterium, assembly GCA_038212865.1. Taxonomy (GTDB): domain Bacteria; phylum Actinomycetota; class Actinomycetes; order Actinomycetales; family Dermatophilaceae; genus UBA4719. The sequence continues at coordinate 3,033 of JBBQUB010000218.1, forward strand.
CCTAGAAGACGCGGCAGGAACTCGACGATGCTGTCCAAACCCTTCTGCAGGCTGTCGCTGACGCTCATCGGTGCAATTGCGGTGATCATGGTGTCTCTTCCGTCGAGTGGGTGGTGGAATTGCTCTCGGACCGGCCGGACTGGTCGGTGCTCTGACTGATCCGATTCGGCCGGACGTAGCACCGAGTTCGCGGCACGCGCATCTGGTGCGTCACGCAAGTCTCACCGCGTCGGCGTGAGGCTGTGCCCGTGCTCAGGTAGCCCAATCCAGAACTGGAAAAATGATTCGGTGGGCCGCCTACGCCTGGTCGGCGCGTGCAGATACAGAGCCCGCGGTCGGACCCCTCGTGGTCGTGGTCACGTTGGACCAGCGGCAGGCCCCGCCGCCAGTGCGGGCTGATCGGCCCGCATCACCTGTTCACAGCGGCGGCAGTCCGCTCCACTGGCGCCGGTGAACCCGACCGTCGCGAAGACGTACCAGCCGCTGATGCTCACCCCGCACAAAGCCTCACGCGACGTGACTCGCGGATCGGGACCGGACGGGACGCCGTGGCGTACCCCCAGCGGGATCCAACCCGGGCCCGACCGCGTAGGCAAAGGCCCGGTGACCTTGCGCGACTTTGCGGCAACGACAAAACGGGGAAGCACGGCACACCTTTCAAAAAGATCGGGATCGATGGCCATCTGGCCAGGTCCGTCCGTCAAGGACGGTGACGAGTTGCTCTAGGTGGTAAACGCCGCGCCAGGAGATCCATGACGCACGTTCTTTGAGGAAATGAGGCCACGCCCTCAGGACTACTGTCGGTCTAGCGGGGCACGGGTTGCTCGATATGGGACTCGAGCAGGGAGCTGACATGGCGAGTCATGGGGCAAACCCTGTCTCGACAGTGCGACGCGGAGCAGGCTTCCGCGATGACTGACACCCAGGTGGTTCACGCGGTCGTGGTGCCAGACAAGGACGCCGCGCCCGAGGATCCCTCCGCCGCTGTCCTGGCCGTTATCGGACCGTTGCGGCGGTTCGTGTGCTCGCTGGTGAAGGACACCGGCGTCGCGGACGACATCGTGCAGGAAACCCTGGCCCGGTTGCTGACGCGGCAGCCCAAGCTGGATGACTCCGCCCTGGTCGGCTACGCGCTGGTCGTCGCCAAGAACCTGGTGCACACCGAGGGGCGCCGACAAGACCGCGAGCGTCGTCACCGACACCTGCTGCACGACAGCCAGCCGCTGGACACCCCGGACGATGTAGTGACTCGCGCTGAGGATCAGGACGCGATACGCGAGGCTCTGGGCAAGCTCCCTGCCGGGCATCGTGATGAGCTGGTGGACCATGTCGTCGCAGGCGCACCACTGACCGCTCTGGCCCGAGACGGCAACAGTGCGGCGCTCGCAACCCGACTGGCACGAACCCGGGCACGGCTACGGGTGGACTATCTGCTGTCCGTGCGGCGAGTGGACCTGCCCACCGACCGGTGCCGACC
>JBBQUB010000219.1:0-4504 GCA_038212865.1 Actinomycetales bacterium
GAGGTGTGACGAGAGATTGAGGTGGCAGGTGTCGACGTCTGGAAAGGTCCACACAGGACTGGGCTGGCCATCGCGTGGTCCGGCCGATGACGTGGTCCCTTCGGTGGATCTGGGGTGGCCAAGCCAGGAACCCGAGCCGCAGGCCGCACCGAACCGGCAGCCCCAGGACGCTCCTGGAGGTGACAACGACCCTGTCCACGGTGCTGTTTCACGTGAAACAGACACCGCGACGCCACCGAAGGACGACACCACGGCCCACTCATCCGAACGTGATCAGCTGGCCGCCGCACTGCCCGAGCCCGGCGCAGAGACGCCGCTGGCCCAAGCAGTGGCTGTCGACGCCCGGCGCCGGATCTCCTTGACCGGCAAGGTCTTTCCCAAGCCGGACCACACCCGAATCTTGACGGTGGCCAACCAGAAAGGCGGGGTCGGCAAGACGACGACCACGGTGAACGTTGCGGCCGCTCTCGCCCAGGCTGGCCTGCGCGTGCTGGTCATCGACATCGACCCCCAGGGCAACGCCAGCACCGCCCTCGGTATCGACCATCACGCCGAGGTCCCCAGCGTCTACGACGTGCTGGTGGACGGCAAGGCGATCGTCGACGTGGTTCAGGAGTGCGTGGACGTTCCCAACCTCTGGTGCGTTCCCGCAACGATCGACCTGGCCGGCGCCGAGATCGAGCTGGTCTCCCTGGTTGCCCGTGAAACCCGGATGCAGCGCGCCTTGAGCGCCTACCTCGCCGACGCTGCAGATCGGGGCGAGGAACGCTTCGACTACGTGCTGATCGACTGCCCGCCCAGTCTGGGACTGCTCACCGTCAACGCGTTCGTCGCGGCCGATGAGGTCCTCATCCCCATCCAGTGTGAGTACTACGCGCTGGAGGGACTCTCCCAGCTGCTCAAGAACGTCGAGCTGATCAAGAGCCACCTCAACCCGGTTCTGCATGTGTCCACCATCTTGTTGACCATGTATGACGCGCGTACCCGACTGTCGGCCCAGGTCGCCGAGGACGTGCGAGCGCACTTCCCGGCGCAGGTTCTGCGCACGTCCATTCCTCGTTCGGTGCGGATCTCCGAGGCGCCCAGCTTCGGACAGACGGTGATGACCTATGACGCCGGAAGCAGTGGGGCGCTGTCCTACCTCGAAGCGGCCAGCGAGCTTGCGGACCGGGGAGTGGCTGGCTAGGCAATGGTTGGCTGGGGTGGGGTCAATGGGGTCGGCGCGGCACGGTTCACCGAACTGGGTTGTCCCATAGCGCGCAGCAGGTGTTCAGTTCGGGCGAGTATGTCGTTCCGGTCGGGTGTGCAACAGAAGAGGTCGATGGTATGAGTGCCAAGCGTCGTGCATTGGGTCGTGGACTTGGGGCGTTGATTCCGAGCGCGCCTGCGGGTGATGGCGGTCGCCGACCCGTCGACGTCTTCTTCAGGGACGGCTCGGCCACCCGCAGCGATACGACCGCTCCTGTTTCACGTGAAACACTCCCGCGCGGCGCGGGCCGGGAGGGCGTCTCGACCGACCAGAGCCAGGCTGAGGCCATCGGCAATGGCCATGGTCCACTCTCGGTTGAGTCGGGTACGGCATCCGACGTCGATCCTGAGGAAGTGGGCGGACCGGAGCATTCAGGGCCCGACCTGGCGCCCGTTCCAGGGGCCCGTTATGAGGAGCTTCCGGTGGGCTCGATCCGGCCGAACCCCCGGCAGCCGCGCCAGGTGTTCGACGATGACGACATGGCCGAGCTGGTCAACTCGATCAAGGAGATCGGGGTGCTGCAGCCGGTTGTGGTGCGGCCGATCCCGGCTGATGAGCTGGAGAGAACTGCAGCTCAGAACCCTGACGGCACGGAGCAGCCGCGGTTTGAGCTGATCATGGGGGAGCGGCGACTGCGTGCCACCCAGGGTGCGGGCATGGCCTTCATCCCTGCCATCATCAAGGACACCCATGACGACGACCTGTTGCGCGACGCCCTGCTGGAGAACCTGCACCGCAGTGAGCTCAATGCGCTGGAAGAGGCAGCGGCATACCAGCAGCTACTGGATGACTTCGGTTGTACCCACGACGAGCTCGCTGCACGGATCGGGCGATCCCGCCCGCAGATCTCCAACACCCTGCGACTGCTCAAGCTCCCCCCACTAGTGCAGCGTCGCGTCGCCGCCGGCGTGCTGAGCGCAGGCCATGCGCGAGCCCTGCTCGGACTGGCTGACGGTGCCTCGATGGAGCGCCTGGCCCAACGGATCGTGGCTGAGGGGCTGTCGGTGCGCAACGTCGAGGAGATCGTCACGCTCGGTGGTGATGCTGCTCCCCGGGCTCGCAAGCCGCGTGCCGGAGGCCGTCACCCACAGCTGGACGAGATGGCCGCCCGGCTTTCTGACCGGCTCGACACGCGGGTGCGGATCAACCTTGGGCAGCGAAAGGGCAAGCTGTCCATCGAGTTCGCCTCGGTCGAGGACCTCAACCGGATCATTGACGCGCTCGGCGTCAACATGGCATAGAGACGACGAAAACCGTTGTCGCATAAGCGGTTTCGTCGCGTAGCGGGTCAACTGCTCACGATCGATCACGCGGATGTTGGCCGGGTGCTGGCTCATCGCGGCAAGGACCCCGGCTGGGCCTTCTGCTGGGATCGACTCGAACATGTGTCTTGCATCCCTGCTTGAGCGTAGCTGCTGAGGTTCAGCCGCCGCCGATCAGGTCCTTGGGTGGGTGAGCCCACCGACAACCGACGTCGCTGAGACCGGTTCACCCGGCGCATCGTTGAGCTTCGATGACCAGTCGAATGCGCCATCTCCGGGGTGCCCTCACGAAGGGATCCGGGGAGCCCAGAACAGGCGAATACCGTTCTGGCGTAATGAGATTCGTGCGGGGTCCTACCCGGGGTACGCCATCAGTTGGTGAATGTCTTGGCGCCATGTGTGGACAGGTAGGTGCGCAGCGCCACGAGCCCACTGATTGCCTCGATCTCTGGGCGTCGCTGGACGAGATACCAGATTGCGCGAATTGACGCGGGATCGCCGGCGACCAGGACGTCAGCCTCGGCCAGCAGTGCCCGGCATCGGGAATCGCGGGACACCAGGTGATGCACGAGGGCGGCCTGCCCGTCGAACTTGGCCTTGCGGCGCAGCTTGTCCCACCGGCGGAGCAGCCCGGCACGCACCCGCGCCGACCGCTTGTGCACCCTGAGCAAGACGCGGTCCGCAGGCCTGATGCCGGTGCGTGGCGGCTTCGCGCGGCGCTTGGCGTCGACCGCCCGTAGTTCGACGTGGACAGCGGTGGCCTCCACGATTGCCGGCCCGACCGGGAACCACGTGATCGTCGTGACCTGGCCGCCGGCAGCACGAACAGCCTGTACGGCCTCCAGGAGGGGATCCTGCAGCACGCGTCGCCCGCCGACCAGGATGCAGACCCTCACGAGACCACCGCCGGCTCGGCCTGCTCGCCTGGTTCGCCCTGCTTGCTTGGCCCGCTCTGCTCGTCAGGCTGGGGCTTCTCGCTTGCCTGGGCTTGCTCGCTTGCCTCGCTCGACGGGCTCGACGGGCCCGGCTTGCCTTGCTCGCCTTCCTTGCCTTTGTCGCTCGAATGAGAAGGCACCGCCAAGCCTTCGCACAGGGCCTTGACCCGCGGCTGGAGCTGCTTGTCGCGGCGGAAGGACTCTGCGAAGGCAACTGCCGCCTCACGCGTCTTCGGCGTCACTGCGATCGCAGCATCGGCGGCCGCGATGAGCGCGTCGGAGATCGCCTCGGCGGTCAGGTCCGCAACAGGGAACCACAACGGGTAGTCGCGCAGCACATCGCTGGCGGCGTTGCCGGGGTCGTGCACGGAAACCACAGGCAGCCCTGTGGGCAGGTACTCGAAGACCTTCCCCGACGTCACATACCGTCCGGTCCCGAGGACGAGCAGGCACACGTCAAAGCGGGAGTAGACCTCAGCCACCCGCGTCTTTGAGACCGGTCCCGCATAAGTGACCCCGACGTCGGCTGCGGACTCGATGGCAGACTGCATCACGGGGTTCGGGGCCTGGTAGTGCCCCAGATAACCGTGGAACTCGGCCCGGGAGCGGGCCATCAGCTCCGAGCGCTCACGGGCCAGCCGCCATCCCTGCACGAAGGGCGCCAACGGCACCTGACCTGCGATTGTTCCCAGATAACCGAAGGTCAGACCCTCCGCAGGGTCGGGTGCTGCCCCGGCTGCCGCGGGCGCGAACTCCGCGTCATACCCGTTGGAGACGACGTGCATCCGGTCTGCGGTAGCCGGGTAAGCCTCGGCATGCCAGGCCCTCAATGGCTCGTTGACGAACCACGCCTCGCGCGCGGATGCCATGAGGCGGCGCTCCCAGCGACCTGCGCGACTGTTCGGCTTGACGATTCGGATCCCCGTGAAGACGTTGATGGACCATGCGTCGCGGTAGTCGATCACGTAGGGGACGCCGTGCCGCGAGTGCAGGTACCAGGCCGCGGTCCCGGTGACGTTCGGGTTGGCCGTGTACAGCGTGAGATCGACCGGTCGCTC
>JBBQUB010000220.1:0-4373 GCA_038212865.1 Actinomycetales bacterium
GTGGGTGCCTCCACACCGGCGATGTTCGCCACGAAGCCCGCCGCGCCCAGACCGACCGCGACCATGGCGATCACGAGGGTCCACATGTAGGTCCAGCCGGCGAACCAGCCGTAGCCGTTGCCGATGAGTCGACGGGACCACTGGTAGATCGAGCCTTCGATTGGCCAGCGCGAGACGAGCATCGCGAAGATGAAGGCGACGAGGAGCTGACCGCCGAAGACGACCAGGAACGCCCACCAGAAGCTGGGACCGGCCGCGCCGATGGCGAGCCCAAAGATGCCGTAGAGAGCGACGATCGGGGAGATGAAGGCGAAGGCGAAGGCGAAGGACGACCAGAGCGAGAACTCGCGCTTGAGGACGTGATCGGGGTTGACGGTCTGCGACATGTGAAACCTCCGGTGAGGGGCTCCGATGCCCCGCTGCGCCCACGGTGAGGGCCCATGGGGTGGGCGGGCAAGGGTTTCGCCGGCAGAGGGGGGCAAGTCACAGTCGCCAACGAGCTGGTTGTGCGAATGTCCAACCGGGTTCCCTCGACGGGGCTACATTCGCACCATGCACGACCGCCCGTCGTCCTGCACGGTGGCCGACCTGCTCGCTGCACCGGACCTCGGCTTGGGCCTCGCCACCCCCGCAGCCGACCTCACCCGGCCAGTTCGGTGGGTTCAGACGACCGAGCTCGTCGACCCCACGCAGTACCTCCGCCCCGACGAGCTTGTGTGCACCGTGGGCACCTCGTTGCTCGACGACCGAGCGGTCAGCACCTTCGTCGAGGCGGTGGCGGGTCGGGCCGCGGCGCTGTGCTTCGGTCTGGGTGACGTCCACGAACACCTACCGAAGGGCCTGGCCGAGGCCTGTCGGCGACTGGGCCTGCCACTCCTCACGCTGCCGTACGGGGTCGCATTCCTCGCCGTCGCGGATGTGGTTGAGAAGCTCCGCGGGCAGGCGTCCCAGGCAGAGTCGCTCGGGCGCCTCGTCGACCTGATCCAGTCGGGCATGGCACGACCCGAGTCCTTGCGCGACGCACTCGCCGGGCATGGACTCGACCCGAATCGGCTCGTCGTGGCCACTTGGCCTTCCGGATCTGGCGCCCTGCTGACCGGCCGGCTCGACGGTGGGGCGGTGGCCGAGACTGGTGAGCAGACCGTGACGATCTCAGCATCACTGGGCCCGGTCCTGGCGGTCGCGCGATCCACACAGCTGCGCTGCGGGTACGCCGATCCGGTCGCGCTGGCCGACCTTGGCTCGGCACTTTCGGCGGCCCAGCTGGCCCTCGCGGCCGCGCCGCCTGGTGGAGGCCCGTGCGGCCCCGACGACGTCGCGTCGTTCAATCTGCTACTCGAGTCGATCCCCCGAGAGAAACTGCGGCCCTTCCTGATTCGGGTCATCGAACCACTGGTTGCTGCAGGCGGCCACGCCTCCCCAACCTACCTGGACACTCTGCGCGCCTTCCTTGATCACGACTTGTCCGTTGGCCAGACGGCGAAAGCACAGTTCCTCCACCCCAACACAGTGCGGCATCGGCTCGCGCTCATCAAGGAGCTCACAGGGAAGGACCCGTTCGTCACCGAGGGCGTCCTCGCACTTGCCGTCGCGGTGAGGGCTCACGAAAGGAATCGGCGTAGCTAACTGGTTGAGTGACGGCCAATCCCCATTCGCGCTTCAGGCCGGCTCCGTGGCACCTCGCGGCGGTGTGACGCTGGTGCGATCCGCTCGCTCGTGCTTGATGCGGGAGAGGTTGGCCGCTGCCTCACAGCAATCGGTGCGGGGCAGGATCCGCGCCTACAACGAGGGTCCCGCCGAACCCGGCACATGGACGACCGGGGCCGTGACCGCCGCTCGCGCCAGTCGACCGGGCAGGTCCATCCGGAGCCAGCGAGACAACCGCGTCGGCAGCGTGCAGACGAGGACGGCGTCGAACTCGGACTCGCCGAGGAGCTCCTGTACCCGGCCCACTGGGTCGTGGTCGACGATCTCTCCACGCGCCGTCACCCCGAGCCGCTTCAACCTGTCGAGCTCGTGCTCGAGGCGGCCTCCGGCCAGCGCATGGGCGATCTGCTCGGCGCTGGGGATGTAGCGGTCGATGGGTGGATAGTCCCACTGGGACTCCCCCTCACTGACCGAGATCGGTGCTACCACGATCATCTCGGCATCACCTTCGGTGTAGGGCGCGAGGGCCTCCTCGAGCTCGGGGCACCCCAGCGTCTGGTTGGCCACGACCAGGATCCTCGTCATGGCTCCATCATGCTCCCCAAGCGGCGCGAGGAGTAGGCGGCCATCCGGTCCCAGGAACGGTGCCGAGCTCCGGGCGTCGGCGGCGGAATCCGCATCAGCCTCGGGCCGAATGATCGACAGGCGGCGAAATGACGCAACCTCCTGCACCGGGCGTCGGGGCGTCTTACGTTGGCTGTGTGGATGGCCGGACCGAGGAGAAGCGCATACGTCTGCGCTTCGTCGGTACGTGCCGGATGTGTGGGTCCCCGTTGCCCGCGAAGGCGGATGCGATCTATGAACGGGCGACCCGGACGGTGCGCTGTGTCAGCCACGAGGTGAGCACGTCCATTGCGCGTCCGGCCGGGGAGGAGCCCAGTGTCGCTGTTCCTGAGGTGGTTGACCCCGGGACCGCAGGGGCGTCCGCGCGTCGCGAGTTCGAAAGGCGTAAAGCTGCCCGTGAAGGTCGGATCCGGGCCAAGCACCCGAAGCTCGGTGGCCTGATTCTCGCCGTTTCTGAGGACCCCCAGTCCACAACGGCCTGGAACACCGGCGCACTGGGCGAGGAGAAGCTCGGCAGCGGGTTGAACCGCCTGGGTTCTGAGTCCATTCGACTCCTGCACGACCGTCGCATGCCCAGGAGTAGGGCGAACATTGATCACCTGGCCGTGACGCCCACGGGTGTCTACGTGATCGATGCGAAGAAGTATCGCGGCCGCCCGCACCTCAAGATCGACGGCGGGCTGTTCCAGCCACGCGTCGAGCGGCTGCTCGTCGGCTCGAGGGACTGCAGCAAGCTCGTTCAAGGCGTCCTCAAACAGGTCGAGGTCGTGCGCGATATCCTCACGGACGGCGTGCCGGTGCACGGCGTCCTCTGCTTCGTCGAAGCCGACTGGCCGTTGCTTGGCGGCGACTTCATCACCCGCGATGTGCACGCCCTGTGGCCCAAGAAGCTCTACCCAAAGCTGCAGGCAGACGGCCCCCTCACCTCTGACGCCATCGCCGAGATCCATCGAACTCTCGCAGGTGCGCTGCCCCCGTCCTGAAGAAGGCTCGCGCTGAGGCAGCGCATAGACACCGGTGACCAGCCCCACCCTTGTCGCCGTGCTGCGCGAGCAAGAGGTCACGTTTCGAGAAGTAGTTCGAACTCGACCTCGTGGTCGATCGGCACTCCAGTGGCGTCACGCAGCGGGATCGTCGGCTTGAGCTCCCGTGCCAACTGCACGGCCTGCCGATGCAGCGCGCACATATCCATGCCCAGGCGTTGGTAAAGGGAGATGGCAGCGATGTTGTTGTTCGTGGTCACAAGCCACATCCGCCGGCACCGCGTCGTCCGCGCCTCAGCGAAACAGCGCTCCATCAGCGCTCGCCCAACGCCATGGCCCGGTTCAGTGGTGCTGATGGCCACGACCTCGTACGCCCTGTCTTTGACGTCGACCAGTACCAGCCCGACGCGCCGAGCCCCTAACGTCACCAGGTAGCCCGGTAACCCGCCCGCTTCAACGAGCTCACCACGGCGCGCCACGGACGTCGAGGTCCACTGCTCCACCAGTACCTTCGCTACCCAGTCGCGATCACCTGGCGCGATCTGCCGGACCACCGGAATCAAGTCTGACGGCACGCTCAGAGGTGGCTGCGGTAGCCGAAGCCGCGCACGGTCTCGATGGACGAGGCGCGGGGTCCGAGCTTCTTGCGGATGGACCGGATGGTTGAGTCCACGACGTTGCTGCCGCCGTCGTAGTCGTAGCCCCAGACCTCGCGCAGAATGCTGGCGCGGTCCACGACCTTGCCGCGTTGGGTGTGCAGGTGGTTCATGACGGCGAACTCCAAAGGTGTCAGCGCGATGCGCTCACCATCGACCAACAGTTCGCCGGCCCCAGCCTCGAGAGTGGTGGTGTCCCGCATCCCCAGTTCGTCGGCGGCAAGCTCAGCCAGCCAGCCGTCCACGGAACCGGGACCGAAGTCGAGGACGGCCGAGTGATACTGGGTGCCGTCGAGTTCCAACTGGGCGTCGGCGAGCGGCTGAAAGCCGAGCTTGACGACCACCGGGCCGAACACTTCGAGGCCTTGGACCGTGGTGTAGACGCGCCGCAGGGCGGGTCGCAGCGTCATGTAGGCGCCCTTGATGTCGAGCCAGCAGGCGGCCTGCACCGGTGAGGGGCCCT
>JBBQUB010000221.1:0-4348 GCA_038212865.1 Actinomycetales bacterium
CACGCTCGAACAGATCAACGACGCGGTGCGCGGGGTGCTCGTCAGCGACGACCTCGATCGGTGGTGGGAGTGCTGGGCCCGGCTCACGACCCGTTATGCCTTCGCCGACGTCGACGGTGCGCGGGTGGCCGCGAATCTTCTCGACCGACTCGGCGGCGAGCGCGTCGTCCACGGCCACAGCTTCATCTCGACCTTCATCGGGCGGGCCTCCAGCGAGGTCACCGGCCCGCTCTCGTATGCCGGTGGTCGGGCACTGGCGATCGACGGCGGCATCTATGACGGTGGCCCTTGTCTCATCGTCCGCCTCGACCACCACCCTGACACCACGGCCTGAGGGCACCGGCTGACAGGATTGGCCGATGCGCGTCCTCATCGCCCCCGACTCCTTCGCTGGTGCCCTCACGGCAGGTCAGGCGGCCGAGGCGATCGCCGAGGGCTGGCGTCGTAGCGCGCCGCAGGACGACCTCATCCTCCTTCCATTAAGCGGTGGAGGTCCCGGATTTCTCGATGTCCTGTCCAGCGCGATGACCGGGATGACCGTCTCGGTGACGGTGGCCGATCCGCTCGGACGTCCGGTCCCTGCAGCGATCCTCATCGTGGACGCCGACCGCAGGCGGACGGCATACATCGAGTCCGAGCAGGCGTGCGGCCTGCAGCTGCTCGCCGAGGATGAGCGCAACCCGATGGTCACCAGCACGTACGGCGTGGGGCAGCTCATCGAGGCGGCCCTCGGCCAGGGTGCCACGCGGGTCGTTGTCGGGCTCGGTGGCAGCGGGACGAACGATGGGGGAGCCGGCATGCTCGCTGCCCTGGGAGCAGGGGACCCGGACGCGCTGGCCGCAGGTGGCGCCAAGCTGGGGGACCTGCCCGTCGACGCCATCCAGGGACTCACCGTGGTCCGCGAGCGCCTCCGCTCTATCGAGGTCGTCCTCGCCACTGACGTCGCATCGCCCTTGCTCGGATTCCACGGCGCCAGTGCGGCGTTCGCGACCCAGAAGGGCGCCACACCCGAGATGGCCCAACAGCTCGAGGCCGCGCTGGGGCACTTCAGTGAGGTGGTCCGCAAGGTCGCTGTTTCCGGCATGGATCTGCTTGCCGGTAAGGAGCTGCGACTCGACCGCGAGCTGGGGGCCGGGGCGGCGGGAGGCTTGGGCTATGGGCTGCTCCTGCTCGGGGGACATCGGGTGAGCGGGGTACGGACCGTGCTTGAGGCGGTCGGTTTCGCTGAGGCTTTGGGGACGACAGACCTGGTCGTCACCGGCGAAGGCACGCTCGACTGGCAGAGCCTGCGCGGCAAGGTCGTCGCGGGAGTTGCCGAAGCCGCTCTCGCCAGAGCGAAACCGGCCGTGGTCATCGCGGGTCAGGTCCTCGTCGGGCGCCGCGAGACGATGTCCTTGGGCGTCAGCGGGATCTACGCGGTGGCAGAGAACCCTGCTCAGATCGCAGCGGCGACCGCCGACCCGGCGGGCACCCTCAGCGCCAGGACTCAGCGAGTGGCAACCACCTGGTCCCCTCGGCGCGCCTGACGACGTACGCTTGTGATGTTGGGAACACATTCCGGCGCCCCAGGGTTTTCAACCGTGCACGGACTGCCCTGAGAACCACCGACAGGCACGACCATCGACATGAAGGACACACCCACATGAGTGTTCAGGACGACACCCAGGCACGGATCTCGCACGCAGTTGCCGAGGAGGCCGCGGTCGAGAAGGCGGCACATGGCGTACTGCTGACGGACTTCGCCGCTGCCAAGGTCAAGAGCCTGCTGGAGCAGGAGGGTCGCGACGACCTTCGCCTTCGGGTGGGCGTCCAGCCCGGCGGCTGCTCCGGACTGGTCTACCAGCTCTATTTCGACGAGCGCGCCCTCGACGGTGACCTGGTCGTTGACTTCGGCGGTGTGGAGGTCGTCATCGACCGGATGAGCGCCCCCTACCTCGACGGCGCGACGATCAACTTCGCCGACACCATCGAGAAGCAGGGCTTCACCATCGACAACCCCAACGCGGGAAGCTCCTGTGCGTGTGGTGACTCGTTCAGCTGAGCTGATCCCAAGGGTTTAACCCAGGCTGGCTGTGGCCGGCATACCTGCGTCGAGCGGGTATGCCGGCCACAGCGGGTTCAAGGCGTTGGCGTCGCCTCCCACGATCGCCACCTCGCCAGCCGCAATGCAATGACCGGGCCCGGGAGCGGAACATTGCGGTACTGCGAGTACTTGCGCGTCAGGGCGTCGACCGCGCTGGACGCCTCGTTGCTGCCGGCGGCCAGGACCTCCGCCGAGCCGTCAAAGCGGACCCACCACAGGCTCGTCCAGTCCTCGGCGTACTCGTCCACCAGCAGACCCGCCCGCCCCGTGGCCGCGACGTTGGCGACTCGCTGAAGTCGGTTGGTGGTCTTGGGTTTGCCGTCGACGGCCGTATAAGCAACATCATCGACGAGCGCGAATACGACAGGCACCACGTGCGGCGCCCCCTGAGCTGTCACTGTGGCCAGTCGGCCCACTCGACCGGCGGCGAATCTGAGACGAGCCTCTTCCTCGTCCATGACGTCGGGCTATGCGCCGTATGCCGCGAGCCCGTCGATCAGAGCGGAAGCATCATCTGGAACATCGATCGGCCCGAACGCCGAGGCCACCCACGGTCGGGGCCCTATGACGTCGACCTCGACCTCGCGGCCGTCCTGCGCCAGCTCGGCCAGACTGCCCTCGTCAAGGCCGTCGCGGGGACCAGGGACGTAGATCGAAGTCGTCATGGGCCCACCGTAAAGCGGGCGACGGGCGAGGGGAACTGGTACCAACCAGTAACACTGATGGGTAACGTGCCCATCTACCACCAAGCCACCGTTCGGGTGGGTAACCACCGCACTCGGACTGGCCTTGGCGAAACAAGGTAAGTTGCCCGGGTGCGTATAGCCCTCACCGGATCCATAGCCACCGACCACCTCATGACCTACAAGGGCCGGTTCGCTGACTCCCTCGTCGTGGACCAGCTGGACAAGATCGCCTTGTCCTTCCTGGTGGAGGACCTGGAGATTCATCGCGGGGGCGTCGCGGCCAACATCGCGTTCGGCATGGCCAACCTCGGGCAGGAACCGATCCTGGTGGGTGCTGCCGGTGAGGACTTCGCGGACTACCGGTCCTGGCTGGAGCGACACGGCGTCGACTGTGAGTCCGTGCGCATCTCCGAGACCCGTCATACGGCCCGCTTCGTGTGCACCACCGATGACCAGATGGCTCAGATCGCCACGTTCTATGCCGGCGCCATGAGCGAGGCCCGCGACATCGAGCTCGGCCCGATCGCTGCGCGGGTCGGCGGACTGGATCTTGCGGTCATCAGCTCCAACGACCCTGAGGCCATGTTGCGCCACACGCAGGAGTGTCGGACCCGCAACATCCCGTTCGCCGCCGATCCCTCGCAGCAGCTGGCCTTCATGGACGGTGAGTCGATCCGTGAGCTGATCGACGGGGCGACCTATCTGTTCGCCAACGAGTACGAAGCGGCACTGACTGAGCAGAAAACCGGTTGGAGCAGCGACGAGATCGCCACGCGCGTCCAGACGAGGGTCATCACCAAGGGCAAGGACGGTGCGCTCATCGCCACCCGCGGCGAACCGTTGATCGAGGTGAAAGTGGCTAGTGAGCTGCGCAAGGCTGACCCCACCGGAGTTGGCGACGCTTTCCGCGCCGGCTTCCTCACCGGGCTGGCGTGGGGGATGGGTCACGAGCGCTCGGCGCAGATCGGGTCGATGCTGGCGACCTACGTCGTCGAGACCGTCGGCACGCAGGAGTACGAGCTGGGCCGCCGAGGGTTCCTCGAGCGGTTCGAGCAGGCCTACGGCGCGGCAGCGTGCGAGGAGTTCGAGCCTCACCTCACCTGCCCTCGGCCCTGACCGGTCGGCCGCACTCGCATGCCGATCGAGCCTGCGCCCTCACCGTGGCAGCTGGATCTCGAGCAGGCCTCGCCAGAGGACGACCTCGTGGGCGTTGGAGCCGACCTCGAACCCGGCACCCTTTTGATGGCCTACCGCGCGGGGTTGTTTCCGATGGGGGTTGGCGAGAACGGCAGCCCGCCGACCGGATGGTGGTCGCCAGATCCGCGGGGCGTCCTGTTGCCCGGGCACGTCAGGATCAGCCGGTCACTGCAGAAGTCGTTACGGCACTGCGAGATTCGTGTTGACACGGCCTTTTCAGAGGTTGTGACCGCCTGTGCCGACCCGTCACGGGACGGGCGCTGGATCACGCCTGGGATCGCCGCCGCCTATACCCGCCTGCATGAGCTCGGCTGGGCCCACTCGGTGGAGACGTGGCGGGAGGGTGAGCTCGTCGGTGGCCTTTATGGCCTCGCGATCGGGG
>JBBQUB010000222.1:0-4287 GCA_038212865.1 Actinomycetales bacterium
GGCGTGGCCGACGTGGGCTGGCGCCACGGCATACAACCGCGGTCAGGTCCTCTATCGCGTAGCAGAGCTGATGGAAGGTCGCCGCGCCCAGTTCGCCGCGGAGGTCGCCGCGGCAGAGGGGCTCACCCCCGCCCGTGCGGACAAGGTCGTCTCGGCGGCCATCGACCGCTGGGTCTGGTACGCCGGATGGTCGGACAAGCTCGCCCAGGTCCTGGGTGCGCTCAACCCGGTGGCCGGTCCATACTTCAACATCTCCGCACCCGAGCCCACCGGCGTGGTCGCCGCCCTTGCACCGCAACGCTCTTCGCTGCTCGGCCTGGTCTCTGTCCTGGCCCCGATCGTGGTCAGCGGCAACACCGTCGTGGTCCTGACCAGCGAGCGCCGGCCGCTTCCCGCCGTGACGCTCTCGGAGGTCCTGGCGACCTCCGACGTGCCGGCAGGGGTCATCAACCTGATCACCGGACGCACCGCCGAGGTCGCACCGTGGCTGGCCTCCCACCAGGACGTCAACGCCATCGACCTGGCCGGTGCCGCCGACGCCGAGAACCTGGCCTGGGCCGACCTCGAACGCGCAGCCGCAGAGAACATGAAGCGCGTCCTACGCCCAGCAGGGCACGATGCCGACGCGATCGAGCCGGACTGGTCGCCCACCCCCGACCTGACCAGGATGAAGGCCTACCTGGAGACCAAGACCGTCTGGCACCCCAAGGGTCGTTAGTACTCGCCGCCCCGGTCCGTGAGAGTCTGGCGCGGTGACCCAACCCGACGCAGCTTTGCCGCGTGACGGCATACGACGCGTCGTGATCGTGGCGGGCCCCAGCGGCGCCGGTAAGTCACGACTGGCAACCCGGTTGCAGGGCCGGCACGGTTGGCCGATCGTCCGCCTCGACGACTTCTATCGCGACGGGGACGACCCATCCCTGCCCATCCTGCCGATCGGCGTTCCCGACTGGGACAGCCCGCGGTCCTGGCACGCCGACGCCGCAGTTGTCGCACTGGTTGCCTTGTGCCAGAACGGAGTTGTGGACCTGCCGACGTACGACATCAGCTCGTCCCGAGCCATCGGACACTCCGCTGTCACAGCCGAGCCGGGTCAGCTGATCTTGGCCGAGGGCCTCTTTGCCGCTGACATCATCGCCGGCCTGGCAGAGGCTGACGTCCTGGCTGCAGCCTACTGCGTCCACAACGGTCGCTGGCTGACGTTCTGTCGCCGCCTGGTTCGCGACCTGGCCGAACGTCGCAAACCGCCGTGGGTCCTGTGGCGGCGCGGTTTGAGCCTGTGCCGGCAGGAGCCCAAGATCGTGGCCAGGCACGTCGGGCTCGGTGCTCGACCGGTGTCTGCCGTTGAGGCCATGGCGGCGGCTTCGGCGCTCGCAGAGACGGGCTGAGTGCGGCGGTCACGTGCAGCGGACGCCAGCGGACGCCATACCCCTGATGGGCGGCAGCGGGGATCTTGTTCCATCACCTGTTGGCGGCAGGTGCCGTATTCGAGGCCCGCCGACCGCTGGTGTGAGACATCATGGGGGCTATACCCGATCGATCAGGGAGAAGGATGACGGTAACCGGCGGATTTCCCGCACCTGGACCGCAGGACCGAGCGCGCGACGGGTCGTATGCCGGGCCGCCACCGACCGGCCCGATGGCGTCTGCCCAGATTCCGATGTTGACGGCGCACAAACCGGGCATCGTGCCGCTGCGACCACTGCAGTTCGGCGACATTCTGGACGGCGCGGTCAAGTCCGTGCGCTTCAACCCAAGGTCGATGGTCGGCCTCTCGTTGCTTGTACTCGGCGCCTTCCTGGTCCCGTCGGCCGCACTGGGAATCGGGGCAACCCGTCTCATGGCCGACTTCCTGAGGAGGTTCGGCCCCGAAGCCGAAGCCTTCCTCGGGGTTCCGTCCACGCTGGTCCAGACGATATTCACCACGCTCGCCACCGCCGTCCTGAGCGGGCTGCTGGTCCACGTCGTCGGCCAGGCGGTCCTCGGGCGCAAACCGGATATCGGTCAGACATGGCGATCCACCCGGGGCCGACTCCTGCCGTTGCTCGAGCTGACCGTCCTGTCCGGCCTGTTCACTCTCGTGTCAACGGCGTTGCTGATCGGCCCCGGTGTTCTGCTCATGATCAATGACAGCATCGGAGCGGGCCTGGCCTTGCTGCTGTTCGGCCTGCTCGGCCTCATGGTGGTGGCCCTGGTGGTATCGACGAAGATCTCGATGGCAGCGCCTGCGATCGTTCTCGAGGGCCACGGCGTGATAGCCGGCCTGCGACGCTCGTTTGCCCTCACCAAAGGATCGGCGTTCTGGCGAATCCTGGGGATCACGCTCTTGGCCGGGATCCTGGCCGGCATCGCCGGATCGCTTCTCGGGCTGCCGTTTTCGCTCATCGGCATCGGCATCGCTGCTGCGATAGGGCAGGACTCCGAAGCCGCGCAGATGGTCGTCACCTTCGTCTCGCACCTGTCCGCGTTGCTGTCGGGGGCGATCACGACGCCCTTCGTGGCGGCGGTGACCGGCCTGCTCTACATCGACCGTCGGATGCGGCTCGAAGCGCTCGATGTCGTCCTGCTCCGCGAGGCGCAGTCCAACCCGGCACCGCGGATCTGAACGAGATCTCGTGACGCCGCTGAGCTGGTCACCCCTTCGTGGCCTGGATCCCACACCTGACCAGGGGCGGGACTGGCTGGAGCAGGAGCTGCACCGCTCCGACTACCAGAGCCCCTGGCTGGAGTCGGCGATCCGCTGGGTCGTGGACCACATCCGCTCATTCCTGGACGGCGCCAGCACCCTGGCCAACGGCGGGCTCTCCCCGGTCATCACCGCGCTCGTGGCTCTGATCGTGATCGCGTTGCTGGCCTGGGTCCTGCCCAGGGTTCGCCGTGAGCCGGCCGTTGCCCGGACCGGCGGGGCGGTGCTGGAGGACCTGAGGATCACCGCACACACCTATCGAGACCTGGCTGCCGAGGCCTTGCGGGATGGACGCTTCGACGACGCAGTCCTGGACGGCTTCCGCGCCATCGCCAAGGACATGAGCGATCGCACGCTGCTCGATGACGCCCCGGGCCGCACAGCCCACGAGGTCAGCATGGTCCTGGCGCTGCCCTTCCCGGGCCACGCCGACCGGCTCGCGCGCGCGGCCGACGTGTTCGACACCGTGCGCTATGGCCACCGCCGGGCGACCGCAGGCCAAGCCGGCGAGATCCAGCACCTGGACGCCGAGCTGGGCAAGGCCCGCCCGGTGCTGGCCGTCCCCCTGCTGCACGGCCTGCCGGTATGACGACCGCGACCGCCCCAGGGACGGGTGCACCCACGATCGCCGAACCCGGACAGGCACCTTCCCGGGACCACAGCTCAGGACCGAAACCCTTCAACCGCAAGCGTCCTCGATGGTTCGCACCCTTGTTCGTGACTTGCCTGCTCCTGGCGGTCGCGCTGGCCCTCACGCTGTTGACCCCAGATGGCCGGGGCAATACCGACGACCTCGACCCGGCCAACTCTGGCTCCTCCGGGGCCAAAGGCCTGGCCCACGTTCTGCGCGACCGCGGCGTCGCAGTGACGGTCGTCCGCGGCCAACGCGAGCTGCTCGGCGAGACCATCGACGGTGCGACAACGGTCGTGATCGCAAACACCATTCGTCTGTCGGGGCGGACGGCCCGGGCGGCGCTGGAACACGCTGCGTCCGCCGCCGGCGTGGTCCTGCTTGATCCCGACCCCGAGGTGACCAAGGGCATGGGCCTGCCGGTCGACTCACACCGTGCGGATCTTGCCGACCTGACCGCCGGTTGCCAGGGCACCGAGGTGGGTCCGGACTTTCGCCTCTCCCAGGCAGACCGGGCCTACACCCCAACGGCCAACGGATCTGGCGCCACGACATGCTTTCCCGACAAGAGCGATGGTGGCGGCGCGATGGTCAGCCTGCCCGCCGCCGGGCCGGGGCGACCGCCGGTGATCCTGCTCGGGGGCAACAGCCTGATCAGCAACGGTGCCATCCTCGAAGCCGACAACGCTGCGATCGCCCTGCGCTTTTTCGGCCAGACCAGCCGCCTGGTCTGGTACATCCCCTCCCTGACCGACATCGCCGCAACAGATCGCACCTCACGATCCATCGCGCCGGCGTGGTTCTCGCCAGGTGTTGCCCTGGCGGCCTCCGCCGTCGTGCTCCTGTGCCTGTGGCGGGGTCGCCGACTCGGCCGACTGGTCACCGAACCGCTGCCGGTCATCGTCCGCGCCGTCGAGACCACCGAGAGCCGCGGACGGATGTACCGCAAGTCCCGCGACCGCAGCCGGGC
>JBBQUB010000223.1:0-4280 GCA_038212865.1 Actinomycetales bacterium
GCTGACCGAGGACAGTCTCTACTTCAACGTCGAGACCGTCGGCAACGCCTCGTCGGCGAGCATCCCGCTGGCGATCCACGACGCGGTCCGCGATGGCGTCATCAAGGAGCCCACGCGGATCTTCGCCCCGGGCTTCGGGGCGGGTGCGGTGGCCGGGTATTGCGTGATGCGCATCGACCCGACCGTCGTGGCAATCTCGGTTGACCGACCCGCAGGAGATGGGGCACCCGCCTCATCTGATGTCCGACAGGTTCCGGAGCCGTCCGTCGACCACACCAAGCTGGCGTTCGGGTAGTGGCGTCAATTCGCGCCTTCATTTTCTCTTTGGCAGATGGCCCAAGAGCGACATCCATATCCCTGCGTGACCAGGAGGACCCATGACCAGCCGTCCAGTTGAAGCCGAGGCTCTGTTGACCCCTGCTGAGGTCGCCCAAATCTTCCGCGTTGACCCCAAGACGGTCACCCGGTGGGCCCGGGCTGGGAAGCTCACGTCGATGCGCACACCCGGTGGTCACCGCCGTTACCGCGAGTCAGAGGTCCGCATCCTTTTGGGTCGGGTGGACTCCACTTCGTGAAAGCCTCGCCGTTTCTCAGGTGGCGTACCTCTGGTACCTCATGGAGATCCGGACGCGTCGACCCGCGACCTGATCCGTCCGCCCAGGCGTATGGCGGTGGCACCTCCGCGGTAGGTTCGACGCTTAGGGGGAGAAGACTCGAGCTGGGAGGTCTGTTGAACGTGGACCGCACGGGCCCATCGGAGATGGGCGAGGACCACGGCCCGCTCAGCAGCAGGCCGTGGTTGGCCAGCTACGCGCCAGGGGTCGCCGCGGACGTCGATGTCCCGACCGAGTCACTTCCCGAGATGCTCGCGGCCAGTGCGGCGCGTTACGCCAACCGAGTCGCACTCGACTTCTTCGGCGCCGAGACGACGTACGAACGGCTGGCCGATCAGGTGGCTCGGGCCGCCGAGGCGTTGCGCGTCGTCGGCGTGAGGACCGGGGACCGGGTGGCGCTGGTGCTACCGAACTGCCCACAGCACGTGGTGGCCTTCTATGCCGCCCTGAGGTTGGGCGCCATTGTCGTGGAACACAATCCGCTGTACACCGCCAGTGAGCTCGAGCATCAGCTGGCCGATTGCGGGGCTACGGTCGTCGTCTGTTGGGACAAGACGGCAGCGGTGGTGGAGAGCCTGCGGGGCACGACCGCCATACAGGTCATCATCGCGGTTGACCTGACGAGCGCACTGCCCTGGCACAAGCGCCTGGCCCTTCGGCTACCGGTGGCCAAGGCCCGGGCGGCGCGCACGGCGATGACAGGCCCGGTGCCCCATGGGGTCCTGAGCTGGGAGCGGGTCGCATCCTCGACCGGTCCACTCGACACTGCGCATTCACAGCCACGCGTTCAGGACGTCGCGTTGCTCCAGTACACGGGCGGCACCACGGGGACGCCCAAGGGCGCCGTCCTGACCCATAGCAACCTGCAGGTGAACGCAGCCCAAGGCCGTGCGTGGATGCCCGGCATGAAGGACGGCGAGGAGACCGTATACGCGGTGCTGCCACTTTTCCACGCCTACGGGCTGACGCTGTGCCTGACCTTCTCGATGAGTGTCGGAGCGACGCTGGTGCTGTTGCCGCGCTTCGACCTCGGGCAGATGTTCGAGGCGATCCGTCGGCGCCCCCCGACGTTCCTGCCCGCCGTGCCGCCGATCTACGAGCGGCTGGCCGCGGCGGCCAGCGAAGGGCGCGTGGATCTCACCTCGATCCGTTATGCGATCTCGGGCGCCATGGCGCTGCCTCCCGCAGTGGTCGAGACATGGGAGTCCGTCAGTGGTGGGCTGCTCGTCGAGGGCTACGGGATGACCGAGACATCGCCGATCTCGCTGGGCAATCCGGCCGCGACCACGCGAAGGCCGGGAACGGTCGGTGTCCCGTTCCCCTCGACCGACATCCGTATCGTCGACCCGGACAACCCATCGCAGGACCTGCCGATCGGCGAACAGGGCGAACTGCTGATCCGCGGTCCGCAGGTGTTCGCCGGCTACTGGAACCGCCCGGACGATACCGCCGCCGTGCTGCTTCCTGGCGGTTGGCTGCGCACGGGCGACATCGCGGTCGCGGATGCCGACGGTTTCGTCCGCATCGTGGACCGGATCAAGGAGCTGATCATCACCGGCGGCTTCAACGTCTACCCGTCCGAGATCGAGGACGTGCTGCGGGAGCTGCCCGAGATCGAGGACCTTGCAGTCGTGGGCATCAGATCAGCCGGCGACACCGGCGAGGAGGTCGTGGTCGCCGTCGTTCCGGTGGCCGGCGCCACCGTCGACCCCGAGCGGGTACGCGCCTACGCGCACGAGCGGCTGACGGGCTACAAAGTGCCGCGCCGGGTGGTGATCGTGGAGGACCTCCCGCGATCCCAGATGGGCAAGATCTTGCGCCGCCGCGTCCGCGACCGGATAGAGGCGACGGAGGCCTTCGGTCAGAGCTGATCTTGGTGGCCGGTTGTGTCGGGGCGGTTGCGGTGTTCATGATCGGCGAGAAGGTCCCGGTCCGGTCCTGACAACGGTCCGGTCCTGACAACTCTGCCGATGTGGGACAGACTGGACGCCGTGGATACCCAACGAGAGATCGGCGTCACCGAGCTTGCCCTCCGGGACGCGCACCAGAGCCTGATGGCAACCCGAATGGCCATGGAAGACATGGTGGGTGCTTGTGAGGACATCGACAACGCGGGGTACTGGAGTGTCGAGTGCTGGGGTGGCGCCACCTATGACGCCTGCATCCGGTTCCTCAACGAGGACCCATGGGAACGTCTGCGAACATTCCGCGCGCTCCTTCCCAAAAGCCGCCTTCAGATGCTCCTGCGTGGCCAGAACCTGCTGGGCTACCGCCACTACGGTGACGACGTCGTTGACCACTTCGTCCAGAAGGCTGCGGAGAACGGCATGGATGTGTTCCGGGTGTTCGACGCCCTGAACGACACCCGCAACGTCGAGCGCGCCATCGCCGCTGTCAAGGCAACCGGCAAGCACGCCCAGGGCACCATCTGCTACACGACCAGCCCCTTGCACACGATCGACGGCTTCGTGCGGCAGGCCCGCGAGCTGGCTGATCTCGGCGTCGACTCCCTGGCCATCAAGGATATGGCAGCCCTGCTCAAGCCGCAGCCGGCATACGACCTCGTGTCGGCGATCAAGGCCGAGGTCCCGGGCATGCAGATCAATGTGCACTGCCACGCGACCACCGGCGTCACCTTGGTCTCGCTGATGAAGGCGATCGAGGCCGGCGCGGATGTCGTCGACACCGCCATCAGCTCTCTGTCGCTCGGGCCGGGCCACAACCCCACCGAGTCGCTGCAGGAGATGCTGGAAGGTACCGGCTACATCGCGGACCTCGACAAGGTGCGTCTGGGCAGGATCAAGAGTCACTTTGCCGAGATCAGGCCCCGCTACACGCAGTTCATGTCC
Organism: Actinomycetales bacterium; assembly: GCA_038212865.1. Lineage (GTDB taxonomy): Bacteria > Actinomycetota > Actinomycetes > Actinomycetales > Dermatophilaceae > UBA4719. The sequence continues at coordinate 3,464 of JBBQUB010000223.1, forward strand.
TCGTTCAACGTCGAGACCGACATCTTCGACAGCCAGATCCCCGGCGGCATGATCTCCAACATGGAGTCCCAGCTCAAGCAGCAGGGCGCCGCTGACAAGATGACCGAGGTGCTCGAGGAAGTGCCGCGGGTTCGCAAGGACTGCGGCTATCCACCGTTGGTGACGCCATCCAGCCAGATCGTAGGCACCCAGGCCGTGTTCAACGTGATCATGGGCCGATACAAGGTACTGACCGCCGAGTTCGCTGACCTGCTCCTTGGGTACTACGGCTACACCATGGGCGAGAAGGATCCCGAGGTTGTCGCCATGGCCAAGGCCCAGACCGGCAAGGAGATCATCACCGGGCGTCCGGCGGATCTCATCGCCCCTGAGTGGGATGCCCTGCGCGCCGAGGCCGAAGCCATCGACGGCTTCGATGGAACCGATGAGGACGTGCTGACCTACGCCATGTTCCCGAAGGTGGCGCCGGGCTTCTTCACCACCCGCGCCGACGGCCCCAAGAACGTCGGCAGGGACCAGGCTGAGCTGGAGGCAGAGCGTGCCGCTGCTGCTTCCGACTCCACAACGGGCTCTGTGCGCGGCCCGATCAAGTACGAGATCACCGTCAACGGCAAGCGGCACTCCGTCGCAGTCAAACCCGGCTAAGGAAGACTGAGGCAATGTCCAAGCCCCCCAACCGACCCAAGTCCAGGACCATGCAGGAGCGGATCGCCGAGCTGCGCACCCGCCGCGAGGAGGTCATCGCCGGAGGCGGAGAGAAACGCCACGCCAAACAGCACGAGGCCGGCAAGATGACCGCTCGCGAGCGGATTGCCGA
>JBBQUB010000224.1:0-4280 GCA_038212865.1 Actinomycetales bacterium
CCGTCATTGCCTCAAATCAGCTCGCATTCGACAGTCTGCAGTCCCAGGACCCGGCATACCAGCCCGTATGCCGACCCGTTGCCTCTCGCAATGAGCAAGGCAGCACCCAGCTCTTTGCCTTCATCGGGCAGCGGCACCCCATCGATGGTGATCGTCCCGGACTCGACGGTCTCGAGGCGGTTGATCGCGCGACACAGGGTGGACTTGCCCGAACCCGACGGGCCGATGACGACCACGACCTCGCCCTCGCCGATGGTCAGGTCAATGTCCTTGAGAACGTGCAGCTCGCCGAAGTGCTTGTTGACCTTTTCCAGAACCACCAGGGGCCGATGCGTCGCCGCCGTCGAGGCAGCCGTCGAGGTCACTACTGCTGCCGAATCCGTCGAATCCGTCGAATCCGCGGGGTCGGTTTCCGTGGGCGCGTCGGTCATGTCGACACACTAACGGCATAGCAGGCGCCTGCTGGGTGATTTCCTTGGTCACGGTTCGGACATGATCGGGAGTCGTAGTCTGTTGCCACAACGACAAAGGAGGGTGGATGTTGTCCAACGAAGTCTTGATCGAGGCCTTCAACCGGATCCAAGGGGTGGTTCATTCCGTGCTGGACGGCGCGAGCGTCGAGCTCCTGACCTATCGGCCGGATGCCGAGGCGAACACGATCGCCTGGCTCGTGTGGCACCTGACCCGTGGGCAGGACGACCACATCGCTGACCTCATGGGCGAGGAACAAGTATGGATCTCCGGTGGCTGGGTTGACCGCTTCGATCTCCCGTTTGATCCCGGGGCAACCGGCTACGGACAGAGCGCCGATGACGTGGCCCACGTTCGCGCGGATGCGGAGCTCCTGGCCCATTACTACGACGCGGTTCATGCCCGGACCATCGACTACTTGAACACCCTGAAAGATGCGGACTACGCCAGGATCGTCGATGAGTCATGGAACCCACCGGTGACGCTGGCAGTGCGGCTGGTCAGCATCCTTGCCGATGACCTGCAGCATGCCGGCCAGGCGTCGTATGTGCGTGGTCTCGCAGGGCGGGCTGGCCCCTGACCCTCTGCCACAGCCAGATCACGTAGGGGTCATCGGGACAGCCTGATCTGCACACCCGGCGAGGTCGACGAGCCGTGAAGCTCGATGTTGACGACCTTCGTCCCAGGGGCGACGTCGAACACCACGGGGGCGCCCAACACCGTGCTGCCAGGTTCGATCAGCTGTACGTACTTCAGGGCGTCCTTGGTGTAGAGGATCGCGGTACTGGGCGAGGTCGCCTGTCCTTTGTCGTTGAGCAAGTACTGACACTGACAGTCAAGGCGCCGTGCCTCGTCGCCGACGTTGGTGACATCGACCCGGACGATCACGAACTCGCCTCGGGCCGTCAAGGTTGTCTGCATCTTTCCCGGGAAGGTCTTGCCGGGGCGCTCGACGCCGGTCACGACGAACTCGAAGGCTCCGTCGCGGACTCTCGTGCCGATGCGGGCAGCCGCCTGACCTTGGACACCGCCCGCCACCGTCTGCCCTTGGGCACCGCCCGCCACCGCCGGCTGCGAGTCGCCACGGGCCGTATCAAGGGTCTCCGCATCCCCTCCGCGGATGGCGGCTTGGATGATCGCTATCACCACGATGAGGGCTAGCGGCAGAATGAAGTGCTTCATCGCGGCGCAGACGCTGTGCGCCGGGCATGGCGCTTTCTGCCGTGTGGCCTGTGCTTTCGCTTCACCGGGGGATGTGATCTCGAGCGATGTGCTGGTCTGAAGAAGAGTCATCTTCTCGTCCCTTCCCTCACACAAACCGCCTAGCGGGTACGCGTGCACCTACTAGCGACATACCTACGCCTACTTGGAGCGCGGTGAAGTGCGATTGGGTATGACGTCGGTCACAGAAGAGTCAACACAGAGTAAAGGCCCCGTGTGCAAAGTTGCAGCAAGCGATCACACCAAGTTCTTGCGGCCGCCAAAGATGCGATCCACCAAGGAGGCTTTCGGAGGGCACTGGCAGCGATTGGCCTTCGACACACCGGCCATCACCTGGCTGACATGTTGGCCGCAGCCAGCCCACGTTGCGTTGCCGCACCTGCGGCAGCTCACCTGTCGACACATCAGGCGTTCCTCCTCGAGGGTTGATCGAACGGTTACACCATACCCCAGGGGGTATGGTGCGCAAGGTGTGGGTCCGGGGCTCACCGGTGCATTGCCGCCTTGCGTGCCGTTGTTGGCCTTGCGTGTCATGGGGGCTACTTGGGTATGAGACGGTAGTGAGCTTCATGCGGCCGTGGCCGAGGAACGACGGTGTACCCGCCCAGCACGCACTGTTTGCACCTGCATGGATCATCCAACGCGCGCTGGGGTCAGTACACCTGTCCCTGGTGCTGCCGGCACCAGGCTGGGTCGAGTACGCCAACCGGCAGATCGCGATGGCGGCGCCGCCTCTCACGGGCCTGGAGGGCGATACCGATGCCCGAAGGTGACACGATCTGGCGCACCGCCCGACGGCTGAACGAGGCCCTGGCCGGCGAGGTGATCATCGGCGCAGATCTGCGCTGGCCCGGCCTCTCAACGGCTGACCTTCGAGGTATGCGCACCCTGGAGGTGGTTTCTCGTGGGAAGAATCTCCTGCACCGGCTCGATGCCGGGCTCACTCTCCACTCCCACCTGCGCATGGATGGTCAGTGGAGAGTTGCGAGCACCGATGGTCTCGCGAAGGGCACGCTGGCCAACCCACAGCTGCGAGCAGTGGTGTCCACAGGGCGATGGACCGCGCTGGGCATTCGGCTCGGCGACGTGCACCTGCTGGCGACCCGCGACGAAGCTGGCTTGTTCGGCCACCTCGGACCCGACGTCCTCGGCCCGGACTGGGATGCCGCCGAGGCAGCCAGCCGGCTCACCGCAAGCAAGGGCACGATCGGTTCGGCCCTGCTAGACCAGCGCAATCTCGCAGGCGTCGGAACGCTCTACGCCAGCGAGGCTCTCTTCCTCGAGGGACTGAACCCTTGGCACCCCGCAGCAGGTCTGGCCATCGCTCAGGTCAGTCGGGTCGTCGCCCGGGTCCACCTCCTCCTGAACGTTAACCGGCACAACGCGATTCAAAGCACTACCGGCATTCAGCACCAGGAAAGGACGACCTACGTCCACGGTCGGTCCGGCCGGCCTTGTCGGCGCTGCGGCGGCGCGGTCCGGGTGAGCGTGATCGGCGTGCCGCCGCAGGACCGCGCGTTCTTCTACTGCCCTACCTGCCAGGGCGGCCTTGCTGCAGGCGATGACGGGCGGAGTCAGGGGCCGCTCGGCTCGTCCGCACGGTCACCCGGCCGGCGGCGTCGCGACCAGTGAGGTTTGGCTCCAGCCGTTTTGGGGCATGACGTGGTCTTGATCACGTCGCATGCGCGGGGCTGGGCACGTCGCTGACCTACCCCACGCTCCCCACGCTACGACGTCATCTGTCTCGTTCCGCTGATGACCGAAAGCCCAAATAGTTCGAGATGGTCCTTATGTCCACCGACGCCATCGTCGTCCTCAAGGACGACCATCAGCAGATCCGCAAGCTCTTCCGTGACTTCCAGGGGGCCGGCGAGAATGCCACCACCGCCAAGGGCAAGATCGCGACGCGCATCATCGAGGAGCTGACCGTCCACACCTACCTGGAGAACGAGGTCATGTACCCCGAGGTGCGCAATCTCCTGCCGGAGGTGGAGGACGACATCCTGGAGTCCTACGAAGAGCACCTCGTGGCCGATGTGGACGCCGTCATCGCGTGAACCCTACGTCTGGGGTGCCGGACCCGCTCATCGTGCTGGTACCCGGCCTGGGTTTGGACGACCGGGTATGGGCGACGGTGCGGCAACGACTCACCGGTCGGGCCCACACCGTCCTGTTGCCGTCCCTTGGATCACGTTCGCCGTTCCCCTCACGCACCCCGATGCAGTCGTTGCGGCCGTACACGAGGTCACGTCCGCGGCGTCAACGGCAGGCTCAGGGGCGGTGATACGCCCCGACATGGCCGCTGAGCTGCGCAGGCCCACGGGGAGGTCCGCCTCGAGTGGATGCAGCCGAGCTGCGCGATCCTGGCGCAGTCGAGACGTGCCGTGACCCCGAGGGGGTGGTGCACTGGTTCGACAGCAGCGTCCTCGGCGGCTGGGGCAGGTGAACGCTTGGCCTGGCGGGGCTCTTGGCTGCGACAGGCCGGTCGCTATTGGCTTTGACTCCGCTGAGGTTCCGGTTCGGCGTCCGGGTCAGGGTCTTCGCCTGTTGACCTCTGGGTCTTGAGCGTGGTCCAGACCGTCCATGCC
>JBBQUB010000225.1:0-4248 GCA_038212865.1 Actinomycetales bacterium
GGGGCTTCTTCGACCGGTTGCGCCAGCTCGGGCTGCACGCCTTCGTACCGAAGACCCTCTGGCTTAAGGCTGTCGGGCTGCAGCGCCGGCCGGTCGCGGTCCTCGATCTCGGCGAGGACCTCATGTGCGCGGACGGTGCCCAAGACCGCACCCTGGTCGTCAACGATGACCCCACGGCGGCTCGGTGAGGACAGTGCGGCATCCAGGGTGCTGCGCAGCGGACCACTCTCGGTGGCGACGGTGCCACCACGGTGCAGCATCTCGGGTTGGATCGGGACCGTGATCCGGCCGGGCTCGATCCAGCCGAGCGGGCGCCGGTCCGTGTCGATGACCAGGACCCAGCCGTCGCGCGCGGCTTCGGCTGCCTGCTCAGGCGTTGCCCCGAGCTGAACGCTCTTCTCCTGGGTGAGCTCGAACGCCGGGGAGGCCTGGAAGCTCAACGCGCGGTAGCCGCGGTCCTTTCCGACGAAATCCGCGACGAAGTCGTCGATGGGGTGCGCCAGGAGGTATGCCGGGTCGGCCAGCTGGGCGAGCTGGCCACCGACCCGCAAGACGGCGACCTGGTCACCGAGCTTGATGGCCTCCTCGATGTCATGGGTGACGAACACGATGGTCTTGCCCAGATCGTCCTGCAGCCGCAGAAACTCGTCCTGCAACTGCTCGCGAACGATGGGGTCCACCGCGCTGAACGGCTCGTCCATGAGCATGACCGGAGGGTCCGCGGCGAGGGCCCGCGCGACACCAACGCGCTGTTGTTGGCCACCGGATAACTGTGCGGGATAACGCTTTGCGTAGCTGATCGGCAGGCCGACCCGTTCGAGTAGCTCAAGTGCACGCGCCTCCGCCTTGCGTTTGTCCCAACCCAGCAGCATGGGAACCGTGGCGATGTTGGCTGCGACTGTGCGGTGGGGAAAGAGCCCAGCGTGCTGGATGACATAGCCGATGCCGCGACGCAGCTGAGCTTCGTCCATCTGCGCCGGGTCCTGGTCGTCGATCCAGATCCGTCCGCCGGTGGGCTGGATCATCCGGTTGATCATCCGCAGCGAAGTTGTCTTGCCGCACCCCGAAGGCCCGACGAGAACGGTGATCTGGCCGGTGGGAGCCTCAAACGTCAGCTCATCCACGGACAATGTGCCATCCGGATATTGTTTCGAGACCGCGTCGAACCGGATCATGTCACCAAACCTAACCGGAATGTAGACAGAATCAGTAGAGATGGAAGACATCGAGGCAACCCCGGAAGGTCGTTACCGGCCCGTAACAATCGATGGCAGAACGCTGACATTGCCCTCACTGCGCCAGATCACGTCAGGCGCAAGCCTGTTGGTGGATGAGCCAGCGCGCCTGCGGGCCATTGACGGTCAGCAGACCGCGGAGCGGATCGCCGGCGTCCGTCCGTTGTATGGACGCAACACCGGAGTCGGCGCCAACCGGGACCAAGCCACCGCGGACGACGCCGAGACCGACCATGGCTTGGCCATCCTGCGCTCACACGCGGCGGGTTGGGGCGACTGCCTCACTCCCAGAAGCATCCGCTGCGCCCTGACCATCCGGGCAAACCAGCTCCTGGCCGGAGGCTCTGGCGCTGACGTCAAGCTGGCCCTCGCACTCGCCGACCTTGCGGACGGCCCGAAGGAAGATCTCCCCCAGGTGCACCGCTACGGCGCTCTGGGCACCAGTGACCTGACCGCTCTGGCTGAAGTCGGGATGACCCTTCTGGGCGAGCGACCGCGGGCCAATGGCGAGCGCCGACAGAGCTATGCGTTGCGCTCGGTCGATGCACTGCCCCTGATGTCCAGCCACGCCTTCACGCTCGCCGAAGGAGCGCTGGGTTGCCTTGACCTGCAACATCTTTCGCACGTCGCCTTGACGGTTTGCGCTCTGTCATGGGTCGCCTTGAAGGCCAATCTCGAGGCGGTCGGGCCTGCGGTCCGGACGGTGACACCCTTTCCCGGAGCCATCTTGGTCGCTGCAGAGATGACGAATCTGCTGGCGACACAAGGCATCAAACCAATCCACTTGCAGGACTTCTTCGGCTTGCGAACGTGGCCACAGGTCCACGGCCCACTGCTCGACCGCCTGGCGGATCTGCAGGCCGTTGTCGAGACGTCGATCAACACCTCATCCGAGAACCCTGTGTTCTTCACCGGAACCGACGAGTCGGCGGCGCACCACGGCGCGTTCCACGCGGCATACCTCGCTTTGGCCTTGGATGCGAGTCTGCTCGCGTTGGCCCGCTCTGCGAGGTCTGGGCAGTCGCGGATCGCACACCTGCTCACGGACCCCACGACCGGGCTCCCCCGATTCCTTGCCGATGACCGCATGGGATCGTCCGGACTGCTGATCGCGGAGTATGTCGCCGGGTCGGCCATGGCATCGATCCGTGACCATGCCTCATCCCCGGCGAGTGTGCAGACGATCAGCATCTCGGCGGGCGTCGAGGACGATGCGAGTTTCGCCAGCGTTGCGGCATCGAGGTTTTCGCCGGCGGTCACCTCCTATCGGCGGCTGCTGGCGGTGGAGCTGGTCTGCGCGATACGGGCGATCCGATGGAGAGGGACGCGAGTCACGGGACTGCTGGCCGAGGCTTTCGAGGCCTGCTCCGGGCTTCCGAACGGGATAGCCGACCGCGACCTCGAGCCCGATTTCAGCGCGGCGGATCAGCTTCTGGACCATCCAGCGCTGGCGCCAGCAGCGTCCGGGCCATGAACCCGGCGACCAGGTCATGCCAAGGTCTGGCCGGGAACAGCATGGAGTGACGGGCTCCCGGGAACTTCACCAGCTCGACGTCAACTCCCTCGGCAGCAAGCTTCGCAGCCAGCTCGAAGGTCCGGACGGGATCGGTCGTCCGATCCGCGGTGCCGTGTGCCAGAAGCAGCATCTGATGATCCAGGGCAGGAGCGGGTTCACCTTCGGGCAGCCAGGGCGCCAACGCCGCCACGCTACGCACTCCGCCGCTGCGCCCGACGTGGTCGGCCACCCGAAGCGCCACCCTCCCACCCATGGAGTGCCCGATCAGGCCGATCGGCAGATCGCCGAACCGCTCGCCAATCTGGTCGATGGCCCACCGCGCGTCCTCCAGTGGCGACCGCTGCACTCCATTCCATCCGCGCACGGCATACCGAAGTGTTGCCAAGGCAATTCGTTCCCGTCCTGCGCGAACCATGCTGCGACCAAAAGGAAGCATGCGCAGGACTGCGGGGTCGTATGCGCGGACGGGCGCAAAGCTGTCCGGCGAGCCGCCATGCAGGAGCAGTACGACGGCCTCAGCGATCAGGTTGTCACCGGCGATGCGCAGGTGGGGTACACGGGGCATACAACCAGCGTATGCGGCAGACCTGTGATCTTGCTTGTCGCTCTAGACGTTGGTGCGATGGAAGTTCTGGAAGGAACGGCTGGCGGTGGGACCACGCTGCCCCTGGTAGCGCGAACCGTACTTCGCGCTGCCGTAAGGGTTTTCGGCCGGAGTGGATAGCCTGAAGAAGCAGAGTTGGCCGACCTTCATGCCGGGCCAGAGCTTGATCGGCAGCGTGGCAACATTAGACAGCTCCAGCGTGACGTGACCGCTGAACCCGGGATCGACGAATCCGGCTGTGGAGTGGGTCAACAGGCCGAGCCGGCCCAGAGATGACTTGCCCTCGAGCCGCGCGGCGAGGTCGTCGGGCAGCGTCACGACCTCGAAGCTTGAGCCCAGCACGAACTCGCCGGGGTGCAGGATGAACGGCTCGTCGCGCTCGACCTCGATCATTCGGGTGAGGTCGGGCTGATCCTGGGCAGGGTCGATGAAGGGGTACTTGTGGTTGTCGAACAAGAGGAAAAACTTGTCCAGTCGCACGTCGATGCTCGACGGCTGGACCATCGACTCGTCATACGGCTGGAGGCGCACCCGCCCGCCGTCGATCTCGGCCCTGATGTCACGGTCTGAAAGCAGCACGCGGACACGCTACCGGTTGCTCGCCCGACGTGGACTCTGGCGCTCCAGAACTGTCGGTTAGACTTCCGTTCGCGCCGCGGCTTGAAGCCGATGAAGGCGCTGGCGGGTGTAGTTCAATGGTAGAACATCAGCTTCCCAAGCTGACAGTGCGGGTTCGATTCCCGTCACCCGCTCCATACGCGAAAAGCGTTGCAGGACAAGCAAATCGGACGCTACCCCCACCCTCGGAAGTAGCGCCCGATAGCCTGCTATTTCGCCGACGAACGATCAACGAACGATCCTCATGCCGAGGCAAGCCCGCCTGCCGGCCCCTT
>JBBQUB010000226.1:0-4220 GCA_038212865.1 Actinomycetales bacterium
ATGCCTCGTAACAGGCCCGAGTAACAGATCAGCTGGAGCCCGCTCAGGCGGTCGAAGAGCCGAAGCCCGTCAGGGAGGATGCCGACGAGCTGTTTCGCACGGACCGTGTCGGACCAGACGTCGTGGCCGAGGACGTGGGCCGTGCCAGCGTCCGGCCGCAGCAGCCCGGTCGCCATGGACAAGGTGGTCGTCTTGCCGGCACCGTTTGGTCCCACAAGTCCGAAGAACGACCCACGAGGGACGTCGAGACCGAGCCGGTCGACCGCGAGCATCGACCCGTAGGCCTTGGACAGACCGCGCAGGCTCAGCGCCGTGGAGGTTCCGCTGGATGGCATGTACGTGACGGTAACAAGGCCAGTCGCTGCAGGTATGCCGATCGGTGCGCGCTGGGGTCAGCTGATATCGAGGGTCACGCCGTCCGAGAGGTCACGAACCTCCATGCTTTCAGGGCCGAAGGTCCTTACCTGGGACAGATAAAGCTGTCGACCGATGGCGCTGAGCAGCGCATCATGGATCGGCACGCAGATCCGCGGCGAGATCCGATGGGCGAACGCCACTGTGTCGCGGCTTGCGGCCCATGGCGCGTTCAGCGGCAGCGCGAGGATGTCGATCTCTCCGGGCTCGGCGTCGTAGGCATCTCCGGGGTGGAACAAGGTCGGCTCCCCCGCCGTACGCAGTACGATACCCAGGTTGCCGATCCGCGGGAGGACCTCGTTGATCAGCGCATGCTGCTCCCCCACCGGGGTGACCTCCACCCGCCCGAAGACAAGCGTCTTGCCAGAGAGGGTGTGCTCGGCGCCGATCCCCGCCTCCTCCATGACAGCGGCAGCCTGCGGCTCGGCATACAGCCTGGCCTGAGGGTTTGCCTCCAGGAGCGCCGGGAGACGGTGAAGGTCGAGGTGATCGGGGTGCTGATGGGTCACCAGGAGAACATCGATCCCCGTGACGTCGGTGATGCCCGGCGAAAACGCACCCGGGTCGATGAGGATTCGCTGGCCGCCCGTCTCAACGAGCAGGCACGCATGACCGAGGTGAGTGATCCGCATGGACCTCAGGCTACAAGTGACGCTGGCGCCGCTGGCCCAGCTCCTTGGCGAGGTACGGCGGCAGGATGCGGGAGAGGACGAGGAAATACGCCGACAATGCCAGCTGGCCGTACGCGAGACTGGTGAAGCAGATAGGTGAGCAGACCAGCCAGGCGATCATCCCAGCCTCATCTCGATCTCCCGTCAAAGGGGCTGCTGGCTTTCCCCCCGCATCTCAAGCGTAGGTCGCGGTCGTTGAATACGGCTAGGCCGGTTGACGCGGGAATCGCTGCAGCTGAGCGAGATCATTGCCACGATGACTGGATATGCCCGAGTTTCCTGGCCCGGTTGCGGATCGGTCCCGGAGTCGACCATCGTTCGGCGCCATTGGATGCGCACCCGCCGGTCCAAGGTGAAAGACTTGACCACCATTTCTGAGCAAGCTGGCGGTGGGAGTCGTGACCACTATCTCGGCACCTGAACCTCATGGGCGGTGGCCGGCCCCGACTCAGGTTGATCGTGCCGTGCGACGGTTGGCCGTGGCCACTGCGGCCGGCGCCTTCTGCGGTCTCCTGGTGGGCGGGATCGGCGGTCGCCTCGCCATGCTCTTGTTGGCGCGCCTGGCCCCCGAGACGAGAGGAGCTATCAGTGACGACGGCTTCTTGATCGGCCAGTTCACTGTGTCGGGGACGCTGAACCTGCTCGCCGTCTGCACGGTCATCGGGGTTCTGGGCGGCGGCGTCTACCTCCTCACGCGCGGTCTGATGATCGGCCCGCGATGGTTCCAGGTGCTGTCGATCTCCATTGGCCCGGCAGTCGTGGTCGGAGCCGTGCTGGTAAACCCTGGGGGAGTCGACTTCACCTTGCTGCGGCCAACGTGGCTGGCAATTGCGCTCTTCGTGGCGATCCCGGGTTTGTATGCCGGGCTGCTCACCGTCCTTGGCGAACCCTGGCTTCGCACAGAAAGACGCTTCCTGCTGGCTCCACGTCGGGTCGCCTTCGTTCCGTTGATCCTGTGGCTACCCTTGGCGCCGGTGTTGCTGGTCGGAGTGCTCGGCTGGGTGGCCGTGCAACTACTACGACGGCATCAGGGAAGCCGAGCTGTGGTGGAAAGCGCCTGGGTTCCCTGGCTGAGCCGCCTGAGCCTCATCCTCATTTTCGGGTTCTCCCTGACCGACCTCGTCCGTGACTTCGCCGCACTGACTTAGGGGTTCTCAGGTGGAGTGCCCGAACAGCAAAGGTGATGTTCAGCCCGAGGTGAAGCCACCCGTTTGGCCGTCGCGAACGCGCTGACCGGGTGAACCTGCTGCTTAGGGCAATCGGGCAGTTTGTTTAAGTAGTCCATTCGGTCATGGTTCCTGGATCGATCGGTCATGCTCCTGGATCGATCGGTCATAACTCCCCGATCGACCGGACACCGAGCCACGGCGGCCCATACGTTTTGACCTCTGCGGAGTCCCGATCACAGGAGGTCACATGGGCGCTGGACCGCGTCGGTGGTACCAGGTCGGCAGCAAGAAGCCGCGGCGCAAGGATGCGGACAGCGGGACCCATCGGGACCGGACGGTTGACCAACCGCGGTCTCAGGGCCCGACGCCCATGGCGCGCCAGCGGTCGGCTCCTGCCGGTGACAGCGCGATGATTGCGCGGTCACAGGTGGTGGTCTCCGGTTCGACGGCAACCCTGTTGGGCACCTTGACGAATGAGACCGGCTGCGACGTGCACTTCAGCGGCATGCCCCCTTACGCCGTCATGGTGGATGTCATGTTGGACACGGCTGGGAGCCCGCCCATCCTGTTTGGCGACTTCAATTCCCCACCCCGGGAGCGCCCGTCCTCTGACGACTGGGTGATGCACCCGGGCGCAAGGGTCCCCTACCGCAGCCTCCCGGTTACCTTGATGGCCCCAGTTTCTCGGTGGGACGGCGGCGAATGGTGCACGGCCTCGAGGTCCACGATGCTGGACATGATGATCGACAACCCGCGGGAACTGCCCATGATCCACCTCCTCGGATAGCTCTTCCTCGCTCTGCCGCAGCGAGCGCGAACCTTCGCGTCAGTCGCTGGCGCGGTCAAGAAAGGCCAGCTCAGCCATATGTACACGAGCAGGTCACAGGAGAATAGTTGGGCCCCCAGGGGATCAACACAAGGAGGATTGATGAGGGTACGAGCAAGGGCGGCTGGCGCGATCGCGCTCGCCGGAGCACTCGGTCTTACCGGCGGCGTCGCGACCGCCGGCACTGCGTCAGGGATGACGCGTCACAACCCGGTTAGGGTCATCGCCATGGGCCTCAACGGACCGTTCGGGCTGCAGAGCCTCAAGGCCCCCGAGGACCAAGGCCCGCAATTCGTTGTCGCCGAGGCGGACGCTGGCCAAGTCTCCATGGTGAGCGGCCACGGTCGCCGGCACGTGCTCATCGACAAGATCGCCGGCGTCTCGGGCGTCGCTTCCGGGTGGGGGCACCTGTTCGCGCTCACCGGGGGTCCCAACGAGAGCGGCACCCCCGCGATGGGCGACTTCCCGCCCAGCTCGGTCGTTCGAGCAGACTCGAACGGTCAGCACGCGAAAGTGATCGCCGACCTGCTGAAGTACGAGATGGACCACAACCCGGACGGACAGGTTCAGCTCGTCGATGGCAAGCCAGTCGACGCGCTCTCCAACCCGTTCTCGATGAACCTGTCTCGGTTCGGTCTGCTGGTGGCCGACGGCGGCGCCAACGACGTGCTCCGCGTCGACCGCAAGACGGGCGACATCACGACCTTCTTCGTTCCTCCGACGGTCAAGACCTCGGAGTGCCTGAAGCCGGGCGCTCAGGCCAACCCGGGCACCATCGGCTGCGACCCCGTGCCGACCGGTATCGCAGTGAGGGGCAACAGCGTCTACGTCTCCACCCTCGGGGCGGAGTCCCCGGGCGCCGGCAAGGTCTACCGTCTCGACGGACGCACCGGTCGGGTCCAGCACGTGTACGAGGGACTCACCGCCCCAACCGGTGTCGCCGTCTCACCCTCGGGAACGATTTACGTGTCCGAGGTCCTGTACGGTGCCCCGGCGGGCGACGGTCGCCCGCCGGCCTCGTTCGACCCGTCCAGCCTCGGCCGCATTACCAAGATCTCAATCGGGCGCATGACGCACACCCACGTCACCATGCCCACAGGGCTCGAGTACCCAAACGGCCACCTCTACGCCTCGAGCTGG
>JBBQUB010000227.1:0-4084 GCA_038212865.1 Actinomycetales bacterium
GCGTACACGAGACTGCGTCGTACGGCGAGGCGCGCGTCGAAGAGGCCGTAGCGCTGGATCGCCAGCCAGCAGGTGACGCCGACGGCGACCATCCCGAGCGACTCGGCAGGCATGGCATAGACCGAGGGCGCCCCCGACGACGCGATGACCGCACACGTCCACCACGACGCTGTGACCAGCCACACCGCCGGCCTAACCTGTCGGGCTGCTGAGCGAGCTGCCGGGGCACTCACACTGCGCTGTTTGATCTCGAAGCCGATCACGCCAACGAGCGTCATCGGCGCGACCAACACGATGAGCGCCATGAGCCCGTGTGCGACTTCGCCGAAGCCACCTCCGACGCCGGTCGGGTTGAATCGATGCTGCCAGTCGAGCAGGTGGGGGTCGAAGATCGTGGAGACCAGCAGCAGCACACAGATGGCGATGTCGATGCCGATCGCGATGCGCCACCGCTTCGAGGGGAGGCGTCCGTCTGGGAAGAGCAACGGCGTGAAGAGCGCCACGCCGAGCATCGCCGGCACCCAGGGCCAGCCGTCGAGCCATCCGGCGAGGCGGGCGAGCGGGAGGTCGCGGCCGTGGTCGAAGGCCGCTCGAGCGTAGAGGTACGACGCGGTGGCGACGGGCATGAACATTCCGCCGACAAGCAGCAACCAGCCGACGACGTTGCGAGGCGCGGCACGTATGGCGCTGGCACCGACGAGCGCCAGCGGCAGCATGGGGATTGTCTCAAGGGCGATGAGGATCGCGCGCGGCGCATGGTCCCACCCGGTGACCAGGATCAGTGAGACGACGGCGCCGCAGGCAGCGACGGCGATGCCTACGCGACCCACGGTGACCGCCCAGCGGTTCATGTCCACCGATTCTTCCGCTCGCATCCCATCGTTGTCACGCCGTGACGAGAGCCTGTTCGGCCGGAGAAGACGCCCGTTCGCGCACCAGGTTCATCGCGAAGACCACCCAGGTCACGAAAAGCAGGGCGTAGCCGATGATGCCGAGGACGCGGACACCGCTCTCGAAGCTGGCGACCGCGAGGACCGGCCACGCACCGGTCGCGACGACGACCCAGTAAGGCAATGTCCTCGTCTTGAACAGGGCGATCGCCAACAGGATCGAACCGACGACCTGCAGCAGCAAGTACGGAACCAGGCTGATGGCGAACCAGGGCGAGTCCTGCCAGTTGTCGACCAGACGCGCCATCCCTGCCTTGTCGGGCTCCGAGCCTGCCAGGAAGGCCAGACCATCCAAGCCCATGGCCGCCGGCAGGCTGAGGACGAAGGGGAGGAACAAGAACGCGCTGGCGGTCGAGGCGAGCACCGACGTCCGCGCGTGTGCCAGGTGCCCGATGAAGAGGAAGGACGTGGCGGCGAGCATCGCCGGGAAGTCCAGCGCGAGCGCCCATCCCATCTCGGTGTGGTGCTCGGTGACCTTCGCGACGAGATCCTCGCCGGTCATGTCACCGCTCAACGGCGTCACGATGTATTGCAGCAGAACCGCTGCGCCGCCGACGACTAGCGAGATCGCGCCGACCATCTTGTAGCGAGCAGGCATGAGATGGCTCCTAGATCGGCCCGACGGACGCGGGCGGTCGACAGGATCGTCGCTCTGCCAAGATCCCGACTCTAGAGGCCGGTGTCCCGGGCGGCCGGGCTTCTCCGCTGTAGCAGCGTCCGAACTCGTGTCATGACGACATGGAGCGACTGCGCGGGGACTCATCGTCGGCGGCTGCGCGAGTCTCGGTCCGAGCGGACTTCATCCATGGAGTGCTCACGTGACGCGAGGGTCATCCAGCGCCGGCCCCGCACGACGGGCTTGGATGACCCGCGTTCCACACACGCCACGCCGTGCTCGCTGAACTGATCGATCACAGCTCTTCTTGACGACCCTAGGGCGCTCTGGTCCAGGTGCCTTCGGTGACGGCGGCGCGGTCTCCGCAGGGGTCCTTGCCCAGGGCGCGCAGGGTGAGTTGTTACCCGTCAACGATCAGGCGTAAGCCCACTCAGGGTCAACGTCGGTGCACCAGACGTTGCTGCCCTGAAAGGGCGGGGTCGTGGCGCCTGGTCGGGCGATGAGGCGCCCCAGCACTGGGGGAGGCGACGTCGTCTGCTCCTCCGCCGTCGCCGTCGTCGTAGATCATCCCGACGCTGGTGAACGTCAGTGTCCAGCTCCTTCGGGTGGAGGCTCACCGCTGGTCTGCTTTGTCATGTCCGCCGCGGAGACGACGCGCGTCCACGTGCCTGCCAGCGCGGCAGGTGGGGAGGGAGTCTTGCCGACCTTGGCTGTCGGACTGGTTTGGGCGATCTGGCCGTCAGGTGTGGTCACCTTCGTGACGAAAACGTGCTTGCCGGGCTTCAGGAACGAGGTCACCAGCCAGTTGCCGTCGTCGCCGTAGAAGTACTGCGCCCTCCCGCGACCGTAGAGGATCCGCCTGCGGCGCAGGCGCATGGGGACGAGGCATAGCTCGTCGGTGGCGATTGACTCGGGCGTGGGCGGTCAGCACCTCTTGGAAGAATCCGGTCTCCGCCGGGGTGTGCCAGGCGGCTCCGTCAGACCGGCGCGCTCCGCCAGGACGGTGAGGATGCCATAGGACTTGTGGGCGCTCTTGGGCAGGCAGATCGTCGAGTTCACCCGCTCTCGGGAAACCCCAAGTGATCGAAGATCGCCGACGCGCACAGCCGTAGCGATGGGCGCCGACAGCCAGTCGGTGAGCGAGTCGTCGCGATCGTTGAGCTCCGCTCGGCCTCCCGGAATGGCGGACGGTGGAGACTTTGCCGGCCGGTGCGATCCGTTTCGCGGGCTCGGCGCGACAGAGGAGATGTTCTACCAATCTCGTCGCGAGGAGAATCCATGAAGCGCACCGTCCTCGCAACCGCCACTGGCCTCTTTGGGCCGCAATCGCCCTCACCACGATGTCGGCGTCCCGGACCGTTCTAGCCATCTATGGGATCGCCCTTGCCGCCGGAGGCTTCACGCACCCCTTCCTAGGAGCGATCGGGCACACGGTCCAAGGCCTTGGACTCCTGGTAGCAGCCGCCGGCTTCGCCGGAGCCTCCACCGTCCTGGGGCGCATGCCGAACGACGCCCTACCCCCGCTGAGCGAATCATGGGTGTCCACATTCCCGGCCACCCGGGACACGTTGCCCTTGGGCCGGGATGCACGTGGTGAGCACACTCGGACAGACACGAACCAAGACCAAGACGGACCCCAGGGGGGTACCCGATGAGATCGACTCGCGACAGCGCACCGTGGAGATCGCGTCGTGAAGCGGGCTCCGGCTGTCGCCGGAACGTTCGGTCTCGAAGCCATGGCCGGGTGCCACCAGGCGAGTGTGGCCCCGATCGAGGTTGGGTCTACCAGCAAATGACCGCCTCGATCCTGCCTCGTCACACCGGCCGTCCACCCACCACAACAGTACGGAGACCCGAGATGTTCACCCGCATCTTCCGAAACACTGCCGCAAGCACCGCCATGGCCACGGTCGCTGCCGCGCTGGCCCTCGCACCCGCCGCGGCGACCACCACCACCGCCCCCCGGGCATGTGTCGACGGCCACTGCTTCACCACCCTCGCCGCAGCCGTCGGCCGAGCCGAGAGCGGAGACGTCGTGACCCTTGGTCGCGGCACCTTCACCGGCGGCGTCACGATCGCCAAGAGCATCCGCCTGATCGGTGCTGGGCAAGGTTCCACCGTCATCAAGGGCGGCCACCCGGTTCTCACCATCACCTCGACCGACCGGCTCGCACCGTCAGTGTCCATCACCGGACTCACCGTGACCGGCGGGGTCAACACCGGTACCGACGGGATGGGGAACGCGTCTGGCTACAACGCCACCGGCGGCGGCATCCTGGTGCCGTTCGCACCCGGAGACAAGGCGGGCGCCGCGCTGACACTGCGCCACGTGACCGTCACCGCCAACAAGACGCTGCCCTCCTCGACATATCCCTCCCCCTCTGGAGCCAAGTGCCCCGGTGGCGACTGTCCCTATGCCGGGTCGAACGGCGGCGGCATCTGGACGGCAGGGCCCCTCACACTCGACCACGTCACCGTGTCCCACAACCTCTCGGGAGGCCGGGCCAGCGATGCGGCC
>JBBQUB010000228.1:0-4029 GCA_038212865.1 Actinomycetales bacterium
GTTCGCCTTCACCCGCAGCCCCTACTCGCTGATCTTTGTCATCATGTCGCCGATGATGATGCTCGGCAGCTACGTCGACCAGCGTCGGGGCGGCAAGCGGGACTTCGAGAAGCTGATGCGGGACTTCCGGGAGGATCTCGGCATCGTCGCGACGCGGATCCGCGAGTCGCTCGAGGTTGAGGCGGACCGGCGCCGTCGGGAGAACCCTTCGGGCGCCGAGTGCGCCCAGGCGGCCCGCCGGTTCAGCCCCCTGCTGTGGACCCGGCGGGGCGATACCCCTGGGTTCCTTCAGCTCCGGCTCGGGCAGGGGACGTTGCCGTCGCGCAGCTCGATGACTTTGCCACCGCTGGGGCGGTCCACCGCATCGGCGTGGCAGGAGCTGGCCACCGCGATGGACGGCCTCTCCACGGTCCCCGACGTCCCGGTCGTCGTCGATCCCCTGAACACAGGTGCGGTTGGCCTGTCCGGCGCTCGAGAGGTGGTGTTGCCGGTGGCCAGATCCCTTGTGCTGCAGGCGGTTTCGCTGCATTCACCGGCCGAGCTGATCGTCACGGCGTTCGCGTCGACGACCTCCGCGCGTGACTGGGACTGGCTCAAGTGGGTGCCACATACGGCCTCGGTGCACAGTCCGATCACGGGTGACCACCTGGCCAGTACGGGCCCTACGTGTTCGGCGCTGCTGTCCGAGCTGGAGGCCCTGATCGTGTCGGCTCGCGGCCACACCGAACCCCAGCAGGACCGGGGCGGATCCCGCCCACGGCTGCTCGTCCTGGTCGAGAACGACGCCCCGGTCGAGCGAGGTCGTCTGGTCCAGCTCGCTGAGAACGGTTGGCGCCACGGAGTCTGTGTGCTCTGGCTCGCGCCAACGACCGCTCTGCTGCCGGCGGCCTGCCGGGTCTTCCTCGAGGTGGAGGGCAGCAGGGGCGCCGTCGGCTATGTGAGGGAGGGCTCGCTCGTCACCCCGGTGGTGGTTGACACGCTCAGCCATGGGGAGACGCTGGCGGCCGCCCGGTCACTGGCGCCCGTCGAGGACTCTGGTGCGCCGGTCGACGACGACAGTGACCTGCCCCGTGCCGTCTCGCTGCTTGCACTCACCGGCACCGAGCTGGCCCGATCCGGGCCGGCCGTGATCGAGCGCTGGGGTGAGAGCCGGTCCATCCTCACCGGCCCCTTCGCCCCGAAGATCCCCTCTCGCAAGCCCGGCAACCTGCGGGCGATCGTCGGTCAGTCGGCGCTGGGGACCTACTCGGTCGACCTGCGGGCGGACGGCCCACACGCCCTGGTCGGTGGCACCACCGGAGCCGGCAAGTCCGAGCTTCTCCAGACCTGGATCCTCGGTATGGCGTCCGCCCACTCCCCGCAACGGGTCACCTTCCTGCTCGTGGACTACAAGGGCGGATCGGCGTTTCGCGACTGCGTGGAGCTGCCGCACACGGTTGGTCTGGTGACCGACCTCTCACCGCACCTGGTCCGGCGGGCGCTTGCCTCTCTGTCCGCCGAGCTGCGCTACCGCGAGCGACTCCTGGCCAGGTACCACGCCAAGGATCTGGTCGAGCTCGAGCGGCGGGGTGAGGTCGATGCTCCGCCCAGCCTGATCATCATCGTGGACGAGTTCGCAGCCCTGGTGCAGGAAGTCCCCGGCTTTGTCGAAGGAATCGTCAACGTGGCCCAGCGTGGTCGCTCCCTGGGCCTGCATCTGATCCTCGCGACGCAGCGCCCAGCCGGCGTCATCAAAGACAACCTGCGGGCCAACACCAACCTGCGCCTGGCCCTGCGGATGGCCGACGAGAGCGACAGCGCAGATGTTCTCGGCTCGAACATGGCCGCCTATTTCGACCCAGCTGTGCCCGGGCGCTCGGTGTCCAAGAGCGGTCCCGGGCGGCTGACCCCGTTCCAGGCGGCCTATGCCGGTGGCTGGACGTCCGACACTCCCCCGCCACCGGAGATCCGGATCGAGACGCTCGGCTTCGGGCTCGGAGCGGTGTGGGAGCCACCGGTCAACGCGGGTCTCGATGAGGGCAGGGGCGACCTCGGCCCCACGGACATCCAGCGTCTGGTGTCGACCATCGGCGTCGCCGCCAAGGCCGCCGAGCTGCCGGCTCCGAGGGTTCCGTGGCTGCCGGAGCTGCGCCCTGTCTATGACCTCGAGTGCCTGCCTGCCGCAAGTTCTGCCGCTCACCTGGTCTTCGGGGTGGCCGACGACCCGGACAACCAGGCCCAGCCGGTGGTGGCCTTCGACCCGGACAAGGAGGGCAACCTCGCCGTCTTCGGGGCCAGCGGCTCGGGCAAGAGCGTTTTCCTGCGGACCATCGCGCTGGCGGCTGGGTTCGCGGCCGGTGGCGACCCGTGCCACATCTACGGCATCGACTTCGGCAACCGAGCCCTCTTCATGCTCGAGGCACTGCCCCAGGTGGGCAGCATCGTGGCCGGCGCCGATCATGAGCGCCTCACTCGTCTGCTGCTGTTCCTGCGCGAGACGATCAATGCCCGGGCGGTGCGTTACTCCGCGGCCAGGGCAGCAACGATCACCGACTACCGTCGCCAGGCCAGCGTCCCCGACGAGCCGAGGATCATCGTGCTGGTCGACGGTCTGACCGCCTTTCGCCAGGCCTACGAAACGGGCGGCAGAACCAGATGGCTGGACCTGTTCACCTCACTGGCTGCCGACGGCCGCCCCGTCGGGGTTCATTTCGTCATCTCCGTGGACCAGCGCACGGGTATGCCGAGCTCCCTGGCTGCCGCTGTTCAGCGCCGGGTGGTCCTGCGGATGGCGCACCCCGACGACTACAGCTTCCTTGGCGTGGCTGGCGATGTCCTGAGCATGGCCTCGCCCCCGGGCCGAGGGCTCCTGGGCGACGTCGAGATCCAGTGTGCGGTCCTTGGTGGCACGTCGGAGGTCATCACGCAGTCGCGGGCGGTGAGCGCCCTCGGCGAGGCACTGCGCAGGGGAGGCACGAGCCAGGCTCAACCGATCCGCAGCCTGGCCGACCAGGTCCTGATGAGCGACCTGCCGTGCGACCTCGAGGGGCGTCCCGTGCTCGGTATGGGTTCGGCAAACCTGTCGCCGTTGGCGTTCGAGCCGCGCGGGTCCTTCGTGGTCACTGGCCCTTCCGGCAGTGGACGGACCACGAGCCTCGCGTCGTTGGCCCGGTCCCTGCGTCGCTGGAGCCCGGCCATGCCGCTCTACCTCCTGACCCCCAGACGCTCCTCAGAGCTGGGCGCGCTAGCGGACTGGACGGAGGTTGCCGCCGGCCCCGATGCCGTCGCCGCCCTCGCCACTCGGTTGGGAGCGGACCTGGACCACGGTCGCCACCGGAGGCCGGTGGCTGTCCTCATCGAACGGGTGGATGACCTCGCCGCCGGCCTCGCCGAGTCGCCCCTGTCCGGTCTGGTCCGGGCCTGTCTGGACGACGGCCACTTCGTGGTGGCCGAGGGCGAGACGATGTTCTTCGGCTCCAGCTTCGGGCTCTCGGGCCTGTTGAAGACCTCGAGGTCAGGCCTGGCGTTGCAACCGGACGGCATCGAGGGACAGACGGTCTTCCGGTCCAGCTTCCCGACGGTCAACCAGGGCGACCTCCCCGAAGGTCGGGGGTTTCTGGTGGAGCGCGGCCGCCCCCAGCTTGTTCAGGTGGCCCTCCCCAGGGGAGTACTCCCCATCGACTGAGCCACCACGAGGCGCCTACCTTTTTTGGGTCAGGTGTGCGAGTCGCGAGAAGGGGAATGGATATGGCCAACGCAGGCGGTAGTTCGTGGGAGGGCATGAATCCCGACGTGGTGGAGGCGCAGGCGCGCATCCTTGTGGGCCTCTCCGAGGAGATCACCACCTTGATGAACAAGATCGAGGTCGAGGTCACCCAGCTGGCCGATGCCTGGCACGGTGCGGACGCGACGCTGTTCATCGCCGACTGGGCCGGCACCCACAAGCCGGTGTTCGCGACGGCGGCCACGCTCCTGGCGAACATGGGGGACACCAGCTTGCGAAACGCCGCTCAGCAACAAGCCACGTCGGCGCACTGACATGACTGTGCC
>JBBQUB010000229.1:0-4018 GCA_038212865.1 Actinomycetales bacterium
GAGCGGGCTACGCTCCCGGGATCAAGAAGTCCGTGCCGGCCTGAAGCTGCTGCCAGCCATTGCCCGCCCGAGCCAGGACCTTGCCCCGATCCGTGATCACCACCACGCCTCTGAGGCCGCCCGTGTTCGTGACGAAGCGCGCCCCATCGACGGGCGACAACGTGGTGAGCTTGCCGCCGATCTCGACCAGCTGAGGCCCGATGGCGTCCTTGGAACTGACCCGACCCACGACGGCCAGGGTGCTGCCATCCACCCAAGCCAGGTCGGTCGCAGCCGTCAGCGTCCACCCGACCCGAAGTGGTTTGGGAGCCAGGGAAACGGCAACACCGTTGGCAGAGCGCACAATCCCGACGACCAGGACTTGGACGTCTCCGCCGGTGCGGTTGCTGGTGATCAGCGCCATCCGCTGGTTGTCACTGGCCACTCGCAACGCCAACACCTCTCGCTTGGCAAGCCATGGCACCGGGATCGCGCGGGGCTTGGCGGCCTTCAGCTGGCCCACCGAGGTGTCGATCACCCACACCTTTGCGGCGCCACCGGCCTGCCCGGCAACCCACAGACCGTTGAGCGAGTCGTATGACGGCTTCGTCAGCGTGGTCCCGAACTTAGGCAGCTGGAACATCGAAGTTCCTTGCCAGCGCGCAAGGTCGGCGTTATCCCCGCCAATGCCTGCGATTTCCTGGCCGTCGACCGACAATGCCAGCCCAACCCATCCAGTGGGGATCTTGGGCAACGCCGGTCCAGGCGACGGCGGTGCGGGTTTGCGCTGCGGGTCCTGGTCAGGAGGGCGATCCGAGGACACGCGGCTCAGAGTGCTGCCAGCGCGAAGAATCGCTGTCTTGACCGAAGCCGAGAATTCAGATTGATAGTCCAACGTCGTGACCACCGACACTCGATCAGGGATGCCAGGCAGCTCCAGCCCCGCCGCTTGCACTTGGAGGGAGACCTCGGTCACCGACGGCACCTGCATCAGGGTGCTGACAAACTGGGCCCACATCGCCCGCCGCAGGTCAGGGTCGGCCGAAAGGGCCGAGGACGACAGGTCGACGACGGCGCGACCGGACTGGATCGGCACAGCGTCCACGGCCAGCGTGGTGCCCTGGGGGACACCGGTGTGCACAGCGCCGCCCAGGTAGCTCGGGACCGGTTCCAGCTGCGCGCGCGCCAGAGTCGTAGCCACCCCAGGGGTGATCGGGAACCACCGCCGATCCCCCACGATCGCCCGGGCGGTTCTGGAGACATAGGCGATGGTGAATGGCCGATAGATCCGGTCCAGGTCGCTGGCGCTCAGCCACAGACCAAAACCCTTCTGTGGCACTGAAATTCGCCAACCGACATCCACCTTTTGCATCCCGAAGGTGGCCAGTGCCACAGTGTCAATCGGCGTCTCACGGTAGCGGCCCTCGCTGTCAACCTCCGCCACGACCGCGGCTGTCACCCGCACCGTCGTGGGGGTCAGCAACTCGATCTTGAGTGGGGAGTTGTCGGCATAGACCTTGAGTCCGGAGCCCGGCTGCCAGTCGTCCTTGACCTTCCGGGTGAAGAACGAACGGGCGATCGCGTGGTCGTCATCGAAGCCTGCGCCGGCCCCGGCCTGAATGAACCCACGCACGATCTGATCCGGAGTCGCGCCGGCGACCGGGCCGTCGGGCTGAACCCGAACCGGTTGCACTGCAGGCTCCCCCACCTGCGAGCCCTGTCGCACTTCGCTGACTGTGGGTAGTCCGCCGCAGGCGCTCAAGGCGGCGGCCAATGCCGCCGCGACACACGCGGCCACCGGTCGCGCGCACCTCATGACTCCGCTCCCTCCGAGGCACGGACAGGCAGGTATGCCGCGCCAGTCGGGCTTGACGTATTTCGCTCCTCCGCGGGCGTGAGCGGCAAGGGGGAACGATCGATCGGAACCCCGGTTCGACGAGGCAGCGTCAGGCGGAAGCAGGACCCCACCCCCGGCTCGCCCCAAGCCTGCAACCAGCCTTCATGCAGCTGCGCGTCATCGTGGGAGATCGCCAGGCCCAGCCCCGTGCCGCCGCTGGTGCGCGTGCGGGCGGGATCGGCGCGCCAGAAGCGGGTGAAGACCAGCGCTGCCTCGCCAGGGCGCAGGCCCACACCGGAGTCTTGAACGGACACGGCAACCGCACTCTCGTTGACACCGAGGCGAACGGTCACCGGGCGCCCTTCTCCGTACTCGATGGCGTTAACCGCAAGGTTACGCAGGATCCGCTCGACCCGCCGCGGGTCGATCTCGGCAACACAGGGGCCATCGGTGGGGATGACCTCAAGACGACTGCCCCGGCGCGCCGCCAGCGCAGCCGTCGACTCGATGGCGCGTTGGAGCGTGGCCCGAAGATCGGTGGCCTCGATATCGAGCGCCGCCGCCCCGGCGTCGAAGCGGCTGATCTCCAGTAGGTCTGACAACAAGGACTCGAAGCGGTCAATCTCGCTGTAGAGCAACTCTGCTGACCGCGCCAGCAACGGGTCGAAGTCGGCTCGCGAGTCGTGGATGAGGTCGCCCGCCATCCGAATCGTGGTCAGCGGCGTGCGCAGCTCATGCGACACGTCAGAGACGAAGCGTTGCTGCACGCGCGACAGGTCCTCGAGCTGGCGAATCTGCTGTTGAAGGCTGTCTGCCATGGCGTTGAACGACTTGCCCAGCTTGGCGATGTCGTCCTCACCGCGCGAACGCATGCGCTCGTTCAGGCGTCCCGAGGAGAGACGTTCGGCGACCAGCGCAGCCCGCCGCACGGGATCGACGACAAGGCGGGTCACGACGAAGGCGACCGCTCCCAGCAGGAGCACGAGCGCGATACCACCGAGTGCGAAGGTCCTCCCGACGACTCGCAGGGTCTGCTGCTCGCGCTCGAGGGGGAACACGAAATACAGCTCGTACTGCCCCGCCACGGGCAAGGTCACGCGCGACCCCACAATCAGCGCGGACACGGGATCACCCTCGGTCGAGCCGATCGAGATGATCTGCACCTGCTGGTGGCCCGGGTCTTGGGCCATCGCTTCGCGGAGCGCGGCCGGCACGCTGGGCAGCCCGACATCACTGGAGAGGACCGTT
Organism: Actinomycetales bacterium; assembly: GCA_038212865.1. Taxonomy (GTDB): domain Bacteria; phylum Actinomycetota; class Actinomycetes; order Actinomycetales; family Dermatophilaceae; genus UBA4719. Next base: position 3,065 of record JBBQUB010000229.1, read on the forward strand.
GGAACGCTCGCTGGCCCCGCGTTGTTCTTGGCTCGAGTCAGGATGATCTCGCGTGACTGGTCCGCACCGGGGGATGCCAACTGACCGACGACGTCAAAGGCGAGCTGGGTGAGGCTGACGGCATCCGTGCGCCCTGCAGAGTCGAATCGTGACTGCGCGGCGGCAGCATGAGCCGTCGCCTCAGCTCGTGCCGTCTGGATACGGTCGTTGACCAGACCATCCGCAATCCGTTGGTACAGATAGGAACCCAGCATCAGGACGACGATGAGCCCCAGCAACATCGTCGACACGATGACCCGAAACTGCAGGGACGAGCGCCAGAGATGCACAAAACCGCCGACCCCGGTCCGAAGTGCGGAACGGGTCACCCGCGACAGCCACCTCAGGAACGGCACGACTCGATCGCGCACGATGGCCAACCGTGACCGGGTCGTGCTGGCCGGACGACTGGGCGTGGCCATGGCCTAAGCGGGGCCTGCCTTGTAGCCGACGCCGCGGACGGTCACGACGATTTCGGGGTGCTCGGGGTCGTGCTCGATCTTGGAGCGAAGGCGCTGGACGTGGACGTTGACCAATCGGGTGTCCCCGGCGTGGCGATAGCCCCACACCTGCTCGAGCAGCACCTCGCGGGTGAACACCTGCCCCGGCTTGCGGGCCAGGGCGACCAGGAGGTCAAACTCCAACGGTGTCAAGGACAACGCCTTGCCGTCGCGCTTGACTGAGTGACCCGCCACGTCGATGCTCAGGTCGCCGATCTGAAGCCCCTCGGGCTCCGGCTCGTCACCGCGACGCAGCCGGGCGCGAACGCGGGCGATGAGCTCCTGGGGCTTGAACGGCTTCAGCACATAGTCGTCAGCGCCGGACTCCAGCCCAACGACAACGTCCAGGGTGTCGGTGCGCGCCGTCAACATGACGATCGGCGTGCCCGACTCGGCGCGGATGCGGCGGCACACC
>JBBQUB010000230.1:0-3996 GCA_038212865.1 Actinomycetales bacterium
CGCAGCCAACAGCGACCAGAAGTAGCGCTCCATGCCGTAACCGAAGGGGTGCTGGGCGTCGGCCGGCTTCTGGCTGCGCTTGAGCGCCGCCAGCAAGAACACCTGGTTGAGGGTGTCAGCCACGGAGTGCGCCGCTTCGGCCAGCATGGCGGTCGATCCCGAGACCAGGCCACCGACCGTCTTCGCGATCGCGATCGCGAGGTTGGCCGAGCCGGCCAGCAGCACGGTGCCCGTCGACTCGTCCGCTGTGGGCTCGCCGGCCTTCTTCTTCGCTTCGGCCGGTTCAGCCGAGGCCGAGGATGCGTTGTTGGTCACCCGCGTGTTCAGTAATCGTCGTCGATGACATGGACTGCGGCTTCCTCCGCGCTGGCGGCGGCGCCGTCGATCCCGACGTCGTCGCCGATCAGGTCCTTCTCCTTGTCCTCGCCGAGACCCTCGTCCGGATCGACCAGGCGACCCGCACGCCGGTTGCCGACCTCCCGGTCGCCGAGGAAGTCGTCCTCGGGGGGGATCTCGAGCGGGTCCCGGGCGCGGTCGTCGTCCGAGCGGGAGTCGGTGTCCGGCTCCTCCTGCCGCAGACGTTCTTCGAACGTCTCGCCCTCGCGCATTTCGGCGGCCGTGTTGCCGAAGCGCTCGGCCGAGGAGTAGTTCTCGGCCGGTGAGTAACCCTCGTCGAGCACGTCGTCGACACCGCGGTCGACGAGGCTGTCGGAGGCTTGCTCCTGATCGAGCTGCTCTTCGGGTTCGGGCACCCCGGACCACTCGGCGGCGTCCACGGTGTCGCCTGACTCTGCGGAGAACTCAGTCATGTCTCTACCCTGCCACGCGAGCCACGCCGATGCTCAGGGGAGACCGGTCGGACCGGTTTGGCCCTCCGGCGGCGTGTGTTCCAGGCTCGCTGTCCACGCCGCACCGGAGGTAGTCGGACAATACCCGTTTCAGCCATGTTCATGCTTGCTCACTAGGACAAAGCATGATCCACCGCACAGACTCACGGGCCGCCGCCTGACGGCGACGACCCGTGAGCATTTCTGTGGGTCAGAAGCCGGAGACCCCGTTGGGCGTCCCGAGGCCGGTCGGCCCGTCCCAGCCGGCGCGGGCGTTGCACCACTGTGTCGTGGGGCAGCTTCCGTTGCTGCCTGAGGTGACGTCGAACAGCGACGACGGGTGGGAGTAGGGGATGGCGTTCGCGTACCCGCTGGTGTTGCCGGACAACGCGTAGACGGCGGCGATGATCGGCGCAGACTCGCTTGTGCCGCCGACCTGCGCCCAGGTGGAGGACTTGCTGTTCGTCGGCCAGTACACGGCCAAGCCGCCCTTGCTCGGATCGGCGGCCGCGGCGACATCTGCCATGGCTCGCTTGGCGCATCCCGTGCCGTACGTGGAGGCTGCGGCCAACGCGGCGTTGTACGACGAGCAGCCAGATCCGGCGCCGCTCCAGACGGTCTCACTCCAGCCGCGTGAGTTGGACGCCGCGACCAGCGAGGTGCCGCCCACGGCGGTGACGTAGCTGGACGATGCCGGGTAGCTGCCGCCCTGGTAGCCGTTGTCGCCGGTCGACGCCGTTACTGCGATGCCTGGGTGGTTGTAGTAGGTGCCGTACGTCGTGTCCGCGGCATCGCTGCCGCCGTAGCTGTTGGAGATCGCGACGACGCCGGCCTGCTTGGACGCCGTGACGACGGCGGTCCCGAGGTTGGCGAAGCTGGGAGTCTTCGCCTGGACCACGATGATCTTGCAGTCCGGGCAGGCTGCCGAGACGGCGTCGACGTCAAGGGCCTGTTCTCCCGCCCACCCGCTGTCGAAACGGGGGAGGGAGCTCCCGCCGCTCTGGTCCATGATCTTGAGGCAGCCGCTCGCCTTGGTGCAGGCCGGCAGACCGAAGTACGAGCGATACGTTGCGAGGTCTCGCTCGAGGTTGGGGTAACCGTAGGCGTCGACGATGGCGACGGTGCGGCCGCTGGAGCTCAGTCCGGTGAGCTTGTAGGCGCTCTTGAGCTGGGTCGGGGTCAGCGCACCGGCCGGCGGGGTCGTCGACTGTGGCACGGTGCCCTTGCCGTTCACGATGACCTTGGACAGACATGCCGCGGTCGAAGCCTTGGCGAGTGGCGCGGAGCACACGCGGGTGGCATGGCGGCCGTGGGTTCCGGGGTGCGATGCGGCGTCGGCGGTGGGAAGGGCGACGGCGAGTCCGGCTGCCGCCAGGCTTCCCGCCGCGAGAGTCGAGACGAGCAGGCGTGTCTTCACAGGATGACTCCTTGGGGTTGGGCCGGTGCGGGCCCGGTATGGTGCGAGACCGGCAAGTGGGGCGTAGTGGACTCTCGTGGACCGTTGTCTCCGTGTCCAGTAGCCCAACCTGAGAATTTAGGAAGAGTTCTGGATGAGCTGCTCAGCTGCGGACGCGATGGCCGGCGGCCAGCAGCTCGGGGAGGAGACGTCCCCCGACGTACCCGGTGGCTTCTGTGCCCGGGCACAGCCGTGAGTCCGTGATGGGTCCGGGCTGACGGCCTCGGGAAGCGACCAGTCGAGTGCGTCCGCACCCTGCTCGACCAGGGCCGCGTTGGCGCGGCTGAACGGCCGCGATCCGAAGAAGCCTCGGGCGGCCGACAGCGGTGACGGATGAGGGCTGGCGATGACCGGTACGTCGTTCAGCGCCGGCCGCAGCGACTGCGCGTCCCGGCCCCACAGGATCGCGACCAGCGGACCACCGCGCGAGACAAGTGCATTGATCGCGCGGTCGGTGACGTCCTCCCAGCCACGGCCGCGGTGCGATCCCGGTGCTCCGACGCCGACGGTCAGGACCCGGTTGAGCAGCAGCACACCGCGGTCAGCCCATGCGGACAGGTCACCGTGCTCGGGCGGGTTGACGCCGAGGTCTTCCTGCAGCTCGCGATAGATGTTTGCCAGGCTCCGGGGGAGTGGTCGGACCCGGCTGTCCACCGAGAACGAGAGCCCGACGGCGTGTCCCGGCGTCGGATACGGGTCCTGCCCGACGATGAGGACCCGGACCTGGTCGAGGGGACGGGTGAACGCCCGCAGGATGTTGGGTCCGGCCGGAAGGAAGCGCCGCCCGGCCGCAGACTCGTCCCGCAAGAACGTGCCGAGGCGGGCCACGATCGGTTCGACGGGAGCCAACGCCCGTGCCCAGTCCGGGGTCACCAGGTCGGTCAGCGGAGCCGGATTCATTCCACAGACTCTGCCGTACTGTGGAAAAAGCTGGGGGCAACTGACGGCACCCTCGGCGTGTTGATCCGAACACGCCGCCCTCCGAAAACTGCTTGAATTTAGTTGCTCCAAGTCATTGCGCGTCGCCTTGACCACGGGATAGAAATCTCCTACGAACTTCGGCAACGGAGTTCGGGACAAGCCGAAAGGCCAGTCAGGTCGGTGGACCCCGGTTCACTGGCACCAGGCGGGGCGACCCGTTCGGGCTTCGCAATGACGTGCGAGGTGGGCCGGCTGGAAGGTGTGTCGTTCCGGACGTCATGGCCGGGACAAAAGAAGGCTCCGCAAACTCATACTTTGCGGAGCCTTCGCCCTTGTTCGGGCCAGGGTGACTGGCCAGATCGGGGCTGTGAACTTGTGAGCACAGTAGCGAACGTGATGGCCTCCTGCTCGCAGCACACCCGTCGTGTCGGTGAGTTTTGCCTGACAGATTCGAGACGCCTCGACCTCGCCGCCCAGCAGGGCAGCAAGGGCCGAGGCGTTCGTCGTCCGCCGGTCAGCCCTGGGTGATCGACACGTCGTCGAGCAGGAACCTGGTCAGCTGCGTGGCGTTCTCCGTGCCCAGGAACCGCAAGGTGATGTCCGAGCCGGCGTAACTCGTCAGATCCACCGTCTGGCGGTGATAGGTGTCATCCCACCCGGTGTTGTCGATCGTGGCCAGCGTGACGAAGCCGCTCCCGGAGTCCACCTGCACCTTGAGGGTGTCGGCACCGGCCCGCGGGTCATAGCTGTCGACGAACAGGTAGTAGGCCAACGTGACCGCGGTTCCACTGG
>JBBQUB010000231.1:0-3938 GCA_038212865.1 Actinomycetales bacterium
GCCCCACCAGCCCTGGTTGAACATGCCGTCATTGATCGCGGCGATGCCCGGAGGCGCCTGCCAGCCACCCAGGAACATGGTGGTCGCCAGCGCGGACACGGTGAACATGTTGATGTACTCACCAAGGAAGAACATCGCGAACTTCATTGAGCTGTATTCCGTGTGGAAGCCACCGACGATCTCACCCTCGCCTTCGGCGAGGTCGAAGGGCAGCCGGTTGGTCTCGCCGACCATGGTCACGAGATAGACGAGGAAGGAGAAGAAAGCAGGGAGGATGAACCACAGGCTCTTCTGCGAGGCAACGATCTGTGAGGTCGACATCGAGCCGCTGTACATGATGACGGCGATCAGCGAGAGACCCATGGCGATCTCGTAGGATATGACCTGTGCCGTGGAGCGCAGTCCACCCAGCAGCGGGTAGGTGGAACCGGAGGACCAGCCGGCCAGGATGGTGCCATAGACACCTACCCCGGCAACGGCAAGCACCAGCAGCACGGCGACGGGAGTATCGGTCAGCTGCAACGGCGTCCGGTGACCGAACATGGTGACCACTGGGCCCATCGGGATGATCGCGAACGAGACGAACGCCATGGCACCGGCGATCATCGGCGCGAGCATGAACACGACCTTGTCGGCGTTCTTGGGGGTCAGGTCTTCCTTGAGCGCCAGCTTCAAGCCGTCCGTCAGGGTCTGGAGCAGACCGAACGGACCGGCGCGGTTTGGTCCGGGACGCTGCTGCATGCGGCCGATGACCCGACGCTCGAACCAGATGACCAGCAAGGTGTTGACCAACAGGAAGACGAAGACGAACAGGGCCTTGACCAGCGAGAGCCACCACGGGGTGTCGCTGAAGTCCGCCACCGGGTTGTCCGTGGCGGCCAGCGACGGGGCAACCGTCTCGACGGCGCTCTGAACGCCGGTTGCCAGCGAAGCGATCAGGCTCACAGCGCACCGCCCTTGGTCAGGGAGACCACAGCGCCGGCATCGACGCCCAGCGCCTGCCGCACCGCGGATCCGGTTGAGTTGGTTGGCAGCCAAACGACATGATCCGCCATGTTCGCAATGGTGAGGGGCAGTGTGATGGCCCCCGTGCCGACACTCACGCGCACCTCGTCGCCCTCGGCCAGGCCGACCATCGCGGCCGTCCTGGGTGAGAGCAGAGCACGCGCCTCGGGTGCCGTGCCGGCCAGGAACGGTTCGCCGTCCTGCATCCGTCCGGTGTCGAGCAGGTGGTGCCACGTGGCGAGCACGGCCTGTCCTGGCTCCAGTGACGGGACCTCGACCGCCGGGACCGCCGGCGCAGCAGCGCGATAGCCGGTCCACGGACCGAGCGCCCGCATGTCGGCGCGCGCAGCCTCAAGCGTGCGGACTCCCAGTGTCTCGCCCATTTCGTCGGCGAGCAGGTCCAGAACACGGTGGTCGCTCATGGCATTGGTGGTCAGCGCCGTCTCGAAGAACCGGACGCGGCCCTCCCAGTTGACGAAGGTGCCGGACTTCTCCTGGTGGGCCGCCACAGGCAGGACGACGTCGGCTAACTCGGTGACCGCGCTGTGTCGAATCTCCAGGGACACCACGAAAGACCTGGTCAAGGCGTCGAGCACCTCCGCTGAACCGAGCAGATCCGCCGGGTCGACGCCGCCGACCAGCAGACCCCCGAGGGCGCCAGTGGCCGCGGCCGCGATAATGGATGCGGTATCCCGGCCGACCCTTTCCGGCAGCCCAACGACGCCCCACGCCTCACCAACTTCGGCCCGGGCCTGTGAGTCCGTCACGGGACGACCACCGGGCAGCAGGCCCGGAAGTGCGCCGCTCTCGAGCGCGCCCCGCTCCCCTGCGCGCCGGGGAACCCACGCCAACCTTGCGCCCGAGGACGCTGCCAGCGCCGCCGCAGCGGACAGCCCGCCTGGGACCGTCGCGAGCCTCTCGCCCACCAGAATGACGGCGCCCGCCGCTGTGAGTCCGGCGGACGCAGCCGCGATCGTGGCCAGGACCTCCGGCGCCGCCTCTCCCTGCACCCTTGCGCCCTCGACCAGCGCCTGGAGTACCTCCGCCTCGGTTCCGGGAGCGGCACTGATCAGAGTGCCATCGAGCTTGTCCAGCCCACGGGACGCCAGGGGGGCGACCGCGAATACAGCAGTCCTGTTCTTGCGGACCGCCTTGCGCAGTCGCAGGAACACGATCGGCGACTCGTCTTCGGGCTCGAAACCCACGAGCAGAACGGTCGTAGCGGTCTCGAGATCGGCATAGGTGACGGACCCGCCATGACCATCACTGGACGGGCCGGTGGCAACGACGTTGCTGGCCAGGAACTCGGCCTCCTCGACCGAGTGCGGGCGCGCACGGAAGTCGATGTCGTTGGTCTGCAAGGCGATCCGGGCGAACTTGCTGTAGGCGTAGGCATCTTCACTTGACACCCGGCCGCCGACGAGCACACCGACGCCACTGGCGTCACGGGCCGCGAGCAGCCCCCGGGCCGCGGCGTCGAGGGCCTCTGGCCAGGCTGCAACGTGAAGGACGCCGTCCTCATCGCGCACGAGCGGCTCGGTGATCCGGTCCGTGCCGCTGGCGTAGGTGAAGGCCCAGCGACCCTTGTCGCAGTTCCACTCCTCGTTGACCGCCGGGTCGTTGGCGGCCATCCGGCGCAGGACCGCGCCCCGGCGGTGGTCGGTACGCATCGCGCAGCCGCTGGCGCAGTGCTCGCAGGTGCTGGGGGTGGAGACGAGGTCGTATGGGCGCGCACGGAAACGGTAGGCCGCGCCGGTCAAGGCTCCGACCGGGCAGATCTGAACCGTGTTGCCGGAGAAGTAGGACTCGAACGGCTTGTCCTGGAAGATGCCGATCTGTTGCAGGGCACCACGCTCGATCAGGGCGATGAACGGGTCGCCGGCGATCTGGTCGGAGAAGCGGGTGCAGCGGGTGCAAAGGACACAGCGCTCGCGGTCGAGCAGCACCTGTGAGGAGATGTGGACCGGCTTGGGGTACGTGCGCTTGACGTCCTCGAATCGGCTCTCGGACCGCCCGTTGGACATGGCCTGGTTCTGCAGGGGGCACTCGCCGCCCTTGTCGCAGACCGGGCAGTCCAGCGGGTGGTTGATCAGGAGGAACTCCATCTGGCCGTGCTGGGCTTTGTCAGCCATCGGCGAGGTGTGCTGGGTCTTGACAGCCATCCCCTCGCTGACCGTGGTGGTGCAGGAGGTCATCGGTTTGGGCATCGGCCGCAACGAGCCGTCAGGGGCGGGGGTCGCGATCTCGACCAGGCACTGGCGACAGGCACCCGCGGGCTCGAGCAGGGGGTGGTCGCAGAACCTTGGGATCTGGATGCCGATCTGCTCTGCGGCTCGGATCACCAAGGTGCCCTTGGGAACACTGACCGCAACGTCGTCGATAGTCAGGTTGACCAGGTGGGGATTGGCGGGGATCTCGGCATTGTCGCCGGAGCTCACAGAGTTGCCGCCAGCGGCGGGCGACGTGGTGACGGTCATGCGGACACGTTCTCCTTCGCGAACAGCGTCGAGGCCGCCGGCGGGAACAGCTCCGCGGCGGGGGTGTGCATCCCGGCTTCGAACTCCGGGCGGAAGTACTTCACCGCAGAGGTGATCGGACTGATCGCGCCGTCCGCCAACGGGCAGAACGAGCGACCGAAGATGTTGTCGCAGATGTCCAGGAGCTTGTCGATGTCGTCCTGCGAGCCCTTGCCGTGCTCGAGGCGTTCCATGATCTGTTTGAGCCAGAAAGTACCCTCGCGACACGGCGTGCACTTGCCGCAGGACTCGTGCGCATAGAAGTCGGTCCAGCGCGAGACCGCGCGGACCACCGACACCGTCTCGTCGAAGATCTGGAGGGCGCGCGTCCCGAGCATGGACCCGGCGGCGCCCACCGACTCGAAGTCCAGCGGCACGTCGAGATGCTCGTCGGTGAGCATCGGCGTGGACGAGCCG
>JBBQUB010000232.1:0-3910 GCA_038212865.1 Actinomycetales bacterium
AATCAGGTCTACGACTCTGCACACCCGGTACTTCCTGCGGTGAGCCACGTCCTCTGGGACACCGCCGTGGTCGGAATCGGCTTCCTCGTCGCCGCCGCGGTCGTCGGCGCCGTGCTCGCCGCCCGGGCGCGCCGGGCACGGCTCGTGCCCGGGCTCGTTTCGGGGGCGCTCATGGCGCTGGTCTCGAGCGGACACGCGTTCTACATCGTGTACGGCCCGCCCGTGTGCGTGGTCTCGGTCATCGGTAACGCTCGCTCCGAGGAGTGCTCCATCGGGCTCGGCGCATGGTCCGGAGATGTCGTGGTCCCGGTGCTCTGGCAGCTGCCGACCATGGTCGTCCTGCTTCCCATGGCGACGGCTCTGGGCGGACTGGCTGTGGTCGCTTGGTCCCGGCGCCGAGTCCAGGCATCGGTGCGTCTTCCAGCTGGCCCGAGGCCCACCTGAGCTCTCAATGCAAGTGCCCATCCAGTGGCCCTTGGAACACGCCTGGCCCACACTCTTCACCGGCCTGTGGCGCACCACGCCAGCGGTCAAGACCACCTGACCGCCACGCCCGCCCAGGGCTCCGGCCACTCTTCAAGAGCTCCGCAGCCGCTAAATCGGGTAGGTCGTTGGCCAGCCGCCCGACGGATGGCAACGCTGGCTCAACTGGATTGTGCGTCGACGCGACGACGGGCAGGCAAACTCATGATGGATTGGCTGAGGCAGCAGCACGTCCAACGGGTCGTTGCGCACGGGCACCCCGAGCATCACGCCTCGAACGCCGTCGCCCGCTGGATCGGTCTGGTTCCAACCGATACGCAGGTGGAGGGCGAAGTGCGCTGACAAGGATGATTTCCTCGAGCGATGTAGCCCGAACCAGGCGCAGGGCGTCGAGCACAGCCACCCGAAGTCGTTCCCCCAGCCACCAGCGCCTCAGCTGTTGTTACCGTCGGGGGCGTCAGCTTGCCAGCCTTCCCCGAAGGAGAGTCGCCGCCGATGTCGACGTCCCGCGATACTTCCGGAGCCACACGCTCCACAACTGGTTCGACCCTGCCAACGCGAGCCCGCGTCGTCGTGATCGGCGGCGGAGTGATCGGCTGCTCCGTTGCCTATCACCTGGCGCAGATGGGGTGTTCGGACGTTGTGCTGCTGGAGCGGGACCACCTGACCTCTGGCACGACCTGGCACGCGGCCGGGCTCATGGTGACCTTCGGGTCGACCTCCCAGACCTCGACGGAGATGCGCAAGTACACCCGCGATCTCTACAGCCGCCTTGAAGCCGAGACCGGCCTGGCCACCGGTTTCAACCCGGTCGGCTTCATCGAGATCGCCACTGAGCCCGACCGACTCGAGGAGTACCGCCGGGTCTCTGCCTTCAACCGGCACTGCGGCGTGGACGTCCAGGAGATCTCGGCGGCCGAGGTCGGCAAGCTGTTCCCGTTGGCCCGCACCGATGACATCCTGGCGGGTTTCTATGTCGAGCAGGACGGCCGGGTCAACCCCGTCGATGTCACCATGTCGCTGGCCAAGGGTGCCCGACTACTCGGGGCAACAGTCATTGAGGGCGTCGCCGTGACGGACGTGCTCGAGCGCGGCGGTGTCGTCACGGGGGTTCGCACCGACCAGGGCGACATCGAGGCGGAGTATGTCGTCAACTGCGCTGGGATGTGGGCCCGGCAGCTCGGCGAGAAGTCTGGAGTCACGATCCCGCTGCAAGCCGCCGAGCACTACTACCTGTTGACTGAGCCGATTCCCGAGGTGTCCAACGCCTGGCCGATCCTGGAGGACCCGGCCTCGCACGGATACTTTCGTGAGGAGGGCAGCGGCCTCATGATCGGCCTGTTCGAGCCGGTCTGCGCCCCGTGGAAGGTCGAGGGCATCCCCTCGGACTTCTCGTTCGGCGAGCTGCCGCCGGACTGGGACCGGATGGGCCCCTACCTCGAGACGGCAATGTCGCGCGTCCCGATCTCCAGATCCGTCGGCATCCGCAAGTTCTTCTGTGGACCAGAGAGCTTCACCCCGGACCTGGCGCCGGTCGTCGGGGAGGCCCCGGAGCTCAAGAACTACTTTGTGGCAGCCGGCCTCAACTCCGTCGGCATCCTCACCGGCGGCGGCTTGGGCCGGGTCATCGCCCACTGGATCCTCAACGGGCGGCCGGACATCGACATCACCGGCATGAACATCGACCGACTGCACCGGTACCAGGCAAACCCTGACTACCGACGGGCCCGGACCGTCGAGTCGCTCGGCACGGTCTACCTCTGCCACTACCCGACGAAGTCGATGCAGACGGCACGCGGCATCAAGCAGTCCGCCGTACACGGGCGGCTCGCGGCTAAGCGCGCCTACTTCAAGGACGTCAGCGGCTGGGAGGGCGCCGACTGGTTCGCCCCCGAGGGAGTCGAGCCGGTGGTCGAGCGCCTGTCATGGGGGCGGCAGAACTGGTTCCCCTACTGGGAAGCAGAGCACCGGGCCGCGCGCGAGGGCGTGATCCTGATGGACATGTCGTTCATGTCGAAGTTCGCCGTGCAGGGCCGCGACGCCGGACGTCTCCTCGACCGTCTCTCGGCGAACAACGTCGATGGCGAACCGGGCACGATCACCTACACCCAGTGGCTCAATGACGGTGGACTGATCGAGGCCGACCTCACGGTCACCAAGCTGAGCGACGAGAACTACCTTGTCGTGGCCTCAGATACGGCCCACCGACACGTCGAAACCTGGATGCGGCGGAACATCGGGGCCGATGAGAACGTCTTCGTCATCGACATGACGTCCGGTTACGCGCAGCTCAACCTTCAGGGGCCGCACTCCTGCGAGCTCCTTCAGTCGATTACTACGGCGGACCTGTCTAACGAGGCGTTCCCGTTCCGCACGGCTCGCGAAATCGACTGTGGTTTTGCCCGGGCGCTGTGCATCCGGATCACCTACCTCGGCGAGCTGGGCTATGAGCTCTACATACCGACCGAGCAGGCGTTGTACGTCTACGACCGGATTGTCGAGGCCGGGCGTTCGGTCGATCTGCGCCACGCCGGGTTGAAGGCGCTGTCCAGCCTGCGGATGGAGAAGGGCTACCGCGACTACGGCCATGACATCGACAACACGGACTGCGTGCTCGAGGCCGGACTCGGCTTTGCCGTGGACCTGAGGCGCTCGACCCAGTTCATCGGGCGCCCTGCGGTGGAGGCCAAGAAGGCGGCCGGGCCGCTGACCCGGCGGTTGGTGCAATTCCTGGTGAAGGAACCCGAGCCAATGTTGTTCCACGCCGAGGTGATCCGTCGCAACGGGGTTCCTGCCGGTTACGTCAGGGCCGCGTCATACGGCTTCACCCTCGGCGGCGCCGTGGGGCTGGCCATGATCGAGGCGGGCGAGCCGCTCGACCAGACCTATCTCGACGGCGCGACCTGGGATGTCGAGATCGCCGGCCGAAGGTACCCCGCAGTTGCTTCCCTGCGACCGCTGTACGACCCGACGATGAGCCGCGTCCGCAGCTAGCGATGATCCCTGTGGAGGGCCAAAAGCAGATCTCCGTATGGTGGTCCCCGTGGCCACCATCAAGGCAGCAGCCACCCGTTCCTCGCCACCAAGAGGGTTGCGGTGACATGGGTTTCCCCACCGCCGACTTTGCACAAGAGCATGCGGTTCGTCCTCAGCCGCTCCGGTGCCGTTCCGAAGCACGTGAGCTGACGGGACGGATCACCTGCCTGCCTGCCGCCATTGGGGACGCACCCCTTTTCGCTCGGACCGGCGTAGTCTGCGACCGTTCGCGCGCCATCGCCGGATCCATCCGTCAGGGACCAAGACCAAGCACTCCTCAGGACCCAAGACCCTCAAAGGATGTGGCACATGCAGCCATTCGTCGTGAACGGTCATGAAAAGATCGTGTTTCCTTCTAACTTCATTCCGCAGCTGGACCTTTCGGTGATGG
>JBBQUB010000233.1:0-3898 GCA_038212865.1 Actinomycetales bacterium
GTGATCTCGGAACCCTCGGCGCTCACGGCGAGCATCAGGCAGGAGCGCATCGGGCGGCCGTCGACAAGCACGGTGCAGGCGCCGCACACGCCGTGTTCGCACCCGACGTGCGTGCCGGTGAGTCGCAGGTCGTGCCTGAGGCAGTCCGAGAGCAGCCGCCGGGCAGGGACCGACGCGGGCCGCAGCACGCCGTTGACGTGCAGCACCACGTCGTACACCTGCTCCGGCCCTGTCTCGTTCATGCCGCCCTCCCCGCCGCCTCGCGCAGCGCTCGCCCGGTCAGCACACCGACGAGATGGCGCCGGTAGTCAGCGGTCGCGTGGATGTCGGGCTCGGGGTCCACCTTGGCCTGGGCCAGCCGGCCGGCAGCGTCCCAGTCGGCCTGGTCAGGAGACTGGCCGTGCAGCGCTTCGGTGAGGTCCAGCACGACGGGTGTCGGGCCGACCGAGATGTACGCCGCGCGCGCCTGCCCGATCGTGGCGTCCTGCTGCAGCGTCACCATCGCGGCGAGCCCACACAGGGCATAGTCACCGTGGCGGCGGGCCACCTCCACGAACGTCGTGCCGGTGCGCGGCGCCGACACGGGGAAGTGCGCCGAGACGGCCATCTCCCCCGGCGCGACGGCCGACTCCAGCGGCGCCACGAAGAACTCAGAAGCGGCGACGGTTCGCGTCGAGCCCTGGCGGGCCACCTCGACCGTGCCACCGGTGAGGGCGAGGACAGCGGTCATCTCGCCGCTCGGATCGGCATGAACCAGGCTGCCGACCGTCGTGCCGCGGTTGCGGATCACCGGGTGCGCGACGAGGCGCAAAGCCTGCCGGAGCAGGGGCAGGGCGTCATGGGCAGGGTCGTGGCGCTCCACGTCGGCATGGCGGGCCAGCGCGCCGACCCGCACCCCGCCGTCCTCGACCCGCACGAAGGCGAGTTCCGGGATGCGGTTGATGTCGATGATGTGCGCAGGCGCGGCCAGCCGCATGTTGAGGATCGGCAGGAGGCTCTGCCCACCCGCCAGCACCTTGCCGTCCACCCCGGCCTCGGCGAGGACCGCCAGCGCCTCGGCGAGTGACGTCGGCGCCGAGTAGGCGAACGGGGACGGCTTCACCTGGGGATCCTCTCAGGCGGGCGGGAAGTGCGAGGGCCGCGCGGCCCAATCGGCCGCGCGGCCCTGCCTGCTTGCTGGACTACTACTGACGAGGCCCCGGGGTGTCGTTCCCGTGGCGCGGGCTCAGCGGCGTGTCCGCGTGCTCGTAGCCGACCTCACCGAAGGTCGCCTCCGTGGAGCGATGCGCCCCCGACGGCGACACGACGCCCACCTCGGCGTCCTCCGGGTTGTTGACGACCCGGAACAGGTGGTAGGCGACCAGCGCGACGATGGTGCCCATCGCGATGCCGCCGAAGCTCACCCTGTCCGTGATCTTGAGCGTGACGTCGCCGGCGCCGAGGATGACGCCCGCGGCCGCCGGAACCAGGTTGCGGGTCTGGCCGAAGTCGACCCGGTTGCTCACCCAGATCTTGCCGCCGAGGACGGCGATCATGCCGTAGAGCACGATCGTCACGCCGCCCAGAACGCCCGCCGGGATCGACCCGACGAGCACCCCGAACTTCGGACAAAGCCCGAACAGGATCGCTGCGCCGGCCGCGACCATGTAGGCCGCGGTGGAGTAGATGCGCGTCGCCGCCATGACACCGATGTTCTCGGCGTACGTCGTGGTGCCCGCGCCGCCGAACGCACCAGCCAGCGTGGTTGCCGCTCCGTCGCCCATGAACGCCCGACCGAGGTCCTTGTCGAGGTCCGCCCCGGTCATCTCGGCAACGGCCTTGACGTGCCCCGCGTTCTCAGCGATGAGCACGATCACGACAGGCAGGAACACCAGCATCGCGGTGAGCGAGAAGCTCGGAGCGGTGAAGTCAGGCAACCCGATCCAGTTCGCGTCGCCGAGAGTCAACGGCGTCTTCGACCCTGGCGGGAAGGTCTGCCAGGCGATCCGGTCGACGGCCTTGCCGCTGCCGTCGACCGCGTTGCTGATGTTCAAGCCGTCCATCACGGCGGCCATCACCCAGCCCCCGACCACGGCAAGCAGGATGGCGATGCGGCGCAGGAAGCCGCGCAGCATCACGAGCAGCAAGATCGTGATGGCCAGCGTCACCAGGGACAGCCACTGGTCGTGGGTCCAGTAGGCGTTGTAGGCGACCGGTCCGGCCAGGTTGAGTCCGATCAGCATGACCACGGTGCCGGTGAGGACCGGCGGCAGGATCGTCCCGATGATGTGCGCACCGCCCGCGTTCACCAGTGCGCCGACGACGAAGAACACGACGCCGGCGGTGAGCACGCCGAACAGCACGTTGCTCAGGTCACCGCCGCTGGCATAGACGGCGAACGCCGGCCCGATGAAGGCGGCACTGGTGCCGAGGTAGCTCGGAATCCGGTTCCGCACGAAGATCAGGAAGATCAGCGTGCCGATTCCCGAGAAGAACACTGCCGTGTTGCCGGGGATCCCCATGATCGGCGGCAGGACGAACGTCGCTCCGAACATGGCGAGCACGTGCTGGATCCCGATGCCTGTGGTGCGTGGCCACGACATCCGCTCGTCGGGGCGCACCACCTCTCCGGGTGGTGGGGTCTTTCCGCCGTGAACGACCTTCCAACTCAACAGTGCCATCCTCGCCCCTCCTCAGGGCTCAGGCGCACGGTCACGACCGGGGTCCGGCCGCGACGCATGGCTCACCGGTGACGTGGCCCCCGGCCACATCGGGCCCATGGTGACCGAAACTGGCCCGAAGGTGTGGGACGTCGCAAAATTCACCTACTCGGCTCAACAGATCACCCCCGGACGAAGCCGACAGGGGGTGGCATGATCGGCCCGTGCCCCTGCCGGCTGGAGTGCCCGTCGCCGCCCCCACGACTCTGACCGGGCTGCTGTCCGGCCCGGCCCGGACCGCCACCGTGCGGGGCGTGTTTCCGACGGCGGTATATCTGGACACATCGGAGGAAGTGGTCGCCCTCGTCAGCTCCGACGCGCTCAGACTGCCCTGCGCTCTCCTGCTCGGAACGCCCAGCAGCCACCGGCCATTCGCGGCCGTCCGGTGGGGCGACGTCGCGACCCTGGGAGCAGGCGAGGTCGTGGTCGGAGATCTGCGGTTCCTGGTACGCCGGTGGTGGCGGCCCACGCTTGCTCAGTCGCTGCCACCGGGCCCGCAGCTGGCAGCCCGCGCCGACGCGCTCGAGGGACTCTTGCCCCTGCCTCCGGCCGACCTGCCCGCCGACCGCCAGGACTGGCGGCCAGCCGCTCTGGTCGGGCTCGGACCCGGCCTCACGCCCGCCGGTGACGACGTCCTCGCCGCAATGCTGCTGACACTGTCGGCCGTGCCAGGGTCGACAGGGGCGGTCGATGCGCTTGCCCGCGAGACGGCACCACTGCTGGCGGGGACCACCGCGCTCAGTGCCACCCTGCTCCGGCACGCGACCGCCGGCCGGGGCATCCCGGAGGTGACCAGCCTCGTCGACGCGCTGGCCGGCTGCGGCGACCTGGCCTGCTCGACCGCACGGTTGCTCGCGGTCGGTCACTCCTCGGGCGCGGCTCTGGCGCACGGCGTTCTCGCTGCGGCCCGGCTGGCCGACGACCTCGCCGTCCAACCCAGCGCGTTGGTGGCCTGATGGGCTCGCCCAGCACGTCGGTAGAGATCCGACACGGCGCCTACCACGACTCGGTCACCCTGATGCAGGTGAGCCGGTCGGTCTCCACCGTCGACGGTGTGCAGGCGGCGCTGATCGCGATGGCCACCGGGCTCAACCTCGACCTACTGGACGGCATGGGCTTTGCGGCCCCGGACGGTGCCGGGCCCAACGACCTGCTGGTCGCGATCCGCGCCGACGACGACGACGCGGTCGCGCGCGGCA
>JBBQUB010000234.1:0-3867 GCA_038212865.1 Actinomycetales bacterium
CCCCACCTCGCACGGCGCAATCGACTCGTTCTTCCAGATCACCCAGCGCGGCTCGACGCCGGGGAGGGAGATCCGAGGCGGCGTCGCCACGTTCTTCACGATGGCCTACATCATCGTCCTCAACCCCCTGATCATCGGCACGCAGGCCGACTCGACCGGTGGCTTCCTCGGTGGTGGTGGCCAGCCCAACCTGGCGATGGTTGCCGCGGCGACGGCTCTGGTAGCCGGCGTGATGACCCTGCTCATGGGCATCGTGGCCAACTTCCCGCTGGCCCTCGCGACGGGCCTGGGTCTCAACGCCTTCGTGACCTTCGGTATCGCCAAGCTGCCGGGCATGACCTGGGCCGATGCCATGGGGCTGGTCGTCCTCGAGGGCATCATCATCACCGTCCTGGTGCTGACCGGCTTCCGCAAGGCTGTCCTACACGCCATCCCGGCGCAGCTGAAGATTGCCATCAGCGTCGGTATCGGTTTGTTCATCACGATCATCGGCCTCGTGGACTCGGGCGTCGTCCGCAAGTCGCTCGGTGGTCCCCTCGGCGAGCTCGGCGTCGGCGGGTTCCTGGCCGGATGGCCAATGCTCGTCTTCGTCGTCGGTCTGCTCTCGATCATCGTCATGATGGTCAAGAAGGTGAAGGGTGCGATCCTCATCGGCATCATCGGTAGCACCGTCCTGGCAATCATTCTCGAGTCCATCGCCAAGATCGGCGGTCAGCTCGACAACACGGGCAAGCTGGTCAACCCCACGGGCTGGGGCCTGAACGTCCCGAAGATCCCCTCAAAGCTCGTGGACGTCCCCGACTTCGGCCTGCTGGGCAACTTCTCGCTGTTGGGCTCCTTCGGCAAGATCGGCGCGGTGTCGGCCATCCTGATCGTCTTCACCCTGCTGCTCGCCGACTTCTTCGACACGATGGGCACGATGGTCGCGATCGGCGCCGAGGCCGGTCTGCTCGACAAGGAGGGCAACCCCCCGAACTCGCAGAAGATCCTCCTGGTCGACTCGCTGGCGGCCGTCGCGGGTGGCGCGAGCGGCGTCAGCAGCAACACGGCATACATCGAGTCGGCGGCGGGAGTCGGCGAGGGTGCGCGGACCGGCCTGGCCTCGGTCGTGACCGGCCTGTTGTTCCTGGCGGCCACGCTCGTGGCGCCGTTGGTCAACGTGGTCCCCTACGAGGCTGCGACCCCGGCGCTGGTAGTGGTCGGCTTCCTGATGATGCAGCAGGTCAAGGGCATCGACTGGGACGACCTCGAGATCGCGATCCCATCCTTCCTGACGATCGTCCTGATGCCGTTCACGTACTCGATCACGGCCGGTATCGGCGCGGGGTTCGTCGTGTACGTCCTGATCAAGGTCGTGCGCGGTAAGGCCTCGGTGGTGCACCCGCTGCTGTGGGTCATCTCCGGGCTGTTCATCGTCTACTTCGCGCTCGACCCGCTCAAGAGCCTCCTCGGCGTCGGCTGACTAACAATTTTGGCGATGACTGTGGGGTTTCGGTCACCTGGACGACCAACAACCCACAGTCATCGCCAACGAGCACCTGCCGCTTCAGGTGTCTCCCCTAAGCGACTCAGGTGTGTCCACGTGACCATTGTGGAATAGTTAGCATGGGTAATGAGTTAGGCTAAGTAGTCGGAAGGAACTCATGCCACCCAGAACTCGAACAAGCCAGAGCGCGCCGCAGACGTCGCTCGCACATCTCGCCAACGACCTGAGGCTGGCGTGTATGCGAATCAGCAGGCGGGTTCGCTTCGAGAGTACCCAGGTCGTGGCACCGCATCAGTTCAGCGTCATGGCGCGACTCGAGCACACCGCGTTGACGCCGCACGAGCTGGCCGGGATCGAGCGGGTCAGCCCTCCCAGCATGACGCGCACGGTCGCGGCGCTGGTCGAGAGTGGGCTGGTCACCCGCACGGACGACCCGCTTGACCGCCGCCAGGTCTTCATCTCGCTGACGGAGCCGGGACTGTTGCTGCTCAACGAGACCCGGCGCCAGCGCGATGCCTGGATGGCCACCAGGCTCAAGGGCATCAGTGCCGACGAGCGGGAGGTGCTGGTCAGGGCGACGGCGATCCTGACCAGGGTGGCCAGCGAATGAGCCCCACCTTCGCGTCCTTGTCGATCTACAACTACCGCGTCTTCGCTGCTGGCGCCCTCATCTCGAACACCGGTACCTGGATGGGCAGGGTTGCCCAGGACTGGCTGGTCCTGACCGAGCTGACCGACAACTCATCGGTGGCGCTCGGGATCGTGACGGGGCTGCAGTTCGCCCCCCTCGTGCTGTTCGCGCCGCTGGGCGGGATGATCGCCGACCGCTTCCCCAAACGGCGCATCCTGTTCGCCACCCAGAGTGCGCTGGCGCTGACGTCGCTGCTCACCGGCGTCCTTGTCGTCACCGGCGCCGTCCAGCTCTGGCACATCTATCTGCTGGCCTTCGCCCAGGGGGTGGCGGCCGCCCTGGACAACCCGACCCGCCAGACCTTCGTCTCCGAGATGGTGCCGCACGAGTCGCTGAGCAACGCCGTCGGCCTCAACAGCGCGTCCTTCAACGCAGCGCGCCTGATCGGGCCCGGCGTCGCGGGTTTGGTCATTGCCGCTGCCGAGAGCACCGGTCCCGCGTTCTTCGTCAACACGTTCAGCTTCGTGGCCGTCCTGTTCGCGCTGTGGAGAATGCGGCCGGAAGAGCTGCGCCCCGCCCCCCGCGCGCGCGGCAAGGGCCAGATGCGCGAGGGGTTCCGGTATGTCCGCGGTCGTCCCGACATCATCCTGATCATGGCGCTCGTGTTCGTCCTGGGCTCTTTCGGCATGAACTTCCAGATGACCACCGCGCTAATGGCCACCTCGGTGTTCCACAAGGGCGCAGGCGCCTATGGGCTACTGGGCTCGATCATGGCGATCGGTTCCCTGTCGGCGGCGTTGATGTCGGCGAGGCGACCGAATCCCCGCCTGCGCATCCTGCTCGTGTCCCTCGCGGCATTCGTCGTGGCGTCGGCGGCGGCCGCGCTCGCGCCGTCGTACGTCTGGTTTGCCTTGCTGCTGATCCCGGTCGGGCTCTCGGCGTTGACGGTCCTCACCACCGCGAACTCCATGGTGCAGCTCAGCGTCGACCCCGCTATGCGCGGACGGGTCATGGCGCTCTACATGGCGGTATTCATGGGCGGCACGCCGCTGGTGTCACCCTTGGTCGGGTGGATCGGCCTGGCGTGGGGGCCGCGCTGGACCATCCTGATCGGCAGTGTCATGACCGGCCTCGCGGTCATTGCTGCCATGCTTTATCTCGTGCGTAGCGAGAACATCCGGGTGCGCTTCCACCTGGGGCAGCGGCCACGGCTGAGTGTCACACGCGGCGAGATCATCCAGCCCGTGCCGGAGCTGGCACGGTGATGACTCCCAGGTTTCGCCGAGCCATCGTGCTGATCGCCCTCGTGGCGATGCTGTTGGTCGTCGTGGTGGGGCAGCTGATTTTCTAAGGCCTGGCCGCGCCCTGACGTCAGGCAGTGGTCGGCCGTCAGGGGGTGGAGGGCCCAGTCGGCACGACGGAGCACGGGTGAGGAGTGCCTGGCGTTGGCGTCGTCGTGGGCGTTGGCGTTGGCGTCGTCGTTGGAGTCGGCGTGGGGACGGGCAGGCAAGGATCGGGTGGGCAAGGGCCGGGTGTCGTGACGACAGTCGGTACTGGGTCGGTCGGTCTGGGTTGGGGCGGACAAGTGACGGGCGGCGTTGCTGTGACGGGCGGCGTCGTGGTGACCGGCGTCGTGGTGACCGGCGTCGTGACGGATGTGGGTTCGGGTGCGGCTGCTGCGGGTTCGGGTGCCGCGGGGTTGAGCCCAGCTGGAGTCTGAGCGGTTGGCGTCCGCCCCTCGGGTGTGAGC
>JBBQUB010000235.1:0-3816 GCA_038212865.1 Actinomycetales bacterium
AGGTGCAGTTGGCTCACGAGGTCGTCAATCGGGACCCCGTAGAGCGTGTCGAGCATCGAGAGGATCCCGACCATGAAGGCTTCGTCGGGTGCTTCCCGCGCCTTTCCCAGGATCGGGTGACGGTGCGCCAGCTGCTCCATAAAGGTGGCGCGCACGGCGGCGGAGTCAAGGAGCGGGTTGTCGAGCCGCTGTTCGCCGCCGGCTCCGAACAGGGCGAGCTGCACCCAGCGGCGCATCTGCTGACGCCCGAGCATGGCGATGGCCTGGCGTACCGTCCCGATTCGCTGGGACAATCCCATGCTGACCGAGTTGACCAGCGTCAGCAGCTCGTACGTCAGGCCCGGGCTGGTCCGGAACACGTGCTCTATCTCACCGATGTCGGCGTCGTCCATCAGCAACCGCAGCAGCTTGAGCAGGGTCGGGGCACCTTGATCGACCCGACTGTGTTTCATGGTCACCGGCCGGGCGAAGTAGTAACCCTGGAACAGGTCGAACCCGAGGTCGTAGCAGTCCTGGAACTGTTGGCGAGTCTCGACCTTCTGGGCCAGCAAACGCATCGGGTATCGCCGCAGCCGCTCCAAGAACGGGGCGATGGTCTCCATGGACGAGGCGGACAGGTCGATCCGCATTACCTCCAGCAACGGGTAGAGCGGCTCGTACTCCGGGGAACACCCGTGGTCGTCGAGGGCAAACTTCCACCCCTCTGCCGAGAGCTGCTCACAACGCAGTACTACATCCTCCGTCGGGCGCACCGACTCAAGAAGCGTCAAGACCACAGATTCGCGAGGCATCAGCTCCAGCGCGTCATCGAACAGCAGGTACTCGTCGACACTGACAAAACCTTGTTGTCCTCCCAGAATCTGTTCAACACCGAAGCCGGAAAGTGTGCCCAGGATGACAGTCGCCGTCGCGGTCACTTGATGGACGATGTTCGCGCGATCCTCCCCGGGCGCACGGAAAAGCAGCGCATAGGCGGCGATGCGCTCGTGGCGATCGAGGATCGGTTGTCGACCAACGAGCCACATATCCGAGACCGGAACAACCGGCAGCTGTCCCGGGGAACTTTGCGTTGTCACGACCCTCCTATCGGCACGCTGGGCCCAACCCTAAGGGCAGCGGCGGCCCTGGGTGTCGCCGGCGGCTGGTGTGCACGCCGACCCAGCCAGGAACGGTCACCGCCGAACGAGCCCGCGAGCCGCGCGCCATACGCCTCGCCTGCCAGGACCTGGCGGTCCCGCTGGAAGCTAGAAGTTGGCCGCGGTCGGCAGCAGCTGCGGGACGACGACGGGGGCGTCAACGAGCGCGTGGGTGGCGCGTCGGATAGTGAGCCAGCGGTCCAGGTCGGCGGCGGGGACGGGCCTGGACATGTAGTAGCCCTGGGCCTGGTCGCAGCCCAGGCGGGCGAGCTCGGTGTAGGCGATGTCGGTCTCGACGCCTTCGGCGACCATCCGCAGACCCAGGTTGTGGGCCAGGTCGATGGTGGAGGCGACGAGCGCGGCGGCTCGGGGGTCGCCGGCCATCGGGAAGACGAAGGAGCGGTCGAGCTTGAGCTCGTCGATGGGCAGGTCGCGCAGATAGGACAGGGAGCTGTATCCGGTGCCGTAGTCGTCGATGGAGATCTGGACACCGCCGTCGCGTAGCCGGGTCAGAATCCTTCGGGCTCGGTCGCGGTCGGCCATGAGGAACTCCTCGGTGATCTCCAGCTGCAGCGCGGCCGGCGAGAGATCTCGGGCGGCGAGCATGGCTGCGACCCGGTCGGGCAGGTCGGAGTCGATCAGTGAGCTGGCGGAGAGGTTGACTGCGACGGTGAGGTGCTGGCCCTGGGACTGCCAGACCGCGGCCTGGTCCAGTGCCATCTCGAGCACCAGCCGCGTCAGGGCGGGCATCAGCCCGGCCTCCTCGACCAGCGCCAGGAAGGCATCGGGGTAGAGCAGCCCCCGGGTGGGGTGCTCCCAGCGCACGAGCGCCTCGACACCGTGCACCTTGCCGGTGTCCAGGTTGATCTTGGGCTGGTAGTGCACCACGAGCTGATCGCTCACGATCGCCGCCCGCAGCTCAGCCACGGTGCGCAGCCTGATCTCGCAGTCGGCGTCATCAATGCAGCTGTAAAGGTGATGTCCCTCGCCGGAGGTCTTGGCCTTGTACATGGCGATGTCCGCCTTGCGCAACAAGGTGTTCAGGTCGGTGCCGTCCTCCGGGGACAGGGCGATGCCGATGCTGGCGCCGGAGTGCAAGGACAAACCCTCCAGGGCGAAGGGTTCGGCCAGCGCCGCGCGCAGTCTGGTGGCGGCAGCGGCGCCCTGCTCGCGGCCAGCGTCTTCGAGCAGGACAGCGAACTCGTCGCCGCCAAGGCGGGCGAGCAGATCCCCAGGACGCAGGTGCTCCTGCAACCGGGCGCCTACCTGGACCAGCAGCCGGTCCCCGACCTGGTGGCCGAGGCTGTCGTTGACCTCCTTGAACTTGTCCAGGTCCAACAACAACAACGCCCGGCGTGAGCTGTGGTCCGCCAGCCGAGCGCCCACGTCGGCGTACAGCGCCAGCCGGTTGGGCAGGCCCGTCAGCTCGTCGGTGATGGCCTCCCGGCGGCGGAGGTGCACCATCCGCTCGAGACGGCGAAACGCCACCTGGGTCCGGACCATCGCCGTCAACAACGTCACCACCGCCAAGGCGTGGGCCAGGTTCGACACCCGCACCCAGGCCTCCACGATCAGCACCGCCAACACCGCGGTGGCAGCCATCGCCGGAACCACCAGGGCCGTCCCGCCGGTCGTTGACTGAGTCCGCGCTGTAGTTGACGATCTTCTTCCCTGCTTCGTGGATCCCACCCGGCGCTCAGCGCCGTCAACCCACATCGCTACCAGGGCAAGTCCGATCCCCCAACCGGCGTCAGACGGTCTGCCGAACACGTAGGCGCCCTTGCTCGCCTGCAGCGCGTAGCTGGCTTGGGTTACGGAGAACACCATCAGGCCCACGATCAACAGGCCCCACCGGGAGCCCATCCGCACGCCTCGCCAGGAAGCGATCCCGGCGACCGTAGCCACGATCAGCAGGCCAAACAACGGATAGGCGGCCCACACTGAGGCGAGCGGCGACGACGAACCCATCGAGATGGAGTCCAGCACAGGGCTGAGCACGACCGCCAGCACCGTAGCCGCACCGAGCGACCCCACAGCGCATTCCCACCACAACCACGGCGCCAGCCCACGCACCTTGGGGTTCACCGCAACGGTCAGCGCGGCCACGATCAGGGTGTAGAAGGACAAGGCCCCCAGGTCCGCGACGGAAGGGAACGACGCCGAAGACCCCGTCGCTGCCCGGAACCAGAGGTGGTAGGTACTGGCTGCAGCGAACGAGGACAGAGCAGCCGCGGCGAAGACCACTTCCAGACGCCGGAACCCGACCCGCGAGACCGCCAGCCAGCACACGACCGTCGGCACCCATAGGGACACCATCCCCAGCGGGGCGGTCACGACCAGGCCTAGCCTGGCTCCATCCATCATCAGTCCGACCACGCAGGCGACGGCGAGGACGCCTCCCCACATCGTCCAGATCAGCCCCGCGCGCAAGGGGTCTCGAAAGACGTTCGTCCTCAGGAGGTTGCTGTTGATCGTCAGGACCATGATGTCACTTCCGTGGATGGGGTCCAGGGAGCCCATCCGTGGGCTCGCCCCTGTCGTCACCGCGGCGTCGACACGCGTCCTATCGGCTGGCGCTCAGGGGTCCTGAGAGCTTCATCGGGATTCTTTCGCCGACCCTGCCGAAGCGGTGGACGTTACCGCCGACCGATGCGGCACCGGGCATGCTCAGCCGCGCGTT
>JBBQUB010000236.1:0-3729 GCA_038212865.1 Actinomycetales bacterium
GAAAAAAGCCCAGCAGGATGATGACGAAGCTCAGGTGGGCCATGACGGTTCCGAAAGGACCCCAGCGGAACCGGTCGGCGTACAGGTTGGCCTCGCCATTGTCCGGGTCGGTGACCGTCATGAAGCGATGGGCCTTCAGGACCTCGCGGACATAGTCCATCGTCTCGTCGGGCTCGGCCGGGACCACCACGCTTGCTCGCAGAGGCGCATGGGTGAAGAAGGTCTGGCCCATCCGGGTGTGCGGGTGAAAAGCCAGCTTCCACAGGCGCGGGGCCCGGTTGACCGAACAAGCCAGGACGCTCGTGGTCAGGAGCACCATGATCGCCTTGAACCAGATCGAGGTGAACACCGCGAAGAAGCCAAGCTTGTCCAAGACCGGGGTCCAGCCGCCGTACTTGGAATGTATGGAGGCCAGCCAGCTCGTATAGCCCTCCGGGTCAGTGGATAGTCCCGCGGGCGTCTGCGCCAGCAGGGTGCCGATCAGTGACAGCACGCCCAGGGCGAGGATCAGCCAGAGCCCGGTGCGCATCGAGATGAAGAACCGCCAGATCCGGTCCGTGACGTCCGAGGCCGCAACGGCGGGGCCGCCGCCGGAACCGTCCAGACCGTCGGTCGACTCACGGTTGCCGGTCTCAGTGGGGCGGGTGCGGACGTCTTGGCTCATGTGAACTCTTCCTCAGATACCGAAGCTGGGTAGGACACCGGACAGTTTTTCGAACACGTTCGTGATCATCAGGAAGCCGACCACCATGAGCATCCCGCCGGTCACCAGTGAGACCCCGGCCTCGTGTTTGCGGAACCAAGCCAGTCGCCGGTTCGCCGCGCTCGCGCCCACCGCGACCAGGACGAACGGCACCCCAAGGCCCAGGGCGTAGGCCAGCAGAAGGACGGTGCCCTGGCCTACGCTTGCACTCAGCGATGCCAGGCCGATGATGCCGCCGAGGATGGGTCCGACGCATGGGGTCCAGCCGGCGGCGAAGGCCATGCCCATCATGGTCGATCGGCCGTAGCTGGGGGCAAGGAGCTTGACGGTGCCGTCGCCGGACGCTGATCTTCCGACGAGGCGCCCGGTCGGGACCGAGACCTGCCGGTACAGCGCTGAGATCCGGATCAGCCCTGCGACGTGCAGGCCCATCACGATGATGATGGCCCCACCCACCTGTCGCAGGATCCCGAGGTAGTCCCGCAGGAAGTACCCGACGAGTCCGATCGAGGCCCACAGCCCGACGAACACGATGGTGAATCCGAGAACGAAGGCGAGGGAATGGTGGAACGCGACCCGCCGCGCTTTGGGCGAGTCGGCTGGGGTCGTCCCGACCATGTAGCTCAGGTAGGCCGGGACCAGTGGCAGACAGCACGGGGACGCGAAGGATACGATTCCCGCCAGGAAGGCTAGCAGGACGGTGAGAATGGTCATGGCGCTATGTGGCCGTGGGTGTGGGAGCCGGTGCGTTCAGGTGGGAGGCGACCGACTTCGCAAGCTCGGACGTGGGATCGATCGCGATGACCTTGTTCCACTCGGCGGTCATGTTGACCTTGTCGGGCGGGGTCTGGCTCAGATAGAGGAAACCAAGGTCGTAGTGGCCCTCGGCCGATTTGGGGTCCAGTGCCACGGCCTTGAGCCAGTGCTTCTTGGCCTCGGCGTTATTGCCGACGTTGAACTGGGCTGCGCCGATCGCCAGGAGCGCCGCCAGGTTCTTCGGGTTGTCGTCCAGAGCCTTCTGCTCCCAGATGCTCGCGTTCTTGTAGTCGGCGGCGGCGAAGTAGATGTCGCCGAGTGCCAGGAGCGAGGCAGTGTCCTTGGGGTTCGCGCTGATCTTCTTCATCAGGGCGGCGACCTTCGTACTGTCGACTGGGACTGTGCTGGGAGCCCCCGATGGCGCTGAGTTCGGCTGGGCCGTCGGTGTCGCCAACGGGTCGGGGGCTGTGGAGCTGTTGCCCATCTGGAAGACCAGGAAGACAACGGCGATAACGAGCAGGGGCACGATCGCCCACATCATCTGGTTCCGCCGTTTCTTGCGTGTCGCGGCGGCGGTAGATGCCACCGGAACTACCGGCGTTGGGCTAACGCGCGCTGGTGTCTCGTCCAGCCGGGACTGAACCCTCGCGGCCCTCTGGCTCGCCGAGATCAGGAGCTGCTCAGGCCCCGACAAGAGGGCGAACGCTTCGTCCACATCGGCGGTCTGAGCCGCGGCCCACAAGTTGACCTTGCGCGGCGAGAGCTCGAGGAACTCCACGAGCAGGTTGCGGGCTGCTTCGACGGCGTGGTCGCTCGCATCGGCCGGAAGGCCGAGTCGCATGAGCAGCGCATGCTTGAACTCGGCCGCGTCCGCGCGATCCTCCACGGATACCGGATGACGACTCATGCTTGTCTTCCCGTCTTCTCCTTGCGAGGCATCTGGACGTGGCCGCGGCGTTTGAGCGTTCAACTGTCTTCGCCTGAGCGATCTGTGAGACCGGCTACCGAGGCCATGAGGGCCGCGCGTTGCGCCTGCCAGTGGGCCAGGTCGATCTCACCGCCGGCCAGCCGGCTGTTGAGGATCTCCATTGGCGAGTCAGCCGCGGTGGTCGTCGGCTTGGCGCTGCCGGGGAGCAGTCGCGCGATCAGCCAAACGATCAGCCCAAGGATCAGGACCCAGAACGCGCCCGTGGCAACCCATCCGAGGGGACTCATCCCACCGCTATACCAACCCATCATCGTGAGCTCCTCCCTCCCGTATGTTCTGCGGACTGACTACCGAGCGGCGTGACCGACAACGCCGGTGGCTCAGCTGGTTAGGTGGTTGTCGACCTCTGTAAGCAGGTCGTCCGGCGAGATGAACATCGAGGGATACTCGCCGTACCAGCGCTGCGTGCCGGCCTTGTCGATAAGGACGAAGCTGTGTCCGGGAAGGTCGGCGTGCATGCCCTTGCCCAGGGTGCCGTAGGCCTTGGAAACGGTGCCGTCGTCGAGCAGGAACGGCGTTCGTATGCCGTTGGTTGCCATGGCGGCGGTGATGTCATCCTTGGGGTCCATCACGATAGGCAGCACGGTGAGGCCTTTGGCCGCGAATCTCGGGTCTTTCTCGATCAGCCCCATCTGGGTGATGCAGGCCTCGCAGCCGGCGCCCTCGCTGAAGTAGATGAGGACGTTCTTGCCGCGCAGGGCCGCCAGACTCACCTGTGTCCCGGAGGTGTCGGTGAGGGTGAAGTCAGGGGCGAGCCGTGTCGCGGCGGAGGACTCCTGGCGTGAGCTCATCATCATCGCCACGATGACCCCGATCACGGCGAGGGTGGCGCCCACGGACGCGAGCCGGACCCAAAGCCTCTTGCGCCGAGCCTGTTCTGCCTGGGCCGCCCGCAACGCGTTGATGTGCTCGCGGCTTGTCTGGGCTGCGCCTTGTCTGCTGGTTCCTGTGGTCATGAGGGTCCTTACTTATGGGTCGAGGTCGGTTCGAGGGTGTCCTCGTGGCTGGACGGGGAGGCTTCGTCTTCGGTGTCGTCCGCTGACGAGCAGAGCTGCCCTCGAGTGGGGCGGTTGCGGAGGGTGGCGTAGACGAACACACCCGCCAACGCCAGGACGAACAGGCCGAGGATGGCCTCCGGGATCGGCGCGGTGACCTTCTCCACCCAGCCGAAAGTCGACGCCAGACGTTTGCCGAAAGCTACCTGGAACCCCCCGCCGGAGGTCATCGTCCCGCTGCCGGCCAGGTACATCACGAACAGGCCCATCACCGTGAACGCCGCCGC
>JBBQUB010000237.1:0-3672 GCA_038212865.1 Actinomycetales bacterium
GTTCCAGCGCAGGAAGGAGCGGTAGCGGCGTTCAACCTCCTCATCGCCGGGGAACCAGGGCTCGGCCTCCGGGGCGATGGTGTTGATGTAGTCCGTGGCCGTCAACGAGGGGACACCCACCTGACGCTCGCGTGCTCGTTCGAGCAGCTTGCGCATGACGTATCTAGCCCGGGTCCGTCCTCCCGCGTCGATGACTGCGTCCAGGGAGTCCAGCCACTCCTGGGTCTCCTCCGGGTCGATGTCCGGGATCTGACTCGGGATGCCGTTCAGGATGGGTCCGAATTCGTCGCGTGCCATCCCGCCATCCTCCACCACGACGCGGCCCACGTCACACTCTGCGAGATGGGGATCAGGGCTGTATGCCGAGTCGTTCCGCCCCGGAGTAGACCGTGAGCTTGGGATCTCGCACGAATCCCACCAGGGTCATACCCACTTCGGTGGCCAGCTCCACGGCAAGACTCGATGGAGCGGAAACGGCTGCAAGCATAGGTATTCCGACCATCAAGGCCTTCTGGGTGAGCTCGAAGCTGGCTCGGCCGCTGACGCACAGGACGTGTGCGGTGAGGGGCAGCCGACCTTCGCGGGCGGCCCAGCCGATGACCTTGTCGACGGCGTTGTGGCGGCCGACGTCCTCACGCGCGACGAGCAGCTGACCCTCCGCGGTGAACAGACCAGCGGCATGCAGGCCCCCGGTCCGGTCGAAGACCTTTTGCTGTGCGCGCAACGTTGTCGGCAAAGTGGCGAGCACGCGGGGGTCGACCATCGCGCGGTCCTGCGAGACGTCATACCGGCTGGCGGTCGTGATCGCGTCGATGCTGGCCTTGCCACAGATCCCGCACGAGCTGGTGATGTAGGACGCCCGGGCCGCGCTGGCGTCGGGAGGCGACACCCCCGTCGCCAGTGTCACGTCCACGACGTTGTAGGTCGGCAGACCGTCCTCGCCCTCGTCCTGGCAGTGCATCAGGGTCCGGACGGCCTCGGCGGCTCCGATCAGGCCCTCGCTGAGCAGGAAGCCGATCGCCAGGTCGAAGTCGTTGCCCGGGGTTCGCATGGTGACCGCGAGAGAGACGCCCCCGACCCTTATCTCCAGCGGCTCCTCGACCGTGACCGTGTCGGGGCGGCTGGTGATCCTTAATGCCTCCGGATCCGAGAGGTCCAGATGGTGCACCGGGGTCCGGCGGGTGACTCGGCCCATCAGGCTCGCTCGAAGCGCACGACGAGACTTTTGGCGACGGGGGTGTTGCTGCGCCGGGCGACATGGTCTGCAGCCAGCAGAACGTTGGTCTCGGGGTAGTAAGCGGCCGCGCAGCCCAGCGCTGTGGGGTAGGTCTGCAGCCGGAAGCCTTCCGCTCGCCGTTCCTGGCCTTCGAACTCGCTCACGACCGTGACCACGTCGCCGTCGCGAAAACCCATCCGGTCCAGATCGGCCGGGTTGACCAGAACGACCTTGCGGGTGCCGTGGATTCCCCGATAACGGTCGTCGTGGCCATAGATCGTGGTGTTGAACTGGTCGTGGCTCCGGATGGTCTGCATCAGCAGTCGCCCTGGCGGAACCTCGAGCATCTCCACGGGTTGGATGAGGAACTGCGCCTTGCCGGTGCTGGTGTCGAAGGCCCGCTCGTCGCGTGGCCCATGCGGCAACAGAAAGCCGCCCGGCTCCCGGACCCTGGAGTTGAAGTTCTCGAAGTGCGGGACGACGCGCGAGATCCGGTCCCGCACCAGGTCGTAGTCCTGGGCGAACTCCGCCCACGGGATCTGCGGGTCGTCAGGGAGCAGTCGAGCCGCCAACCCGGCCACGATGGCCACCTCGCTGCGGCAGCCGCTGGACGGGGGAGCCAGGGAGCCCTGCGACAGATGCACCTGACTCTGGGAGTCCTCGACCGTCACGCACTGGTCGCCGTGGCCGGTGCGGTCACGGTCCGTGCGACCCAGGCAGGGCAGGATCAGCGCCTCGGTTCCGGTCACCGTGTGCGATCGGTTGAGCTTGGTCGAGATCTGGACGGTCAGCTCGCACGCGTTCAGACCCGCGTGAACCACTGGCGTGTCGGGGGTCGAGCTGGCGAAGTTGCCGCCCATGGCGAAGAAGACCCGAAGCGTCCTGTCGCGCAGCCGGTGCACCGTCTCGACCGCGTCGATACCCCGTTTGCGCGGCGGGGTGATGGCAAACTCGGCCTGGAGTGCGTCCAGGAAGGAGTCGGGCGTCCTCTCCCAGATACCCATGGTGCGGTCGCCCTGGACGTTGGAATGTCCCCGGATCGGGCAGGGGCCCGCGCCGCTCTTGCCGATATTTCCTTGCAGCAGAAGGACATTCAGGATCTCCTGGATGGTGGCGACGGCGTCCCGGTGTTGGGTCAGCCCCATCGCCCAGGTCACCACTGTCGCTGTGGAGTCGACGAACCGCCGCGCCAGGGACTCGATCTCCCCGCGGCGCAGGCCGGTCGCCTTCAGCGTGAGGTCCCAGTCGAGCTCGCGGACGGCGTCGGCGTACTCGGCATACCCGCTGGTGTGCTCCTGCACGAAGGCGTGGTCGACGACGGAGCCGGGGTTAGCGGCCTCCTCCTGCAGCAGCAGGTGACCCACCGCGCGGAACAGGGCGTGGTCACCACCGAGCCGGACCTGAAGGAAGTCGTCAGCGATCGCGGTGCCATGACCGAGGACCCCGCTCAGGCTCTGGGGGTTCTTGAAGCGGATCAGCCCAGCTTCGGGCAACGGGTTGACCGCTACGATGACGGCGCCGTTCTGTTTGGCGGTCTCCAGATGGGTCAGCATGCGTGGGGAGTTGGTGCCCGGGTTCTGGCCGCAGATGACGATGAGCTCGGCCTGCTCGAGGGAGTTGAGCGTGACCGCGCCCTTCCCGATGCCGATCTGCTCGCTCATCGCCGCACCGGATGACTCGTGGCACATGTTGGAGCAGTCCGGCAGGTTGTTGGTGCCATATTGGCGGGCAAACAGCTGGTAGAGAAACGCCGCTTCATTGCTGGTGCGCCCGCTGGTGTAGAAGACGGCCTCATCCGGGCTGGCAAGGACGTTGAGCTCCTGCGCCAGGAGCTGGAAGGCGGAGACCCATGTGATCGGCTCGTAGTGGCTGGCGCCGGCATGTTTCACCATCGGCTGGGTGAGCCTGCC
Organism: Actinomycetales bacterium; assembly: GCA_038212865.1. Classification (GTDB taxonomy): domain Bacteria; phylum Actinomycetota; class Actinomycetes; order Actinomycetales; family Dermatophilaceae; genus UBA4719. The sequence goes on from JBBQUB010000237.1 coordinate 3,127, forward strand.
CTGCTGTCCCAGCCAGTAGTCGCTGTGCTCGCGCAGCTCGGCCAGCGAGTGCTGGCGGAAGAACTCGGGCGACAGCCGCAGCGTGGTGGCTTCATCGGCCACCGCCTTGGCGCCGTTCTCACAAAACTCCGCCACGTTGCGGTCATGATCCGGGCTGGGCCACGCGCAGCTCTGGCAGTCGAAGCCGCGTTTCTGATTGACCTTGAGCAAGGCGGCGGTGCCGCGGACGAGCCCGGCCTCCTTCACCGCGAAGCGTATCGTCTGGTAGATGGCCGGCAGCCCGGCGGCGACCGCGTACCGCTCCTCCAGATGCGTGCCTTGCGTATCTTCCGGTGCCACCGCGCCCGGTGTGGGCGCTTCGTGATGCCGGTGCGCATCCACCGCTCCCGGCGTGGTCTTCGGTCCCACCCCGATCATGGGCGGGTTTTGCGCGGTGGTGTCGTGTTCGTGCGATGGGTGGTTTTGTGCCATGGAATGCGAAAGCCTTTCACAGGGGTTCGCATGTGGGCGGGCTGCCGCGCTTCCGCACCCGCCGGCCGACGGTGC
>JBBQUB010000238.1:0-3665 GCA_038212865.1 Actinomycetales bacterium
GGTCCTCCTGGCCGGCGCGCACCTCATGGCGTCGTTTCGCGGGCGCCCGCCCGGCGGGGTCATTTGTCCACACCCCGGGGTGCCCGCGATGATCTGAGGGTACTCCAAGCCGGTCCAAGCACACCCAGTGGTCGGGACGGCGACCGTGGCGTGGGCCGCTCGCACCGCGACCACATGGGTCCCCTTCTCGTGGCTGCTGGTCCTCACCGCCGGCGTCGTCGCCTGGGGACTCTCACTCGTTGACAAGCGGGACCGGCGCAGCTGATCTGCGCCTGGTGCTTCGGGCTCAGTGCGTCTTGCGCTTCGGGCTCAGCGTGGTTTGTACAGGGTGCGCCACAGCACGGCCAGGGTCGCAAGCGCCATGACGCCGATCGGCGCCATCACTGCCCATCCGGGAGTCTCACCTTGGAGGTTGGCGATGGACGGGGTGACCAGGATCGGCAGAGCGGTTAGCTCGATCCAGACCAGCTGCCCCACGGCGGTGACGTAGCCAAGCCAGTGGTGGCGCAACAGCAGGACGCCACTGAGGAAGGCCGCCGGGAGGAAGAACGCCAGGTCAAGAACGTGGACCGGGTTGGTCGGAACCTTCCAGCCGGCGGCGCTGGTGGACGGCCGCCCGGCGAGCAGATCGGGCACGATCTCGCTGAGCCACAGAATCGAGAACAGCACCACCACGGCGATCAGGAACCACCCGGGCAGGCGCACCGGTCGGCGAGCGAACCACGCCGTCAGCGCTGATCGGTCCAGCGCGCTCAAGCTACCGATCAGGGCGAACAGGCTGAGCCCGAGCACACAGATCCAGACCAGGAACAACGGACCGAAATGGATGGAGAACGCATAGATCGCATAGTTGTACACGGTGAACGACACGCACCCCAGCCAGCACAGCCAGGACCGCAGCGAGCCTTGGTATGCCCGCACGGCCAGGACCAGCATCAGCGGACCGACCAGGACGAGGTTGACCAGATCCTGCGCGGCGGCAACAACGCTGAGCTCGGACGTCTCACGGCCATAGATGGAGTCGGCAGCGACCAGCCCCACGACACTGCCCGCGATCGCCAGCAACGCTGCGACGGCCGAGAGGGATGCCCACACCCCCGGCAGGTGCGCATCTCGTTCGAACGACCGCCCGGGTGCCGCGGACTCTGTTGAGCTCAAACGGAGCGAACCGTCGGCCCTCGCCATCTTCATCTCCTTCGTTGCTCCATCCCCGCGAACTCTCTCACTCCGGTGGTCTGCGCCTTGAGTCGCCTGGCCGTCGGCCTTCCCAAGGCTCCCAATGTCCTGATTGACTTATTTCCCCATAACGAGGAGGAGAACATGCCTGAGTTCATGGATGTCCACCGGGGAATGGTCGGCATCACCGCCGAAGATCTGAACGAGGCTCACAACGCTGACCTAGCCGTTCAGGATGAGGAGGGGGTCGTCTTCAAGCAGGCTTGGGCCGACCCTGAGAGCGGCTTCGTCTACTGCCTCTCCGAGGCCAGCTCAGCCGACGCCGTACAACGTGTTCACGAGAAGGCTGGCCACCCTGCCGACGAGATCCACCCTCTTCCGCTGAAAGTGTGACGCGGCGAGACGAGTACACGTTTGGTATGTCGAGGCGGTCATGGACTGGCGGCGAGCCCTAGACCTCGCCCAGCCCTCGAGGGCACGGACAAGCCGTAGGTCGAATCCAGAGTGCCACCCGCGAGATCAAAGGGTGGCGCGGATGATGGCGGCCTGGGCGTGGGCGTGAACCCGGTGGGTGGGGCGGATCTCGATGTCGGTGAACCCAGCGCGGGTGAGCGCGTCGCTGAACTCGGTATGGGTCAGGGCCCCTGCGATGCACCCGGTCCACGCCTCCATGTCAGCCTTCGTGACGTCGTCCATGTCCTGGTCGGCGATGACGTCCGAGAACGCGAGCCGCCCGCCCGGGCGCAGCACTCGGGCGGCTTCAGCCAGCACCACGAGCTTGTCGGCAGCCAGGTTGATGACGCAGTTGGAGATCACGACGTCAACGCTGGTATCGGGCAGGGGGATGTCCTCCAGATAGCCCTGCAGGAACTCGGCGTTGTCCACCCCGGCCGCGGCCGCATTTGCCCGGGCCTGATCGAGCATTTCCGGCGTCATGTCCAGACCGATAGCCCGACCACCGGGAGCGACGCGGCGAGCGGAGATCAGGACGTCGGCGCCGGCGCCCGAGCCAAGGTCGAGGACGACCTCACCGGGGTGCAGATCCGCAACGGCGGTGGGTACGCCGCAGCCGAGCGAGGCGGCCAGTGCGGCGCCGGGAGCACCCTCTGCTGCTTCGAGGCCGTAGAGCTCAGCGCCGAACACGACGTGGCCTTTCGCATCGGTCGTGCCCACGGATGTCCCACTGCAGCAAGAGGTTTCGACCGCACGGGTCTGCTCGCCGTCGCCTGTGGCGGAGCGGATGGCGGCCTCGGCATACCGTTGGCGGACTATCTCGCGAATATTCTCGGGTCCACTCATCAGCTGTCTCCTTCTTGATAATGCGACCGGTCGGGCAGGAGCTCCACCAGCAGGGCTTCGACGCGGGCCTTGATCTCGTCGCGGATGGGGCGGACCGCGTCGACCCCCTTGCCCGCCGGGTCATCAAGCTCCCAGTCGAGGTAGCGCTTGCCGGGGAAGATCGGGCAGGCGTCACCGCAGCCCATGGTGATCACCACGTCGGAGGCCTGCACGGCGTCCGTGGTCAGGATCTTCGGGGTCTGGGCGGAGATGTCAATGCCGACCTCGGCCATTGCTGCGACCGCGGCGGGGTTCACCTGATCGCCGGGGATGCTCCCGGCTGAGCGGACCTCGACGTCCCCGCCGCTGAGGTGGGACAGGAAGCCGGCGGCCATCTGGGAGCGGCCGGCGTTGTGCACGCAGACGAACAGGGCGCTGGGTTTTTCGGCCATGGGGGTGGGCACCTTTCGATGAGCGCAATTTGGTATTTAGGACTGGTGCAGGATGTGGCCGAGCAAGGTGGCGACCCGCGCTTGGATGTCGTCGCAGATCAGCGGACAGGTGGCTTGCCAAGGCCGCGGCCATCTGGGAGCCGCCGGCGTTATGGACACAGACGAACAGAATCTCCAGGGTGCCGGTTGCGATCTTGCCCGCGACCTGGGCTGCGGCCAGGAGCTGGTCGCGGGCGAAACGCTCGGTCAGGATCGGCAGGAACGCGCGGAACCTGGATACCGGTTCCAGGGTGGCGCGGGCCCGGTCCACGGCCCGTTGCACGCTCTCCCGGTCGAAGACGCCGTCGTAGTGGTAGGCCAGGCCATCCACGATCCGGGAGTAGTCCGCGGCAGCCAGCACCGGTTTGGTGTGTGGTGTGGACACGGTGGGCTCCTGGTCAGGTTGAGGTCAAGGACGCTGTCGGGGAAAAACGTTTGCGGAGGGCGAGGCTGACGTAGACCAGCCCAACCAGGACGGGGACCTCGATGAGCGGCCCGACAACTCCCGCGAGCGCCTGCCCGGAGGTCACCCCGAAGGTGGCGATGGCGACGGCGATGGCCAGCTCGAAGTTGTTGCCTGCAGCGGTGAAGGCCAAGGTCGTGGTCCGCTGGTAGCCCAGTCCGAGACCTGCACCTAGCGCGTAGCCGCCGCCCCACATGATGGCGAAGTAGGCAAGCAGCGGCAGGGCGATTCGCGCCACATCAAGGGGGTTGCTGGTG
>JBBQUB010000239.1:0-3603 GCA_038212865.1 Actinomycetales bacterium
GGTGGATGCGGCGCCTGGAGCGGCGACGAAGGCGCCGGAGCCCGGGCCCTGGCGGAGCTACCCGGCGGGGACCTCCTTCTTGCGACATCTCGCGGCGGGCGATGCTCCTGCGGCGTCGTGGCTCGCACTGCCCGGTCAGCAAGGAGGCGACGACTGGCCGGCCGCTCTGGCCGTGGCGGCGGTGACCTCGCTGGCCGCCGGACGCGGTGCGCTGATCGTGGTTCCCGACCACCGGGATGTCGACCGGGTCGACGACGCTCTCCAGTCGTTGCTGGGGGCCGGGCAGCACGTCCGCCTGACCGCTGGGCAGGGTCCGCAGGCGCGTTATACGGCCTGGTTGAAGGTGCTGCGCGGGCATGTCCGGTGCGTGGTGGGAACGCGAGCGGCAAGCTTCGCCCCGGTGCACGACCTGGGGCTGGTCGCCTGGTGGGACGACGGCGACGACGTGCTCGTCGAGCCGCGCGCGCCCTACCCTGCGTTGCGTGAGGTCCTTCGAACCCGGGCAGGGCTCGAGGGCGCAGCCATGCTGACCGGCGGCTTCACGCGAACGACGTCGGTTCAGCAGTGGGTCGAGTCGGGGAAGGTGCGTTCGGTCAGCGCCGACGCGGTCAAGCGCCGCCTGGCCGCCCCGCGTGTCCTGGTGGCGGGCGAGGGCACAGATGTCGAACGTGATGGCCTGTCCGCTCGTGCGCACCTGCCCTCGGCAGCGTGGCGAGTCGCCAAGAGCGCGCTGGGTCGGGGGCCGGTACTGATCCAGGTCCCGCGCCGGGGTTACGTCCCGTCGTTGTCGTGTCAGACCTGTCGTGAGCCGGCGCGCTGTGCTCGCTGCCACGGGCCGTTGGCGTTGAACGCTGGCGATGGGGTGCCGACCTGCCGCTGGTGTGGGACTGCCGCCGCAGCCTTTGAGTGCGGGGGGTGCGGCGGCCGGACGGTGCGGTCAAGCGTGGTAGGTGCCCGGCGAACGGCTGAGGAGCTCGGTCGCGCCTTCCCGGGGGTGCCGGTGCACACGTCGGGTGCGGGTGAGGTGCTGCCCTCGGTCTCCGGCAAACCCAGCCTGGTCATCGCCACGCCCGGCGCCGAGCCCACGGCCGAGAACGGTTACGCTGCAACGCTGTTGCTCGATGCGTGGGCGTCTCTGGACCGCCCGAACCTTGATGCGTCAGAGGAGGCGTTGCGGCGTTGGCTGGCCGCCGCGGCGCTCACCCGTGGTTCGTCGGATGGGGGAGTGGTCGTGCTGTGTGGCGCACCTGCTCACACGACGCTGCCGGCAGTCGAGGCGCTGGTGCGGTGGGATCCGGAGTGGTTCGTCGAGCGCGAGCTCGCCGAACGGGTGGAGCTCTCGCTGCCTCCGGCCGTCCGGATGGCGCAGCTGGTCGGGTCGCGGGTCGCGGTCCAGCGGGCCGTCGAGCTCGCTGGCCTAGCTGACTCGGTCGAGCGACTCGGGCCATTGCCCTGGGCGCCGGTGGGTCCTCCGGCTGCCGGGTCCGCCGCGGGAGCCTCTCGGACAGATGCTGATGACGCACCTAAGATCCAGTTCCTGCTGCGTGCGGCCCTGGACGACGGCCCGGCTCTGACCAAGGCGCTGACGCATCTGAAGGCCGTCCGCAGCGCGCGCAAGGAGCCGGAAGCGATCGGTGTTCGGGTGGACCCAACGGATGGGTTCGGCTGAGCGTGCCTGAATGAATCCCAAACTGGTACCATCGGGTGTATGAGTACTCAGATCGCTGTCCGCCTGCCTGACGCTCAGGTCGCGTTTCTCGACCGCGAGGTCTCGCAGGGTCACGCCAGCAGCCGGGCTGAGCTGGTGGGCAAGGCTCTGCGCCGGATGGAGCGTGAGCACATCGCGGCCCACGATCTGGAGGTCATCATCGCGTCCGGCGGCAACCCATACTCAGAGCTTGAAGGCATGCTCGAGCAGCTCGTCGCGACCTACCCGGGCATCGACTAGTGCGTGCGATTCACCTGGTACGACTGGACAAGATTCGTCCGGCACTGGTTTTAACGCGAGCGATCGCGGTCCCGCACCTGAGCGGGATCACGGTGGCGCCGATCACCTCCACCATTCGCGGCCTCGCCACCGAGGTCCTGGTCGGCCCCCGCAACAACCTCGACCATGACTGTGTCGTGCACTGCGACAATATCCAAACCATTCCGCGAGCCAACCTGCTGGCACCCATCGGGTTGATGCTGCCTGATCAGGAGGACGATCTGGCGCGAGCCATCCGAGCGGCGTTCGACCTCGACTGATGGCTGCGGACGTAGGTCGCTAAGGTCCAGGACATGGCTTCTGTGCCCGACGCCCGCCTGCCTGGCCGGGAACCCGCCGGCTCCATCCAACCGTCCGATCCCGATCTCGCGCCGACCCCGGTCCGTGTCGTGGTCTTCGACCTCGGCAACGTCCTGATCAGCTGGGACCCTTTTCCAGCCATCGCCAAGGCGGTTGGCGCGGAGCAAGCAGCTCGTTTCTTGGCCGACGAGGACTTCGACTTCACGGCCTGGAATCGTCAGCAGGACGCCGGTCGCTCGTGGCTCGAAGGCGAGGCCGTGGCGGTAGCGTCGCACCCGCACTGGGAGCCGGCGATCCGGGGATACCGTGAGAACTTCCCTGACTCGATCGTCGGAGCGATCGAGGGCACCGTCCAGGTACTGCGTGAGCTGTCTGCGTCCGGCCTCCAGCTCTTCGCGCTGACCAACTGGTCGAAGGAGCTGTTCCCGGTCGCGCTGAACCGTTTTGACTTCCTTGGGCTGTTCGAGGACATCATCGTCTCCGGCGAGGAAGGCGTTGCCAAACCCGACCCAAGGATCTTCGAGATCCTCCAGGAACGGATCGGCCAAAGCCTGGGCGACTGCATCCTCATCGACGACAGTCCGTCCAACATCAAGGCTGCGGCGGAGGCTGGGCTGGACGTCATCCTGTTCACCGACACCGGCCACCTTCGCGAGGACTTGGCATTGCGTGGCCTGCCGATGCCGCCCCCATAGACTGGGCACCCCAGCACATCCGAGGCGAGGAACCAGCACAGTGTCGATCAAGGACATTCGAATCTTTGGTGACCCCGTGCTGCGCACGTCCGCCATCGAGGTTGTCGACTTCGACAAGGAGCTGCGCCAGCTGGTCAAGGACCTCACCGACACCATGATGGACGCACCGGGCGCTGGTCTCGCGGCGCCTCAGATCGGGGTGGGCCTGCGGGTCTTCACTTATCACGTCGATGATGAACCGGGTCATCTGATCAACCCCAGCCTCGACCTGTCCTCGGAGATGCAGGAGGGCGAAGAAGGCTGCCTGTCCTTCCCAGGGATCTTCTATGACACTCCGCGCGCGTTGCGAGTCGTGGCCAAAGGCTTCAACCAGCATGGCGAGCCGGTCATCCTTGAGGGGGCGGAGCTGCTGGCCCGCTGCGTCCAGCACGAGACCGACCACCTCGACGGCATCCTGTTCGTCGACCGCCTCGACCCGCAGACCCGCAAGCAGGCGATGGCCGAGATCCGGGCCGCCGGGTGGTTCGGGGCGACCACCGCGGCGCCGGTCGTCCGCCAGAGCCCGCACCCGCTGTTCGGGAAGGCCCGGTAGCGGCGGGTGAGGTTGCTCTTCGCCGGTAC
>JBBQUB010000240.1:0-3589 GCA_038212865.1 Actinomycetales bacterium
AGTCGATCGTGCCTTCAATTAGCTCAAGTACTGGCGCGGCCTTGCTTCCCGCTTCGACAAGTTCGCCCTGACCTACCGGGGGAGAATGGTCATGGCCTCGATCGTGCTCTGGCTGTCATGACACTTGGGAGACACGCCCTAGGCTGCCCGAGTGCTCGAACTCGTCCAGGCGATCCGCTACGTCACGCCGCTGCGCGAAGGCGGCTCGCTGCCGGGCATCGTCGAAGCCGACGACGACGGCACCTACGTCATGAAGTTCAGAGGAGCCGGACAAGGGCTCAAGGCGCTCGTCGCCGAGGTCATCGTCGGCGGCTCGACGCGTTCACGGCCAACGTCGACCGCACGTGGAGCAACCCCAACCTGTTGGTGTGGCATGGCCAGACCTGGGCCATCGACCACGGTGCCGCCCTGTACTTCCACCACTCGTGGCCCACCCGTGGCTCAGACCCGGACCGCTTTGCCGCGCAGCCGTTCGACGCCAGCAAGCACGTGTTGCTCGACATCGCGGCGGACCTCTCGCCACTGCATGAAGTCCTTGCCGGCATCGTGCTGGCTTCGCTCCTGGGCGGCGTCCTCGCCCAGGTCCCTGACGAGTGGCTGGAACCGACCGACGCCATGCCCGATGCCGAGACTGTCCGGACGGCATACCGGCTGAATCTGCTTGCACGCCTTGACAATCCGTCTGCATGGCTGCCGGGAGATGACCGCCCATTACCTCGTCACTGGTGAGCTATCAGTATGTCGTGCTGCGCTGCGTGCCACGCGTCGACCGCGAAGAGTTCACCAACGTCGGCGTCGTCGTCCACGCTCAGACAGTGGACTTCCTGGACTGCGCCTTCGCGGTCGACCGCGACCGGCGGAGGGCCCAGGCACCCCGGCGGGACCTGCTGTGCGGGGGTGCGACGCGGGAGACGGGGTGCGCGATCTGCCGAGGCGAGCAGGCGCCCGGACGCCCTTCGCTCGACACACTCGGGCAGCGGTTCGGCTGGCTCGCTGCGCCCCGAAGCACGGTCGTCCAGCCCAGCCCGGTCCACGGCGGCCTCACCTCCGATCCTGCCACCGAGCTCGATCGGCTCCTGGCCCGTCTGGTGGGCTGACCAACCCGTCGTTTTCGCCTCCCCGATGGTCCTCACGGTGGTAGTGTGCGGCCATCACGGGTCGCCGCGTGCGTTGGCCTGTGTGTCTTATCGCGCGCCGGCATCGGGGCGCGGGGGGCTTGAGACGGGGCATCCATGCTGAAGCCGACAAGCAGCGAACTCGAGCCCGTTGGCGAGTTCGGGCCGTTCGACGGCTTCGCGGACAACGCCCACCAGCTCTACATCGACGGGTTCTCCGAGCGCGCTGTTCGAGCCTGCCGCGAGTGGGTGCTCGTCAGCACTGGTGCGGGTGACCGGGTCACCACCCGGTTCCTGCGCTACATCGAGGGCGTCGCCCTCCAAGAGGTGGGCCGCCACCACGAGTCAGTGACCGTGGCCCTGGATCTCCTTGGCGACCTGGACGACGAGCCCGACCCGATGTGGCGGGCCAAGGCTCTGGCATTGCTGGCTGAGTCGTCGACCCAGGTCAACGAGGTCAGCCGGGCCATGGATGCCCTGGCCGAGGGAACCTGGCTCGTGGCGAACCAGAAGCCCGGCCGCTACAGTCACCTCTCCGCAAGCATGGCAGTGGCGCTGGCGCTGCGCGCGGTCTATCTCTTCGAGCAGGCAGACGAGCTCTTCGCCGGGATTCAGCTCGGCGGCGATGTGGACGTCGACCTCCTGGTGGTGCAAGAACGCGCACTGCTGAACGCCTTGTGGGGCACGACACTTCTCGTGGTCGGCCACACCAAGACCGCGGGACCCCATCTGGTCAGATCTGCCGAATTTGCACTGCGGATGGCCCGGGTCGCGAAGGTGGCGGGCAACGCGGAGATGGCGGCCCGCGCCGAGGTCATCGAGGCCTATGCGCTCAGCCGACTCGGGCACGCGGACGTCGCCGCCGCGCGGGTCAAGGCCGCGATCCAGCGCTTTCAACTCCGCGATGAGCTCGTGGAGACCCACCTGGCGCACCTCGTCCTGGGCCAGGCGGCGATCGAAGTGGGCGACTACGACGAAGCTCGCCGGCACCTGCTCGCCGCATAGAGGGACGCCAACCGCGCCAGCCGGGACATCTGGGCGGCCGCCACGATGGAGGCACTGGCCGACCTGGACGTGGCAGAGCACGGCCCGCACCCGGCGGTCGGCCTCTGGAAGAGGTTGGCTCGCGAAGCACTAGGACGAGTTTGGATCGAGCGCGACGGGCGATTTACGTCGCTGCAGTCACGCAACCAGGTGCGGGCGCTGACGGCGGAGACCAGTCGGATGGGCCAGGCCGCTCTGCTCGACCCCCTCACTGGTCTGGGAAACCGGCAGATGATGACGAGCGCCATCGACGAGGGAGGAGAGGAGCTGTCCGCTGTCTTCGTCGATGTCGACCAGTTCAAACAGGTCAACGACCGCTACTCCCATGCCGTCGGCGACGAGGTGCTGCGTCGAATCGCGGTCATCTTGCGCACCCAATGCCGGGCCGAGGACGTGCCGGTGCGATATGGCGGGGACGAGTTCCTCATCCTCGTCTTCGGTGGGGGTAAGGCGGCCGAAGGGGTCGCGGTGCGGTTGCACCAAGCCGTACGCAATGCCCCGTGGGGTCAGGTCGCAGCCGGCCTCAAGGTCACAGTCTCGGTCGGCGTCGGTCGACCAGTCCCCGCTCACGGGGCCATCGCCGCTGCTGACACCGCGCTCTATGCCGCCAAGCGCGCCGGTCGCGATCGAGTGATCACGGTCTGACCCGCACCGCTGCCCGACCCTAGTCCTTCCCGAGTGGCGACGGTGGGCGCAAGGCCCACAGGGCCACAGCACTCGCAGCAGCCACGTTCAGTGAGTCCACTCCCCCGGCCATCGGGATCTTTACCACCAGGTCTGCGCCTTCGACGGTTCGGCGAGCCAGCCCATCACCCTCGGTTCCGAAGATCACGGCGAGGCGCTCCGGTGGGTCAGCCGCGAGCTCGTCGAGGCTGGTTGCCTCATCGGTCAGGGCGAATGCCGCCACGGTGAACCCGTTGTCCCGCAACACTTGCAGTCCGCCGGGCCATGGGTCGATGCGGGTCCACGGCACCTGGAATACGGTGCCCATCGACACCCTGACGGCGCGCCGGTAGAGGGGGTCGGCACAGCGCGGGGTGATCAGTACGGCATCGACACCCAGCGCAGCCGCCGACCGGAAGACCGCGCCCACGTTGGTGTGATCCACGATGTCCTCGAGGATGACGACGCGAAAACGCTGCTGTTGGGCGGCGCGGCGTAGGAGCTCGGCCGGAGCGACGAGCGGCGGCCGGTGCATCGAGGCCAAAGCCCCACGATGCAGGTGGAATCCGGTCATGGCCTCGATGACCGAGGCCTGGGCGACATAGACCGGCACACCCTCGGACTCGGCCTGTTCGACCAGGTCGCCAAGATCGGTGAGCCACCGCTCGCCCATCAGGAACGACCGAGGTCGATGTCCGGCGGAGATAGACCGACGGATGACCTTGACGCTCTCTGCGAGATAGAGCCCGCGCGCTGGCTCGAGCTTC
>JBBQUB010000241.1:0-3516 GCA_038212865.1 Actinomycetales bacterium
GACCAGCGCGGGTTTGGACAGCGGCAGAACCACCTTCATGAAGATCTGCCACTTGTTCGCACCGTCCAACAGCGCGGCCTCCTCCAGCTCTCGAGGTAGCGAGAGGAAGAACTGCCGGAGGAAGAACACCCCGAACGCCGACGCGGCCGTGGGCACGATGACGGCGACGAGCGTGTCCAGCCACTTCAAGTCGCCCACGATGAGGTAGTTGGGGATGATCAGGATCACCGGCGGGATGAACAGCGTTGCGATGATGGCGCCGAACACGATCTTCTTCCCGCGGAAGTCCATCCGGGCCAACGGATAGGCAGCGAGCGCAGCGGTGCTCACGACGAGCGCCGCGTTGGTGGTGGCCGCGATCATGCTGTTGACGAACCACTTCAGGACCGGCGTGCCCGACGCGTTCAGGATGCTGTCGTAGGCCTGAAAGGTCGGATCGTTCGGGATCCACGTCGGCGGGATACCGGCCGCCTCGATCCGCGACTTGAACGATGTGACCAGCATGAACAGCAGAGGGCTGATGAACAGCAGCGCCAGCGCGATGAGACCGACGTAGCGCAGGACGACAGACGGGTTGACGCGAGGGCGGCGACGCCGCGCTGGTTCAGGTGCCGACGTGGCTGCGCGCTCCGGCGCGGTGGTGGTGGCCATCAGGCGTCCCTCTCCCGGAAGAGCCAGAACACGCCGATGCTCAGCGCCATGAGGATGATCATGAGCAGATAGCTCATCGCGGCGGCATCGCCCATCTGGTAGTTCCGCAGGCCGGTATCGGCGATGTAGTAGATAGCCGTTCGGGTCTCCGTGCCCGGTGCGCCCCTGGTCATGAGGTAGGCCTGCCCGAACATGTTCGCCGAAGCAATGATCGTGACCATCGTGATGAACGCGAGCACCGGCCGGAGGCCCGGCAGGGTGACGTTGCGGAAGCTCTGCCACTTGTTGGCCCCGTCGACCCGGGCCGCTTCGTAAAGCTCAGGGGGGATGTCTTGCAGCCCCGCCAGGTAGATAACCGCGTTGAAGCCGAGGGTCCACCACACCGTGACGCCGATCAAGCCAACCCAGGCTTCGGGCACCGAGGTGAGCCAGGGCGTGTTGTCAGGCAGTCCCAGGGCACCGAGGTATTGGTTGACCAGCCCGATGTTCGAGTCGAGCAGGAAGCGCCAGAGGACGGCGACCACGGCGACACCGAGGACGTACGGTGCGAAATACAGCGCCCGGAACAGGTTGCGGCCTCTGAACCTGCTGTTCATCAACAACGCGACGATCAGCGGAATCACCAGCAGCAGCGGCACGCTGAACAGGGTGAAGATCCCGGTCGCCTTCATCGAGTTCCAGAAGTCCGAGAACGTCGTCGAGTCGGAGCTGAACAGCTTCTGGTAGTTGTCCAGGCCCACGAACGGCTTGCCGGGGAGGGTGTAGTCGTAGGCGTGCAGGCTGATGTAAAGGCCATAGACCGCGGGGGCGACCACGAACGCCAGGAACAGGGCGAGATAGGGGGCCATGAACAGCCACGGAGCCGCCCCGGCGCCCTCCCGGCGCCCGCGTGACACGGGCGCCGAGCGGCGCGTGGAGCCCTCGGAGCGGTCGTCCGACGACACGACGGCCGGGGTGCTGCTCGCGGCCGTGTCGGAGCTGGCCATGAGGGTCAGGCCCCGAACTTCTTCTTGTTCTGCTCCATCAGCTTGCTCGCTTTGGATGCGGCCTGCTTGAGGGCGTTGGCGGGCTGCTCCTTGCCGAGCACCGCGTCGGCGACGGCGATCTCCAGGGTCTGCGCCTGGACATCGCCGAGTCCGGGCACCGGCGGCAGGAACTTGAGCTTGTCGATCTGGGCCGCGATCGGCGCCTGCGTCGTGTCCTTGACCGCGGCGCTGTCGCGCACCGACTTGCGGGCCGGAACCATGCCGGCCTGCGCCCAGTCGCCCGAGTGCTTGCTCATCCAGTCGATGAAGACCTTGGCCGCCTGCAGCTTGTTCTCATCCCCCGTGGCTTGCTTGGTGATGTAGAAGTTATGCGAGTTGGCCCAGACTGCCTCGGTGTCACCGATCGTGGGCACCGGCGCAAGGGCGAAAGGCATCTTGGCTGCCTTCAGGTCGTTGATCTGCCAGATGCCGTCCCACGTGACGTCCACCTTCTTGCTCTTGAAGGCGACGTACTGGGAGTCCTGGGCGACGTTCTTGGGGCTGTAGCCCTGCTTGATGATGTCCACCATCCAGGTGAGGGCGCTCACACCCGCGTCGGAGTCGAACGTGGCACTGGCACCGTCCTCGGCATAGGGCTCGCCACCGTGTTGCCACAGGAGACTGAGGAACATCAGGTGGGCCGGCCACCGGCTGGGCATCCAGAACGGGTTCGCGTTGCCCGAGGACTTGAGCTTGTCGAGCGCTGCCTCGAAGGAGTCCTTATCCGCAGGCGCCTCGCTGACTCCGGCCTTGTCGAAGGAGTCGGTGTTGTAGTACATCGCCAGCGAGTGCACATCGAGCGGGATGCCGTAACGCTTGTCTTGGTAGATGCCTGCCGTCCACACCTCTTTGGTGAAGTCGTCCTCGGCCAATCCGAGCGACTTGGCCAGGTCATCCACCGGGACGATCACCTTGCGGGCCGCGTTCGTGGCCAGCTGGTCGAGGTGCATGACGCCCACGTCGGGGCCCTTGCCGGCAGTGACTGCGGCCGGCATCCGCTGGTAGTACTGCGCCCATTCCACGGTGTTGGCCTTCACCGTGATCTTCGAGAACTCCTTCATGAAGTCGGCGACCATCTTCTTCATGAACGGACCGTCGCCACCGGTGAAGCCGTTCCAGTAGGACAGCTCCAGCGCCGGGCCGTCGTAGCCGGCACTGAAGTCGCCGGTGGGCTGGTTGCCTCCGGCGGTGTCCGTTGCCGACTTGCCGCCTCCGCAGGCGGCCAGGCCGGCCGCAGCCGCGGTGCCCGCGCCGAGCTCCAGGAAGCGGCGTCGGGAGAAGCCGCCGGTGGTGATGTTCTCAGTCATGTCGTCTCCTCGAACGTTGGTGCGCGGTCAAACGTGGTGGTGGTGCTGTGCGGTCCTACCCCGGCGAGTGCCGGCTAACGCGGTGCCCCCTCGTGATCAGCCGGTATAGGTCCGGAAGTAGTCAAATCGTGATGTGCGCGGGTCTGCGCCTTGCCGTCCGTGCGAGATGAGGCCGATCCGGATGATCGAGTCGGCCGGCAGCGTCCAGACGCCGCCCTTCACCCAGACGCCGCCCTCGCGTTTCGTCCAGGCACGCAGCTCGTGCTCGCCGTTGGTCGGGTCGGTGCGGTGCACGATCCGCAGGTACGTCGTGGCCGCGGGCGGTCCGACGATGGTGCCGCCGTTGCGGAGTGCCCCGTTGACGTCAGTCATCTCCTTGCCGAACTCGGTCTGGCGGGTATTCCAGATCGCGACGTGCGACAGCCGGGTGAAGAGGTCGTCATTGACGTAGGCGACGATCCCGCCCTGCTGGTAGTTCAGGACGTCGTTCTCGCCGGTGTCGATCGTCAGCTTCGTCTCGATCGCCCAGTCGC
>JBBQUB010000242.1:0-3515 GCA_038212865.1 Actinomycetales bacterium
GTCAACGAGGCCTACCTGCGGCGCGGTGACCTGACCGTCGCGGTCATGCCGCGCGGCACCGCCTGGTTCGACACCGGCACCTTCAAAGGCCTGCTCGACGCCAGCCAGTTCGTCTACGTCGTGGAGGCCCGACAAGGACGCAAGATCGGTTGTGTCGAGGAGATTGCCTGGCGCAACGGGTGGTTGAGCGACGCCGAGTTCTCCGACCTGGCCGACCCCCTCGTCAAGAGCGGCTACGGCACCTACATGCACAACATCCTGGCCGAAGGAAGGACCCGCACCTGATGGACATTCGGGCGCTGAAGATCGCGGGCTCCTTCGAGATCACCCCACGGCAGTTCCCCGATGACCGCGGCCTGTTCCTGGAGTCCTTCCGAGGCGACCGGCTCGCCGAGGCCATCGGACACCGCCTTGACGTCATCCAGACCAATGTCTCGGTGTCATCCAGAGGCACGATCCGGGGGGTGCACTTCGCGGATGTGCCACCCTCGCAGGCGAAATACATCACCGCCCTGTCCGGGTCCTTCATCGACTTCGTCATCGACATCAGGGTGGGGTCTCCCACTTTCGGGCAGTGGGACAGCGTGCTGCTCGACACCACCGACCGCCGCGCCATCTACCTCGCCGAAGGCCTGGGCCACGCCGTCTGCTCGCTGCAGGACAACTCATCCGTGGTGTACCTCTGCTCCGCGACCTACGACCCCGGGCGCGAGCATGCCATCAACCCTCTCGACCCCGAGCTTGGGCTCGCAGTACCCGAGGGCGTCACGCCAGTGCTCTCGGCCAAGGACGCCAACGCTCCCTCGCTGAGCGAGGCTGCCGCGCAGGGACTCCTCCCCCGGTATGACGAGTGCGTCCGCTACTACGCGAAGCTTGCCTCAGACGCGTGAAACGCCCGTTTCGGGTTCAAAACGATTCGTGTCACCAAGGCGCCGTGGGCCGTCACCACGTCGATGTCGGACGTTTGTCGTATCCATGGCCCGATCCGGTGCAACGATGGACATGACGAAGGAGGCAACGGTGCGCAGATCGGTTCGTAAGGCCAGCTTGACCACTCTCGCAGTGGGGGCGCTGTTGCTGTCCGCTTCCTGCGGATCCGCTCCCGAGACACCTGGCGCGGGCCCGACCATATCGGCGACCGTCACGCGCACGGGCACCGCGACAGCCACATCAGCCACCACCTCGCCGGCCAACGGAGCCACCCCGTCACCGAAGCCGATCACCGGCGCGAACGCGCCCGCTCCGACAAGGTCAATCCCATCTTCGCTCCTGGGTCATGTGGTCAGCCGCATCCCGACCAGCCGCAAGGTCGTCGCGCTGACGTTCGACGCACAAACCAACAGTGATGGGGTGGACTCCATCCTGGCGACACTCGCGAGGGAGAAGGTGGCAGCGACCTTCTACCTCACTGGGGACTTCGTCAACCGCTTCCCAACGCTGGCTGTCCGGATGTCGGCCGCTGGCCGACTGGGCAACCACACAAAAGACCACTCGAACCTGCGGAAATTGACCCCCGCCGAGGTGCGGTCCCAGGTCACCAGCGCTGGCACGACCATTCTGCGCGTCACAGGCGAGGATCCGCACCCGCTCTTCCGATTCCCGTTCGGCAGCTCGGACTCGAGCGACCTGCGCTTGGTCAACGACCTCGGCTACGTCGCGGTTGGCTGGACCGTGGACAGCCTTGGCTGGCAGGGCACGTCAGGCGGTCAGAGCGCGGACTTGGTGGTCCGACGGGTGCTTGCAGCAGCGACTCCAGGACAGATCGTCCTCATGGAGGTCGGGGCCAGCCTGGACGACAGCACGCTCGACGCCGACGCCCTGCCCCGGGTCATCTCAGGTCTGCGCGCGGCCGGCTACGGCTTTGTGACCCTCGACGGCCTGGGCGCCCGCTGACGGGAACGGCCAGTCCTGTTGAGCAATCAGGCCAGAGCTGCTACGGCGGCTGCGACCGTCGGGGCGACGCGTTCGTCGAACACGCTGGGCACGATCTCCTGCGCCGTCGGCTCGGCCACCAAGGAGGCGATCGCCCGCGCCGCGGCAAGCTTCATCGCCTCAGTGATCTGAGGAGCACCCGAGTCGAACGCCCCCCGGAACACACCAGGGAACGCCAGCACGTTGTTGATCTGGTTCGGGAAGTCAGAGCGCCCTGTAGCAATGACCTCCGCGTGCCGGGCAGCCATCGTCGGGTGGACCTCAGGATCGGGGTTGGCGAGGGCGAAGATGATCGCGCTGGGCGCCATCCGGGCGATGTCGTCCTCGGCCACCTGCCCGCCGGACACCCCGATGAAGACATCCGCACCAACCAAGGCGGTCCCCAGGGAGCCGGACAATCCGTGCGGGTTCGTCGTGGCCGCCAGCCGGTGTTTGTGCTCGACCAGGTCAGCGCGCGTCGGCGAGATGATCCCCCGGGAGTCACACACCACCACATCACCGATCCCGGCGCGCAGGATGATATTGGCCACCGCCACACCGGCCGCCCCCGCGCCCGAGATCACCACCCGCAATGAGCCCAGGTCCTTGTGGACCACGCGGGCCGCGTTGATCAACGCCGCCAACACCACGATCGCTGTGCCGTGCTGGTCGTCATGGAAGACCGGGATGTCCAGGCGCTCGCGAAGCTGACGCTCGATCTCAAAGCACCGCGGCGCCGAGATGTCCTCCAGATTGATCCCGCCGAAGGTCGGCGCCAGGCGCACGATCGCGTCGACCAGCTCAGCCACCGTGCCGGTCTCCAGACACACCGGCACCGCGTCGATCCCGGCGAACCGCTTGAACAGCACGGCCTTGCCCTCCATCACCGGCAACGCGGCCAACGGGCCGATGTCTCCCAGACCGAGCACTGCAGTGCCATCGGTGATCACCGCAACGGTATTGCCACGGCCGGTGTATCGCGCCGCCAGTGACGGGTCCGAGGCGATCGCCCGCGAGACTTCAGCGACACCAGGGGTATACAGCAAGGCAAGGTCGGCGCTGTGGCGCAACAACTTGGTTGGTGTGACCTCCAGCTTGCCGCCCTGGTGCGCAACGAATACGGGGTCGCTGGGATCGAAACAGAAGGGCGGGGGGTATGACGGGTTGGCAGTCATCGTCACGATCACCTTTTCGACGGGAGTGGTCACACCTGAAAGCGGCATCATCAACATGCTCAAATGAGAAGCCAGGGTGTCGGCCACGTCTACGCGTCGCGGGGGTTGCCCGCAGAGACATCCATGGTGCCACAGTGCGGCACCATAAACCGCAGGATCACAAGTTTGTGATTATCCTCCATTCCGCCTTCGTGTGATGGCAGTATGCATTCGTCCTGTAATGCT
Source organism: Actinomycetales bacterium (assembly GCA_038212865.1). Classification (GTDB taxonomy): domain Bacteria; phylum Actinomycetota; class Actinomycetes; order Actinomycetales; family Dermatophilaceae; genus UBA4719. The sequence continues at coordinate 3,312 of JBBQUB010000242.1, forward strand.
CGGCGTGTATGTGGAAGGAACCCCTCAACTGGCACGACGTCTGTCCCCCGCGATTGCGCTCACCGCGAGCGTTGCGATTGTGGGCCTAGCACTTAGTGCCTGCGGTTCCAGCTCCCTGTCCACGTCTGACGCCACCCCCAAGGCAACCGTGTCAGCGACCAAGGAGGCCAACCTCGCGGACAAGCTGCCGGCCAAGATCAAGGC
>JBBQUB010000243.1:0-3490 GCA_038212865.1 Actinomycetales bacterium
CCCCGTGGCCGACCACGTGGTCGACGAGCTGAAGTCGGGACGGCTGAACTTCGCCTGCGAGGACCCGGATGCGCAGGAGAACTACCCGCGGGTTCTCACGATCTGGCGCGCCAACCTCCTGGGCTCCTCCGCCAAGGGCAACGAGTACTTCCTCAAGCATCTGCTCGGCACGGACCACTCGGTCCGGGCGACCGAGACGCGTGAGGGAGACCGGCCCAAGGACGTCGTCTGGCACGACGAGGCACCCACCGGCAAGCTCGACCTCCTGTTGACGCTGGACTTCCGGATGACGAGCACCACGATCTTCTCCGACGTCGTGCTCCCTGCCGCTACCTGGTACGAGAAGCACGACATCAACACCACCGACATGCACCCCTTTGTGCACTCGTTCAACCCAGCGATCAGCCCGCCCTGGCAGACGCGCACCGACTGGGACGCGTTCATGACGATCTCCCAGCGGTTCAGCGAGCTGGCCGCCCAGCATCTGGGTGTCCGCAAGGACGTCGTCGCGGTGCCGCTGACCCATGACACGGTCGATGCCATGGCCAACCCGCACGGCGTCGTCAAGGACTGGAAAGCCGGGGAGTGTGAGCCCATCCCGGGGGTGACGATGCCCAAAATCGTTGTCGTGGAACGCGACTACGGCGCGGTGGCCGCGAAGATGGCAGCCCTGGGACCACTGGTGGACACCCTCGGGGCCACTACCAAGGGCGTGACCTTCAAACTGGACAAGGAGATCAGCTTCCTTCGGCACAAGAACGGCGCCGTCCGTGGCGGGCCGGCCGATGGTCGCCCGTCCCTGGCCCGTGACGTCGACGTCTGCGAGGCGATCCTGGCGATGTCCGGGACCACCAACGGGCACCTGGCGACACAGGGCTTCACGACGCTGGAGAAGCGCACCGGCGTGCGGCTCGCCGACCTGGCCGCGGAGCACGAGGGCAAACAGATTACGTTCGCAGACACCCAAGGCGCGCCGGTCCCGGTGATCACCTCGCCGGAATGGTCCGGTTCGGAGGCCGGCGGCCGGCGCTACTCACCCTTCACGATCAACGTCGAACGCCTCAAGCCCTGGCACACCCTCACGGGACGGATGCACTTCTACCTCGACCACGACTGGATGGCCGAGCTCGGTGAGGGGCTACCGGTCTATCGGCCGCCACTGAACATGTCGGCGCTGTTCGGCGAGCCCAAGGTCGGTGAAACGGGAGAGATGGGACCAGGAGGTGAGCTCGGCGTCTCCGTGCGCTACCTGACTCCGCACAGCAAGTGGTCGATCCACTCGGAGTACCAGGACAACCTGTTCATGCTCTCGCTCTCCCGCGGCGGCCAGACCATCTGGATCAGCAAGGAGGACGCAGCCAAGGTCGGTATTCATGACAACGACTGGATGGAGGCGGTCAACCGCAACGGCGTCGTGGTCGCCCGTGCGATCGTCAGCCACCGGATGCCCGAAGGCACCGTCTACATGCACCACGCGCAGGACCGGCTGATCGACGTCCCGATTGCGGAGACCTCCGGCCAACGAGGCGGCATCCACAACTCGCTCACCCGGCTGATGATCAAGCCGAGCCACCTGATCGGCGGTTACGCCCAGCTCTGCTTCGCCTTCAACTATCTCGGCCCGACCGGGAACCAACGCGACGAGGTCACCATGATCCGTCGTCGCTCGCAGGAGGTGACCTACTGATGAGAGTCATGGCCCAGATGGCGATGGTGATGAACCTCGACAAGTGCATCGGCTGCCACACCTGCTCGGTCACGTGCAAGCAGGCGTGGACTAACCGGTCCGGCACGGAGTACGTCTGGTTCAACAACGTGGAAACCCGCCCAGGACAAGGGTATCCGCGCGGTTACGAGGACCAGGAGAAGTGGAAGGGCGGCTGGAAGCTGAACCGTCGGGGCCGGCTCGCCCTCAAGGGTGGCGGCCGCCTGCAGAAGCTGGGGACGATCTTCTCCAACCCCAAGCTGCCCTCCATCTCGGACTACTACGAGCCGTGGACCTATGACTACAGCACCCTGACCGACGCGCCGGCACAGGAGCACACGCCGGTCGCCCGCCCCAAGTCGCTGATCACCGGCAAGAACATCAACATTGCCTGGAGCGCGAACTGGGACGACGACCTGGGCGGCTCCATCGACCACGGGCACAAGGACGTGATCCTGAAGAACATCGCCGACAAGGTGATCTTCGAGTTCGAGCAGACCTTCATGTTCTACCTGCCGCGGATCTGCGAGCACTGCCTGAACCCCTCGTGCGCCGCTTCCTGCCCCTCGGGCGCGATCTACAAGCGGGCCGAGGACGGCATCGTCCTGGTCGACCAGGACCGTTGCCGCGGCTGGCGCATGTGCGTCTCTGGCTGCCCGTACAAGAAGATCTACTTCAACCACAAGACTGGCAAGGCCGAGAAATGCACGTTCTGCTTCCCCCGCATCGAGGTGGGTCTGCCGACCGTGTGCGCCGAGACCTGCGTCGGTCGCCTTCGCTACATCGGCCTCATGCTGTATGACGCAGACAAGGTTCTCGAGGCTGCGTCCACCACCGACGACCACGACCTGTACGAGGCGCAGCGGAACGTGTTCCTGGATCCGAACGACCCTGGAGTGATGCACGAGGCGGAAGCGGCCGGCATACCCAGGGACTGGATCCTGGCCGCGCAGCGCTCACCGATCTGGGCGCTGATCAACACCTTCAAGGTGGCCCTGCCGCTGCACCCGGAGTACCGCACCATGCCGATGGTCTGGTACATCCCCCCGTTGTCGCCCGTGGTCGACATCGTGCGCGACACCGGCCATGACGCCGAGGACGGCGAAAACCTCTTCGCGGCCATCGAGGCCCTGCGGATCCCGATCGAGTACCTCGCCGAGCTGTTCACGGCCGGCGACGTCGCGCCCGTGGACGCGGTGTTGCGGCGGCTGGCCGCCATGCGCTCGTATATGCGCGATATCAACCTTGGCCGACCGGCCAGCGAGTCCATCGCCGCAGCGGTTGGTATGACGGGTGTCGAGATCCAGGACATGTTCCGGCTGCTGGCGATTGCCAAGTACGACGAGCGTTACGTCATCCCGCCGGCGCATGCCGAGCAGGCACATTCCCTGGAGGAGCTCGCGACCGAGTGCGCCCTGGACTTCGACGGCGGACCCGGCATGGGCGGCTCGGGGCCGTTTGGTGAGGGCTCGGGCGGACCCATACCGATCGCGGTCGAGAACTTCCAGCTGCTCCAGGAGCGGCAGACCAGCGACACCGGCATCGAGCCCGACCACCGCCGCGGTCGCACCAACCTGCTGAACTGGGACGGCAGGGGCAAACCCGAAGGGCTGTTTCCCAAGAGCGACCAGGACCTGCCCCAAGGTGACCCACCACGTGCCGACCCACCGCAGCCAACGACACCGGAGGACCGCTCGTGAGGGCCAGGACGCGGACTGAGACACTGGCACCCAGGTCACGGTTGCGACGGCATCAGAATTGCCTGACCGATGCGCAGCTGGTGCT
>JBBQUB010000244.1:0-3277 GCA_038212865.1 Actinomycetales bacterium
GCCATGACCAACCAGACGGCCGAGGGGGTGAAGTCCTGTCAGTCCATCCTGCAGCTGGCGCATCAGCACGGCATCGATGTCCCGATCATCGAGAACGTCGCGGCAGTGGTGCACGAAGGGCGTGCGCCTGACCGGGTTGCAGACCTGTTGATGTCCCGCGCACGCAAGGCTGAGACGAACTGACCCTTGCTCATTCGAGGCCGGTTTGCTCACTCCAGGCCGGTTTCCCAGGCCAGATTCTCGAGAAATAGCGGTTTGAACTGAGCAAAGCGGCCTGAGTGGAGCAAGGCCTTGGGGGGTCGGGTCAGACGGAGGGGACCAGAGGGGCCAGCGCAGCGGCCAGATCGCGCCAGAGGTCCTCGACGTCCTCGACGCCAACACTGAGGCGGAGCAGGTTGTCCGGGACAGTCGATGGTTCGGCGGGATGCCGGCGACGGCGTTCGATCAGCGACTCCACCCCGCCCAGACTGGTCGCATGGGTCCACAGACGGACCTGTGCGGAGACGGATTCGGCGCCCTCGAGACCACCATGAACCTCGATCGCGATGATTGAGCCGAACCCCGGGTAACGCATCCGTTGCACCGCGGGATGCCCCTGGAGCCGGGTCGCCAGCTCAGCCGCGTTGGCACTGGAGCGCTCGACCCTCAGGTGCAAGGTCCGCATTCCGCGCAGGGCCAGCCAGGTCTCCATCGGGCCCGCGATCGCTCCGTGGATCAGCCGGTGCCGGGCGAGAGTCTCCTGGAACCCGCGCCCCCGGTCGGTGTCGGCCGTGACCGTTGCACCCAGAATGACATCTGCGTGCCCGGCGAGGTACTTCGTGACCGAATGGACCACGATGTCGGCGCCCATCGACAAGGGCTGCTGGACCAGCGGTGTGGCAAACGTGTTGTCGCACAGCACGACTGCGCTAACAGCGTGGGCAGCCTCGAACAGCTGTGGCAGGTCCGCGACCTCGAGCATCGGGTTGGTGGGGGACTCAGCCCAGAGGGCGTCGGCCCCCTCCAGCGCCGCGATGACAGCCGCGGCGTCGCTGATGTCGACACGGCGCACGCTGGCCCGCCCGGCCTTCTGAAGGGACTCCAGGATCAAGCCGGTGCCACTGTAGGCATGGGTCGGGGCGACGATGACCGCTCCCTCGGGTGCGACGGAGAGCGCTGCCGCGATGGCAGCCATGCCGGAGGAGAAGACCAACGCAGACCCGCCCTCGAGGGCACCGAGGGCCTCCTCGAAGGCGGTCCACGTCGGGTTGCCACCTCGGGCGTAGTCAACTGGTCCGTCGGCGACGTAGGTCGAGGAGAGCTCCAGTGGGGCATTGAGACCGGCTCCGGGAACGCGCGGCTGCCGGCCCGCCGAGACCAGGATCGAAGCGGGCGCCAGTCCTTCGTGATTCGGTTCCACCCGCCCAGCGTAGGGGCAGGCGTGTCTTTGCACTCGGGGCGAGCCACGCTTTCGCGGTCGGTGCCCTGTCGGGCGATAGGGTCGCAGGCGATGAAAGACACCGACGAGCCCAGCCCCGAGTCCACCGACGCACACCCTCGCAAGCCCACAGTGGCCATCGTCTTCGGCGGCCGGTCCTCCGAGCACTCCGTGTCCTGTTCGACCGCCGCGGGGGTGATGCAGGCGATCGACCGTGACGCCTATGACGTGCTTCCGATCGGCATTGCCAAGGACGGTCGCTGGGTCCTGGCCTCCGATGACACCACCGCCCTGGAGCTGTCGCCCGGTCACGTCCCTGAGGTCGACGGAACCGGAGTCGGCGTCCTGGTCCCGCTCAGTACCACCGAGCGGACACTGAGCGTCCTTGAACCGGGATCACCGCCCAAGGCGCTCGCCAAGGTTGACGTGGTGTTTCCGTTGCTGCATGGCCCTTTTGGCGAGGACGGCACCATTCAGGGTCTCCTGGAGCTGGCTGACATCCGCTACGTCGGATCGGGGGTGCTCGCCTCCGCTGTGATGATGGACAAGCAGTACATGAAGGTCGTCTTCGCCGGACACGGTCTCGCCATCGGCCCCTACGTCGTCATCACCGACCGTGAGTGGCAGCGTGACCCGGTGGCGTCGATGGATGCCGTGGCTTCACTTGGCTGGCCCGTCTTCGTCAAGCCCGCACGCGCCGGTTCGAGTATGGGCATCACCAAGGTGTCCGAGCCCGAGGCCTTGCAGGCGGCCATCGAGATGGCCCGTGAGTACGACCCGAAGGTCATTGTCGAGGCCGGTATCGTCGGCCGAGAGATCGAGTGCGCCGTGCTCGAGGGGCGCGACGGCGCCGTTCCCCGCACCAGCGAGGTCGGCGAGATCGAAATCGTTCAGGGCCACGACTTCTACGACTTCGAGGCCAAGTACCTGGCTGAGTCCGATGTCGAGCTCACTTGCCCCGCAAGGGTGCCCGATGATGTGGCCGACGAGGTGCGGCGCGTTGCTGTTGCTGCCTTCGATGCTGCCGGGTGCGAGGGGCTGGCGAGGGTGGACTGCTTCTACACCGCGCACGGCGACGTGATCATCAATGAGATCAACACCATGCCCGGCTTCACCCCGCTCTCGATGTACCCCCGGATGTGGGCGGCCTCCGGGTTGGAGTATCCCGACCTCATCGACGAGCTGATCCAGCTCGCGCTGGCTCGGCGCACGGGCCTTCGGTGACGTTTGACCGGCAGCGCTGACGTTCCTACTGGCAGCGTCGCTCGCCCTGGGGGATGGCCGATGCCGCAGCGCCGAACGCCGGGAGCAACAAAGGTTCGGGCCGGTAGTCGCTGGGCACCAGGATCTCGATCGCCGGTGACCGACCATATGTCGTGAACCGCACACCGTCAGTGAGCTGATGCGCCACCCAGTCGACTCCGCTGACCGACAGACACTGATCCGTGGTCGGGCCGATGGGAGCCAGCCCACAACGAGCAATGATTGCTGGGTCCCCCCAGGCCCGTACAGCGTCAGAAGACGACGATGTGGGGCGAAGTGACTGTCCGCCAACGGTTTTGGGCCAATGCAGGGCCACCGACCGACAGGCTGCAGATCCGGCCTCGGCCGGGTCCACCACCTCTGGTGACGACGAGCACGCAGCCATCACCCCAACAGGGAGGATCACGCGGAGGCACCAAGAAAGGCGCCCTCGCATGAGTCCGCTCAGACGTGCACGACCGTGCAGGTGAGGGTGCGGGTGATGCCCGGGACGTCCTGGATCTTGGCGATGACCAGCTTGCCGAGGTCGTCGACCGTGCGGGCCTCGACTCGGGCGATGACGTCGTAGGGGCCGGTGACGTCCTCGGCCATGGTGAC
>JBBQUB010000245.1:0-3175 GCA_038212865.1 Actinomycetales bacterium
GAGGTCCTGGACGTCGTCGACCTCGCCGGCCGTAGCAACGACCGGGTGGGTGGCTACTCACAAGGCATGCGGCAACGACTCGGGCTCGCCGGCGCACTGCTCCGCCGCCCCAAGCTCCTCCTGCTCGACGAGCCGACGAACGGCCTCGATCCCGCGGGCATGCGCGACATGCGCAGCCTGATTGCCGACCTTGCCTCGACCGGCCTGACTGTACTGCTGTCCAGCCACCTGATGGTCGAGGTGGAGCAGCTCTGTACCGAGCTGGCTGTCATCGCGCATGGCCGTATCCGCTTCGCCGGCACCCTTCCCGAGCTGCGCTCCCGACACGGCGGGTCCGGCTACCGTCTGCGGGTCACCGATCCCGGGCTGGCTCTGTCAGCCTGCGCCGACCTCCGTGACGCCCGCGTCTCGGTCAGCGACACCGGCGACCTCCTCCTCGACGCCGATGCCGACGCTGCGGCGCGCATCACGGTGCGCCTGGGCCGCGCGGGCGTGGGCATCTACGCGATGACCTTGGACTCCCCCTCGCTCGAGTCGCTGTTCTTCGACCTGACCGAAGGCAGCAACGCGGCCGACGCGGTGGCGGCATGACGACGTACCTCTGGGAGCTGCGCAAGCTCGCGGCTCAGCGGCGAACCCTGATCGGGCTGGTTGCGGCGGCCCTGATCCCCGCTGCGTTCGCCATCGGGTTGGCCGTCAACCCGGCGAAGCCGGCTCGCGGAGGTGCCCGGCTGGACCCCGAGAACGTGCTTGCGCTCGCCTACAACAGCAGCGGCCTGATCCTGCCCTTCATCGCCCTGTTCTTTTCGTCTCTCGTCCTGCTCCCGCTGCTGGCCGGGCTCGTTGCCGGTGACATCGTGGCGGCGGAGGACGCGAACCAGACTCTCAAGACCGTGCTCACCAGATCGACCTCGCGGCTCCAGCTCCTGGGAGCCAAGGCGCTCGCCACGGCGACGTACGTGCTCACGCTGCTGCTCATCTTCGGCCTGAGCGGGGTCGTGATCGGGTCGATCGCGTCCGGCGCTCATCCGGTCTCCCTCGGCGGTGTTCCCCTCGGGACTGGCCTGATCCTCGGTGCGCCGAGCATCAGCGTGGCAGGGATCCTCGGCCGCCTCGGGATCGTGCTGCTGGTTTACGCAGGCCCGCTGCTCGCAGTAAGCGCCTGGGGATTTTTCCTGTCGGTCGTCACCCGTAACAGCGCCGCATCGATCGTGGGCATGCTGGTGTTCAGTTTCGCCAACCAGATCATGGGCTTCCTACCGTCGATCCCGACGTCGGTCACCAAGTGGCTGCTGACCGACCAGTTCACGGCGTGGCAGGCCGCGCTCGGCACCCAGATCGACTCCTCAGCGCTGTGGCGCGCGGTCGGTGTCAGTGCGCTGTATGCCGTGCCCCCGCTCCTCGCCAGCGCGTGGTGGTTCCACCGCCGCGACGTGCTGGTCTGAGGCTCAGACCGCACCTGTCACTGGATGCCGAAGGCAGTCAGGTAGGGCACCTTGTTGTTGCGCGCGTTCGGCCCGGCTCCGATGCCGAGGAAGTTTCCGCCGGCGTGCAGCATGCCTGGTGTCGTTGCGAACGTCCACACCCCGGGATAGCGCTTGAACAGCTTGGGGTGGAAGTTCGGGTCGACCTGGCCGTTGTTCGGGTTGACGGCCGCCAGGTCGGTGCGGCGGATGCTGCTGTTGCCGACGTACTGCCCGAAGTGGCCACCGAGATACAGCAGTCCGTCGCCAGGCAGCGACAGTGCCTGCACGTCACCGTTGGCGTGGACGTAGCGCCATGGGTTGCTCCCCGTGTTGAGGTTGAACGCTCCGAGGTTGCCCCCCGGACCGGACGTGCCGACGTACGCGTTCGTACCGTCGGTGACGACGTCCCAGTAGGCGTTGCAACCGGCACACAAACGTCGTGGTGCCCACGAGGTCAGCTGGTAGTTCGAGAGGTTGAAGCTCGCGATCGAGCTCCTTGACTGACCGTTGACGGAGTTGAACCGCCCGCTCACGATCAGCTGGTTGTTGGTCAGGGCGAGTCCGTACACGTGCCGGTCGACGGACCCGGTGAACGTCGCGATCCGTTGACCGCTGGAGACCGTGACGGCCCCCAGACCACGCTGAGCCGCGCCCCGGATCCGGCCGAACTGGCCTCCCACGAAGAGTCGATCGCCCGAGACCACCAGGTCGCGGACCATCCCGCTCGCACCTGCCCGCCAGTTCGCGATCACAGATCCGTCGGACACGTTGAGCGCAGCCAGGTGACGGTGAGTGGTGCCGGCGACGTGCGTGAATCCACCACCCACCAGGAGTCGGGTCTCGTCCTCCGACAAAGCCATCGCACGGACGTCACCATCCGCAGGCACTGACCAGAGCAGCGCCCCGGTGGCGGGATTCACGGCGGCGATGCCGCCACCTCCCGAGAACTGCCCCCCGACGAAGAGCCGAGAGGTTGTGCCCAGTGAGCTGTGCACCGGGCCGTCCGGGCTCCAGGCCCGCGAGACCGGGTCATTTGCGTACGTAGCCGAGGCGGGAGACGCCAGGCCCAGGCTTCCTACCATGGTGATCGCAGCCCCAGCCGCGATCGCCATCGTCCGAGATAACGACATGCGAAGTGCCCCTCTGTCAGCGAGATTCCTTAAAGGATTCTTAACGACCCTAGGCAGGCTTCTTCGCATGCGTCCGTCAGGTCACGCAATTCGTGGGGTTTTGTGACTCCGTGTGATCGGGATGAAGGAGCAGTGCTGCCGCTCAGAACACCCCCTCCAGACGCCTGACCAGAGGGGCGACCACGCAGTCAGGCGGTTTCATCACCGCCGGGGTCTGTGGTGTCGTCCCGCTCATCGCGCGCGGCCCACTCGAGCAGTGGCTCGATCGAGAACACCGCGTCGTCGATGCCCTCGTGCAGGTCACCCAGCTCCGCATAGCGCGGCGGCATCGTCTCGATCGTGAAGTCACCCGGCTGGACGTCATCGATCTCGTCCCAGCGCACCGGTGCCGAGACGCGGGCGTCCGGGACACCGCGAACGGAGTAGGCGCAGGCGATCGTGTGGTCCCGGGCGTTCTGGTTGTAGTCCACGAACACCGTCGCCGGGTCCCGATCCTTGCGCCACCAGGTCAGGTCGACCAGCCCGGCCGACCGCCGCTCGATCTCCCGGGCGAACGCCCCGGCGGCGCGGCGTACCTGG
>JBBQUB010000246.1:0-3147 GCA_038212865.1 Actinomycetales bacterium
GACCCCAGCACGGTCTCGCAGGGCACCCCCTCGGCGGCGGCGAGGCCGCGCACCAGACTCGACTTCCCCATGCCGGGGTCGGACAGCAGCAGCACCGGGACGGCCGCTCGGCCGCAGGCATCGATCACAGTGACGGTGGTGGCAAGGTCGCTCATGGCAGGTCCCCTTCGAGGGGTCGTGCGGGTGGTCAGCCCGCGTGGTTGGTGAGTCCCAACCTGCCACCCGAGGCCGACAACCAAGCCCCGAAAACCGCACTCCCCGAACCCTCCAGGCACCCCATGCCGGCTATGCCGGTGATGTTAGGGCTCGGCCGATTCCGTCCGAGATCTAGCTCGTCAGTCCGAGCAACTGAGCAAGAAGGTGGCTGACCTGGTCTACGCCCTCGGTCGCACCGGCCAGGACCATCGCCTCGAGGACGCGCTGGCGCAACGTCGGCTTCAGTGGCGCGGGAAGGGACGCCTCCCGCGTCAGAGTGGCGACCGCGGCGCCCAGCTCTTCCACGTCAGTGTCAGCGTCGCGCAGGATGGCTTCGACCTGGGCGAGGATCTTCAGGACCTGAGCCTGCTCACCTGTGGTGAGCGTGACCGTCTGGGTGACGTCCATGGTGTTGTTAGATCCCCCGGTTTGGATGCCGGCGACGGTGCTGTCACGCACGTTCACGTGGGCGCTGTTGTCGACGTGGGATGAGCTGGCCCCGCTATGGTGCTGGGCGATCATTCCGGTCAGGCCGGGGACCTCGTGCCCGCGCGGGAGCAGGTGCATCGCGTAGACGGTGTTGTCGCCGCGCATCTGCTTGACGTAGCCCCACTCGTCGAGGCGACCTGCGGCGAGCTCGAGCTCTTCGCGGGCCACCGGCTGGCCGTTCACGACCAGGTCCTGCCACGGCTGCTTGGTCAGCAGTGCGTCGATGATTGCGCGCTGCACGGCATCCCAGCGACGCGGGCCCGAGAGCAGCGACCTCTGCATAGCGGCGGCCAGCTGCCGCCCTCGTCCGTTCAGCTCCACCGAGCCGCCGCGCTCATCGTTTGTGAGCAGCTCGAGGAACCGAAGCTCGTCTACAGCCTCTGCCGCACGGGCGCGGTCGCCATCGACCGCGTGCGCCAGCTCGCTGAACGCTACGTGACCATTCGCTTCCGCTGCGGAGAGCAGCACGGTCTCGGTGTCGGTTCCTGCGATGCGCTCTTCGAGCTGGTCCAGGTGCACAGTGCTCCTTGTGGTGGTGCCGAATGGTCCTGGCCACCGTAGGGCGGAGCCTTCACTGACGCTCGTTCAATGCCACGCAGGTTTCGGCCGCGCACGAGGCGAGGCCCAGCCGCGTTCAGAACGGACGTTCGCGTACCGCGCCGCTGGCCTCCACTGCCATCATCCGGGCACTGTTCGCAGCCTCGTCGGCCATCTCGTTCCACTCGTGCCCTGCATGTCCGCGGACCCAGCGGATCTCCACGCAGGGGTGGGTGGAGTACAGCTCGTACGCCTGCTGCACCAGGTCCAAGTTCTCCGGGGGCTTCTTGTCGGCCTTCCGCCAGCCACGCCTTTCCCAGCCCGCGGCCCACTTGGTCAGCACATCAACCCAGAACTGGGAGTCGGTCATGAGGACCGCTGGGCGCCGGTCACTGTGCTCAAGCGCCCCGATGATCGCCAGCCCTTCCATCCGGATGTTTGTGGTGGGGTAGATCTCGTAGCCGGCGTAGACAACCTGACCGTCCAACACGGCAGCGCATCCGCCGTCCCCGGGATTGGGCTCGCAGGACCCGTCGGTCCAGTAAACAAGGGCGCCCTCGGGGAACGGCTGCTCGACGTAGATCCGCGAACCGGCGGGACGGTACGGCTTGCGACGACTCTGCATCACGACTCCTCAGCGAGTTTTCGCCCAGCGTAGAAGCCGGCCGTGCTCTGGGGGTTCCGCCCCGCCCTTGGTCGGGAACCCCCCGGGCGCGCTGTGCGTCAACGCTGGCCGCGCTTGTCGAGTGCGGCCTGTGCCAGGGCGAGGTAGGTGCGGGCCTCGACCAGAGGGTCCGGCAAGGATGCCGACTCGGCCGCGTCATCGCTGGGGTGATGCGAGATGCCGTACTCGTCTCCGGGGGTGATCTTGAACAGGCGGGTCAGCGCCCACCGGATCGGTTTGTAGGCGACGGCGCCGGCCAGCACCGCTAGCGCCGAGAGCCCGCTGTGTGTCTCGCGGAGGGTGACGAGCATGGCGACCAGCCCGATGAACATGGCGATGGAGAAACTGAGCTTGGCTCGGGCTTCAACGACCTCGAGCACCCACTTGCCGTCGTACTCCCGGTAGACGTAGGTGCGCGGCCTGGGGGTGGTGCTCATCGGCCGTCGTCCTGCCGGCGGAGCGCGTCCGTCACCTCGGGTCGCTCCGAGGGGGCCGTCCACCTCATGCTCGGGTAGGCGGGTGGCAATCCAAGTGGCCCGCAGCTGGGCGTCCTCTCTCATACGGGCTGTACGGCGGTGGACGCGCTCCTGGGGGGGGTACCGGAGATGTGCCGGCGCTCCGTGAGCTCGAGGCCACTGATCTTGGCGAGCGGCCGGTCTGCTCCCTCGAGGTCGCTGCGGTCGGCAGGCCGGGGGGGCCGGTCGAGACTAGGTGGCGCAGCTGGCCCTGCTCATGCCGGCGCAGACTGGAGGACGGGGTTGACGACGACCAACCACACGTCTGCGTGGCATGGCAGTGACAACCTGCACCAGCAGGCGAGGTGAAGACCGGCGAGGGTGTGGCGCGCTTCGTCGACCAGGCTCGGGTTCCTGGCCAGGTACTCGCGGAAGTGGGCGACGGCTGCGGCGTTGGCTTCGGGTGACCGGGCGGCCGGACGGTAGGGGTTGGACCAGCGGGTGGGTGCCGCGACTGAGACGGCGCCTGGCGGGAGTTTGAACCCTGCGGCTCGGGAGAGCTGGATGCGCCGCGGGCCGCAGGCACGGGTCGCATCTGTGGCCAGCGCGGCTTGGGCTGCCTTGAGCTGTGCGGTGAACCCCTCCGGGTCGCGGCGCAGCTGGTCGACGTCGAAGGGGACGCCGGCGCGCTTGGCGAGGGTGAGGTGGCCGCTCTCGCTGTAGCTGATCTCGATCGCGCCGAGAGCGATCGCGATCTGACGTTTGCCGGCCGTGATGTCGAAGTGCTCCATCGGGGTGCCGGGCTTC
>JBBQUB010000247.1:0-3119 GCA_038212865.1 Actinomycetales bacterium
CCCCTCCTACCGGCAACGAAACCGGCTCAACCAGCGCGCCAGCGTTGACACCGACAGCCAGGCCCTGTGATGCTCACCGACACCTCCAGGTGGTCCCATGCTCGTGGCAACGAGGTGGTCCCATACCGCTGGCAAGCGACACTGGTGGCGGCACCGACGAGTGGGTGGTTTCTGCGTGTCCGGGTCGCTCCCGTGGTCGGTCACCGGTCGGTGGCGTCGACGGATGCGTTCCGCGAGACTGCCTCGATGAGTGCTGAGTATGCCCAGTCAGACCAGTTCCGCGGCGCCCGCATCCACCTGTGCGACCTTGCTGGCCTGGAAATCCGTGACTGTGAGGTCAGCGGTCTGAAGGTCGTCGACTGCTACGGCAGCGGCGTGTATCTCGGCGGTGACTTCGAGCGTGTTGTCGTCAACGACGTCGATGTGACCCCGTTTGTCGAGGCCGAGCTCGACCGTAAACACCCCGCGCGCCGGTTGGCGCGGGAGGCCGAGTCCCCCAACGACTACCAGACCACCTGGGGCGCCATCGAGGCGCTGTGGGCGGCGACGCTCGAGCGCGCCAGGCTGTTGCCCGAGGTCAAGCTGCACGAGCGGGTCGACGGCGAATGGTCGCTGGTGGAGACACAACGGCATCTGCTGTTCGCCAGCGATGCCTGGCTGGGCAATGCCGTGCTCGAGGAGGAATCTCCGTACCACCCGCTGGGGTTCCCTGCCGGCGGGATGCCGGCGGATCAAGCGGCAGAGCTCGGGCTGACCCTCGACGCCACGCCGACCCTCGATGAGGTGCTGGCGCCGCGGCGACGTCGAATGGCAACCATGCGTCGCGTCATCGAAGGGCTCACCGAAGCCGAGCTCGATCGGACCTGCGCTCGAAAGCCGGCAGACCCCTATCCCGACCAGGAGTACGTCGTCCGCCGCTGTCTCAAGGTAGTGATGAAGGAAGAGGCCGAGCATCACCGGTATGCCGTGCGCGACCTCGCCTTACTCGAGCGCGTGAGCGGCCTGAGCGATGATCGCTCCGAACCGTAAGCAGGTGCGTCACAGCGCCTGCCGGGCGAGGGTTTCAGCTCCTGTTTCACCGGATGGCGAAGGTCGGGCGTTGACGAGGGCGGCCGGATCTGCGCTCCGGTCAGTTTGCCCGGCCACGCGCGGATGGTGAACGTGGCCCGAGCGTCACCGATGCGTCGTGATGTGAGTTGATGAGCACCCCCGCCCTGGAGGGCATCCATCATCTCAAGTTCACGTGACTAACGTCCGTCGGTCGGCCCGGTGGTACGCGCGAAGCCTTGGCGACGAGCCGCTGATGCAGTTCGTTGAAGGACCCGGTCGGGGATGCCCATCCGTCGGCGCGAGCATCTGCTCGTCAGCCTCGCCGGTGACTCGCGGCTTCGAACCCGAGGGCGCGGTATCCGGGCATGCGACGGCGTAGTGACGCGGCCAGGATAGGTGTTGCCACGTCGTGGTAGTCGTGGACTTCGGCCACCTCCTTGCCTGGGAGGGCGCGCACCACTCGACCTGCGCACTGAACGAGCAAACCGTCGAAGGAGATCGGTCCAGCGAGGAAGAGAGTGTCGAGGGCTGGCGCGTCGAAACCTTCACCGATGAAGGGGGTTGTTCCGATGACCAAGATGGCGTCGCCGGGCTGGGCTTCCGCGAGTTGAGCGACGATCCTTCGGCGTTCACCTACGGCCATGCCACCTTGGAGGACGTGTGGGCGCAGGCCGCTAGTGGTCAGCCCGGCGGCAAGGACCTCCACGTGCGCAACTCGTCTGGTCAGAATGAGGCAGTTCCGGCCGCGGCCAAGGGCCCCGACAACGTCGCGGACGATCTGTTCGTTTCGCTCCTCATCGGCCACGAGGGCACGGTGTACGTGAGCCAGCGCTGATGGGTCGAGGGCGTCGACCTCCCCATAGGTGAAGGCCGTTTCGTGGACATGCAGTTCGCGTCGCGGCCCGGCCTCAGCCGACCCCGGCGATAGCAGCAGGCCTGGATCACTGGAGGCGCCGATGACGTGACGGACCGGACCTAGCTGCCAGGTGGCTAGCTCGCCGAGCCCGTCGCGTCGGGTTGGGGTAGCTGTGAGCCCAAGCCAGAATCGGGCTGCGACGGGTTTGACGGAGTGCTCGTAGGAGGTTGCTGCGAGGTGGTGGCATTCGTCGACGACGATGTGCCCGTAGTTCTCGCTGAGTTCTGCGATCCCTTCCCGTCTGGCCAAGGAAGGCAGCATCGCGATGTCGACGACGCCGGTCAGCTTCTTTCGGCCGCCGCCGAGCTGGCCTGCACGCACACCCAGAAAGTGTTCGATTCGTGTGCGCCATTGCTCGGCCAGCGCCTTCCTGTCGACGAGGACCAGCGTTGAGGCGCCCCGCTCGGCCATGATCGCGCACGCCATGACCGTCTTGCCGGCGCCGGGAGGGGCCACCAGCACGCCGTCGTCGTGGGCAAGGAGCGCGTTGACCGCTGTCGCCTGAGGTTGAGACAACTCCGCGGCCAACGTGAGGTCGATCTCCCGGCCTGCATTGCGCGAGTCTGCTATCTCGAGGCGCGAGCCAGCCCGCTCGACGATCTCGGTGATCCGGTGGCTCAACCCCCTAGGCAAGACCAGGTGATCATCGATCGTTACGTCGTAACCCCGCACGAAGCGCGGTGTGTTCCAGGTCGACTTCCGCAGGCGTTGCAGTTCGTAGAACTTGGGGTTGGACAAGGAAGCCGCATGCTTGAAGGTCGCCAACGCCGAGGGGGTCAGCTGTCCCATATCGATCACTAGGCCGGCAGCCAACTCAGCCCGCACCACCGGTGGCAACCGAGGCTGGACTTTGGAAGCGGTAGAGACGGCTAAGGACTCGACGTCGGTGCCGACCGCCGTCCGACCCACTTGCTGGGCCAGCCGAGCGGCTCGATGGGGGTCGAGGCGATCGAGGGTGGACAGGTAGGCCCACTGGTCTGGGTGCGGTTCCAGCGTCGCCAGGTCAAGGAACAACGTCAGGCCGTCGCGGCGTCGGCGGCCTTGCAGCGGTGCGGCGATCAGGTTCCCGAAGCCACCCAAAGGGAGCACGTCCTGGTTCGGAAACAGCCTGTCGTAGGACGACAGGTCCATCGACCCCCGCAGCAACATCGCC
>JBBQUB010000248.1:0-2752 GCA_038212865.1 Actinomycetales bacterium
GCATTGCTTCTCCCTGACGGTTAGCCGCCAACGAGCGACATCAATTCTCGGTCTGCGGCATTGACACCCATGATGCGCTGGCCGACTAGTCGGCTCGCATTTCGCGGTTGACCAGCGTCCCGATTGCCGAACGGCCAGCGGCACAAGTCGCGACCCCGACCGCGCCCTCGGCCGTGACCGCGGGAGGATCGCACTTGCCAGAGCGGCGTGCTTTCATCTGATGTGCTGGTCGATGACTTCGACTGACAGGTGCGGCCAGGCAATCAACTGTGTCAGCTCAGCTGCCGTGACTGCCGCTGCTGCGCGCAGCGACTGGCTGGGGAGGAAGTGCACGGTTGTCCCGCTCGTGTGCTCGTCATCGATCGGGACCAGGTCGGTGACCGGTATGCCGTGTTCGTAGCGCTGGGTCCATGCCCCGTTACGGCGCCGGTTGGTGTGGGTGAGCCACTCATCGAGGGCTGCGACGACGGACATGCCTCGGCGGGGATGGCCATCGGGGAGAAGTTGAGCGTCAGGGAAGTCAAAGAACCTCAGATCCCTGGTGGCTATGACTGGCTTCTTGATCTACTGGCCGCGGTCGTCGTATTGGGTGTCGGTTCCTCGCCCGTTGTCCGAGACAGACACTGAGCCGTCGCTATGCGGGGTGACCACGTACCTCCCTGAGGTCGTGCTCGCGGCTTCGTCGGCGGCGTAAGTAATTACCTCGAGGATGAGGTGCCGAGCTAAAGGGTGGAACTGGGTTCAGTGGCGGCGCAGGACCATGATCACGGCCCAGCAGCAATTCAAACAGGACGGCCAGTCGCATGGCGCCCCTGTGATCACACCCCAGCCGCGATCCCCCCTGAAAGCCGTGGACTGCACAGGGTGGGACCATCAGCGCAGCCAACGCGTCGCTGTGGCAGCGGTGGCCGGAGCGATCACAGTGAACTTCGACGTCGGCGCAGGCAGACATCCAGGATCGGAGCCACCACATCGCCGGCATCATCGGCATCGGCGGACGCACACTGCCAGCACAGTTGGGGGGTGGGGACGGCGGCGGGAGTCGCCAAGTCTTCTTCATCGTTTCTTCATGGTTCCTCGCGGCGACCGCAGCACTCGGGCGCGACGCTGGAGGTATCCCGGATCAACCGGGGCAGGTCAAGGAGGAGTTCACGATGATGGGTTGGTATGGCAACGGAATAGGTACAAGTGGATGGCTGGGTATGGGCGTGTTCTGGCTCATCCTGCTCGGACTGATCATCTGGCTGGTGGTGCGTTTGCTGCCAGGCAGTGGCGGTGGGACGACCCGATACAGCGGTGAGTCTTCGCTGGAGATCCTCGACCGCCGGCTGGCCAGCGGGCAGATCGACACGCAGGCCTGGCAGGCCCAGCGGGCAGCTCTGGTGGGCGCTAAAAGCGACAGAAGGTGACCGCCTTGAGACGTCTCCTGATGGTCAGGCATTGGTGACAGCCGTAATCGCCCTGGTCGCCTCTGCGGCGGTGGCTGTCAGGGTCGTCGGCGGCCCTTCTTCTTGGGCCGCCCGCGGCCAGGGCCAGGGCCGGTGGGCGGGCATGTTGGGCGCGTCGAGAATGGACTCGGGACGGGGCCTGGGCTGCCGCGTCCGAGGCGATCGTCGATCCTCGCACCGGGGGCGGGCAACACCTGAGCCCAGTCCGGCAATGATGTGAAACACCCGCTTCACGGATGATGCGCGCAGGCGGCGGTGGCCCGGGTCCGGGGGACTGCACGAAGGCTCGCGAGATCGTCAACTTCGTGTTTGGCCGCTAACCGGACGGGCGCCCGCGGAGGTCCGATGGCAGCAGCACCGTGCCGAACAGTCCTCAGGTAATGTGCTCACACAGATCCACACCCACCACACCGACTGACCGAGAACCGACGCGACGAAGGAGATGGCGGCGATGATGTGGTGGAATAAGGCCCTGGTTGGGATGGCTGGATCACGATGACGGCATGGACCCTCGCGTTCTGGGCACTGGTAGTCGTGGCGATCGTCGCGCTGATCCGGGTCGTGCGTAACGACCGGCCTCGCTGGCCTCGCAGGCCAAAGCATGACGACCCGCTGCGCGTGCTTGACGAACGGTTCGCCCGGGTCGAGATCGACCTCGAGGGGCACCAGACGCGTCGCGCACTGCTGAGCAAACCGCGCTCCCTCGTGACCGGGCGCGCATGCACCAGCAAAGAGGAACTCGAGATCGCGTGCAGCCTCTATGAGAGCACTTGGTGGGAGCAAGACCTTACCGTGACGACCATGCGGGCCGACTCCGGAGCGTACCCCGGCCTGCAAGGTCGGCTTACGGCCGCCCGCAACGCCGGTTTGGTCACGACTCGAGATGTCCATGTCGATGATGTTGGCCACTATCTACCGCAGCGCACAGCGCTGCATGAGGCAATTGTGCGCGACTGCGTGCCGACGAGGACAACCGATGACAACCCGGACCGGATCCCCGAAGCCTTCTTTACGATTGGGTCTCCTGGGGCAGGGAAAACTTCGACGCTTCGCGGGCTTGTGCGTGCCTACCGGGACATAGGTCACAGCCACACCGGCTCGCCATTGGCGATTGTCGATGCGGATCAAGTCAGGACGGCGCTGCCCGAATACGCGTCCGGGCTAGGTTCGGTCGTCGTGGGCGTTGAGTGCTACGACGTAACCTATGACCAAGTCTTCCCCGCCGCGCTAGCGACCCGCGCAGACCTCGTTTATGACACCCTCGGTGGCATCGACTCAATTCGTCCGAACATCGAACGGCTGAT
>JBBQUB010000249.1:0-2645 GCA_038212865.1 Actinomycetales bacterium
CCTCCAGCTGCATCAAGGCCTGACCCAGTCCAGCGATGTTGCCGTGACCGAAGATGCCGAAGCAACCTTCGATCAGCCGCTGCTGCACGCCGTCGCGCTCGGAGTACTGGCGGGTGAGAAACTTCACGACGGCCTGGGCGACCGTCAGACGGATCGTCCCGGTCACCGACGGGCGCCGAACGGCAGCCTGGGGTCGACCTTTTGAGATGCCCACGTCTGGCTCACCCATGCATGATCGGGGTCCTCGCTGATCAGCCATTCGCGGTCCGCGCCCGGACCCGCCATCACGTTGAGGTAGTACATGTCGTAGCCGGGGGGCGCCATCGCGGGGCCGTGCCAGCCATGGGGGACCAGGACGACGTCGCCGTGACGGACCTCAGCAAGAATGTTGATCGGTCGGTCCCTGGGGCCATAGATCCGTTGGTAACCAAAGGGATTCGCCGACGCCGGCGCGTCACCCTCAGCCCGCATCTCGAAGTAGTAGATCTCCTCCAGGACGCTCTCGTGGTCCTGGTGGTATTCATCGTGCTTGTGCGGCGGGTATGACGACCAGTTGCCGGCCGGCGTCAGGACCTCGCAAGCGATGATCGAGTCTGCGTCGAGCACCGACGGGGTCCCGAACTTGTTGACCTGGCGAGAGCAGCTCCCCGCGCCACGCAGCTCGACGATCGTCTCCTCGGCAGGGATTCGCCTGAACGGCAACGGTTTTGACGCCTTGGCATGCGGCAGGGCGATCCGAGCACCGGCGTTGGCGGTGATGGTGAAGGTCGAGGACACCGGCACGTAAGCGAAGTCGGTCCTTCCCGCGAAGGGCCCTGACCTCCCGGACAGGAAGAGCAGCTTGCCGGCACACTCGACGTGCACCTGCCCGGACAGCGGCAGCACGAGCCACTCATGCCCCCCGCCAGCAATCCGGCGCGACTCACCCGGGGCAAGCGTGAGGACATAGAGGCCGGTATGTTCCCACCCTGCCTCGCGCGGCCCGATCGCCACATCGAAACCTGCCCTGCCGGCTGTGCCTGCCTTGCGAAACCACTCGGTCATGACGCGCCTCCGTGCACCAGTTCCAACATGAGCCGCTCGACCTCGTGGCCGGTCGGCATGGCGGTCGAACACTCCAGGCGAGAGGCGACGATTGCCCCGGCGACGTTGGCAAACCGAAGGACCCGCTCGAGCGGCCAACCCGCCAACAGACCGTGGCAGAGGGCGCCACCAAAGGCGTCCCCGGCGCCAAGACCGTTGACCACTTCGATCTGGAAGGGCGCGACCTCGACTCGCTCATCTCGGGTCCGTGCCAGCACACCCTTGGGACCTTGCTTGACGATAGCCAGCTCGATCCCTTTGTCCAGCAAAGCTTCTGCCGCGCGGTCGGGGTCGGTCTCGCCCACAGCGACCTCACACTCCGCCCGGTTGCCAACAGCAATCGTCACCAGCGACAAGGCACGATCCATCTGGGTGTGGGCCTCGCCGGCGTCGTTCCAGAACGTGGGCCGGTAGTCCAGGTCCAGGATGGTCAGTGGCGCCCGACCTCGGGCCTCCAACGCGGCAAAATGGGCGCTGCGACTGGGCTCGGCCGACAGGCCGGTCACCGTGGACCAGAAGACCGAGGCCGATCGCACGGCATCCAGATCGAGCTCCGACTTGTGGATCTGCAGGTCCGGGGCGACGGGATAGCGGTAGAAGAACAGCGGAAAGTCGTCAGGGGGGAAGATCTCGCAGAACGTGATCGGCGTGGGCAGACCGTGGACCGCCGTGACAAAGCGGTCGTCCACGCCCAGGTCTCGCAGAGCCTGATGGATGAAAACGCCGAACGGGTCGCGACCGGTGCGGGTGATGACCGCTGAGCGCCGTCCATGCCGGGCCGCAGCCACCGCCACATTGGTCGGGCTGCCGCCCAGGAACCTGCCGAACGTCTGGACGTCCTGCAGGAGCGTGGCCGACTGAAGGGGATACAGGTCGACGCCAACCCGCCCGATCGTCAGCACCTCGAATGCCAGAGCGTCGCGTGCTGAATCGTCATGTGTGGCAACGTCTGCGCTCATCAGAGGGCCTTGGCGATGTCGAGCAGGTGCCTGACGGAGGCGCGGACGTCGGCCATCGGTCCCACGTCTGCGGCCTGGGGCCGTCCGGCCAACATGACGTCCTGCTCCAGGACGTACCACCCGTCATACCCCGCGGCCTCCAGCGAGCCCACGATCGCGTCAATGTCCACGTCGCCCTGACCCAGCGGGCGGTACATGCCCTGGCGGACCGCCTCGGTGTAGCTCACCTCACCAGACTGCACCCGCCTCGCCCACGTCGCATCCACATCCTTCAGGTGCGTATGCCGGATCCGGCCCGCGTGTTCGGCCGCGATGGCCACCGGGTCCGCGCCGCCGATCAGCAGGTGCCCGGTGTCCAGACACAACCCGATCGTGCTACCGGCCAGGACGCGCTGCACATCGTCAGCGGTCTCAACCATCGTGCCGACGTGGGGGTGCAGCGTGGCAGTGATCGCGCTCCGATCCGCCACCAGCGCAAGCCGATCGAGGTTGGTGAGCAGCACCTGCCAGCCCGCGTCGCCGAGAACCGGGCGTGCGTCATACCCGTCGGTCCCGGTCGCGGCGGCGAGGACGAGAGTGTCAGCACCCGCAACGGTGAAACCC
>JBBQUB010000250.1:0-2542 GCA_038212865.1 Actinomycetales bacterium
GATCGCACCAAGCACCCGGCACACAAGAACGCGGAGCGGACCGCAAAACGTGCGGCCTCCCCCGGTGCCCACCCCACCCGCCCGACCCGCAGCGGTGGCGCTGGTGCACCCCGCCGAGCCAAGGGGTCCAGCGAGATCGTCTATGGACGCAACTCCGTGGTGGAGGCACTGCGCGCGGACATCCCAGTCACCACGATGTATGTCGCCGGACGCCTCGACTCGGACGACAGGGTCCGCGAGGCCCTCAAGATCGCCACCGGCCGCAGCATCTCCATCCTGGAGACTCCGCGCGGCGAGCTCGACCGGCTCACCGACGGCGGGGTCCACCAGGGTCTGGCGCTTCAGGTTCCCGCATACGTCTATGCCCACCCGAGCGACCTGGTCAACCCCCAGATGCCAGGCATACCGCTGATCGTTGCCCTCGACGGCATCACCGATCCCCGCAACCTTGGTGCCATCATCCGCTCGGTCGCGGCCTTCGGTGGTCACGGAGTTGTTCTGCCGGAACGGCGTTCGGTCGGGATGACCGCCAGCGCATGGAAGACGTCTGCCGGCGCGGCGGCGCGCATCCTGATCGCGCAGTGCAGCAACCTCACCCGGACCTTGGAGGACTACCGCAAGGCCGGCTTCTTCATCCTGGGCCTCGACATGGATGGCGACGTGCAGCTGCCCGATCTCGAGCTGGCAAAGGAGCCCTTGGTCATCGTGGTCGGTTCGGAGGGCAAGGGACTCTCGAGGTTGGTCGGCGAGACGTGCGACCAGATCGTGTCGATCCCGATGTCCTCGGCGGTGGAGTCCCTCAACGCGGGGATCGCGACCGGTGTCACGCTTTACGAGGTGGCGCGTCGCCGGGCCCTCTAGGGTTGGGCCCTGCGGAACCTGCCCGGCTGGACGTGGCTCTGGCCCGCATGACGTTCGGTTGCGCGCGTGTTGAGCACGCATACTCAGGATCCCGCGCTCATCCGCACGCCACTCTGGTCGCATGAGCGAACTGAGCAACCCAGCAGCAGGTCGAACGTCCCCAGGTCCCGCCGACCCTCCGGTCGAGCAGGCGCTGACCGCAGCCCTGCACGACCTCGTCGTCGAGGGGACACTCACCCAGGCGCAGGCCGCCCGGGTGTCCATCCGCCTTGGCGACCCGAAGGCGTTTGCCCGGACGAGCACCACGGCAAGCCCGACCCGTGGTGGTCGGCTGGCCGAGATCGCCGGCTACCTCGGCGGGGCGCTGCTGCTGGGCGCCGTGGCGCTCTTTCTCGGCGGCGGATGGGACGGCCTGACCGAGGCGTCGCGTGTCGGGGTACTCGCCGGTTTGGCCGTGCTGCTGCTGGTCGCTGGCGCGCTCGTGGCGCGGACCTCCGGGGAACCGGTTCGCGAGCTGGGCCACCAACAGGACTCTGCGCGGCGACGACTCGTCTCCGTGCTCTGGACCTTCGCCGCGGCCTCGGCCGCGAGCGCCACTGGCCTCGGTGTTGACATCAAGGGGTGGGAACTGCCGGCGGCCAGTGCGGTGGGCCTGCTCGTCGCGGCCATCACCTACGCCCTCGTGCCGAGCGTGGTCGGTCAGCTGGGCATGTGGTTCGCCTCCATCTCGCTGGTCTCTAGCCTGATCGCCCAGCTTGGCGACGATTCGGGCATGACACCGTATGCCGTGGCATTGGTCGCGCTGGGCGCCGGCTGGGTGGCTTTGGGCCTCACCGAGCGCGTTACCAGCCGCGAGGTCGCGCTTTCCACCGGGGTAGCAATCGCGTTGTTCGGCGCGCAGCTGCCGGTCTTCGGCGACCAGCACTGGGCCGCGTACGTGTTGACCGCCGGTGTGGCACTGGCGGGTTTCCTCGGCTATCTCTCCACGCGCAGCTGGTCCGTGCTCACCGCTGGCGTCATCGCGACGACCTTGGTCGTCCCGGAAGCGCTGCACGACTGGACCGACGGCTCGGTTTCGGCCGCTGGGTCGATGCTGGTGGCCGGCCTGACTCTGCTGGCCGCAAGCGCGGCGGGCCTGCGACTGCGCAAGGAAGTGCTCTAGGGGACGGAAGTGAATACCCAGCCATACCCGTGCGTCGATGCCGCCGCAGCCGCCGCCGCTGCGGCCGTAGCCGACGTGCCCCGTGGAGCGCGGGCGGTCGAACTGATGCGGCTCCTATCTGCCCTTCACACCGATCACTGCGCCATAGATGGCGCCGTGCGCCAAACCCATGTACGGGAACGGGTTCCACCGGATGCTTGCTCGTGTCACCGGCCAAGGTGGCCAGGGCGATCGCGTTCCAGTCGGAGACGACCGATGCACGCTCGACGGAGCTTTCGGCCCCCCACGCGTTCGTGGTGCCTAACGACCGGGTGGCCCGCTTTCGGGGAACATCGCCACCACCGGCATCTCGACCGTGTCGACGCCGAGCACCGCTGCCTCGTCAGGCTTCCCGGGCAGGACGTTCATGATGTAGTCGGCGATGGCATCCTTGATCGGAGTGTGACAATGTCGGTTTCGGCAACTATGCATTACGTAGTGCATGTTTCCGCAATCGGCACAAACCATTACCGAACCACC
>JBBQUB010000251.1:0-2295 GCA_038212865.1 Actinomycetales bacterium
CAAGACCTTCAAGTCACGCGACCTGCCCGACCACCTGCTCAGCATCACCATCGCGGCGGATGACTGCACGGGCTGCGGGATCTGCGTCGACGTCTGCCCGGCGGTCTCGAAGACCGACCCGGGTCACAAGTCGCTGGACCTCGTCCCGGCGCTTGAACACCGTGACGAGCTTCGGACGAACTTCGAGCACTTCCTGACCATTCCGGAGATCGACCGGTCCAAGGTGCGCCACGACACGGTCAAGGGCGTGTCCCAGCTCCAGCCCCTGTTCGAGTTCTCGGGCGCGTGTTCGGGCTGCGGTGAGACGCCGTACATCAAGACCCTTACCCAGCTCTTCGGCGACCGCATGATCATGGCCAACGCAACCGGGTGTTCCTCCATCTTCGGCGGCAACCTGCCGACGACTCCCTTCACCCGCAATGCCGAGGGCCGTGGCCCGGCTTGGGCGAACTCGTTGTTCGAGGACAACGCAGAGTTCGGCCTGGGCCTGCGACTTGGCTGGGAGCAGCAACACGGCGAGGCCCGCCGTTACGTGTCAGAGCTCGCTCATCTGATCGGAGCCGATCTGGCCGAAGACCTGTTGACCGCCGAGCAGGGCGACGAGTCCGGGATTGCCACACAGCGGGGCCGGGTCGAACTGCTGAAGACGGTTTTGGACGCAGTCCTCCGGGACGAACGAGCCGGCGACCAGAGCTCCGCGGTCCGGCATCTGCGCAGTCTTGCCGACGAGCTGGTCGAGAAGACGGTGTGGATCGTCGGCGGTGATGGCTGGGCCTATGACATCGGCTACGGCGGACTCGACCACGTGCTCGGCTCGGGCCGCAACGTGAACATCCTGATCCTTGACACCGAGGTCTACTCCAACACCGGAGGCCAGGCCTCCAAGTCAACTCCGCGTGGCGCGTCAGCCAAGTTCGCAGCGTCGGGCAAGTCCACTGCCAAGAAGGACCTCGCGATGATCGCCCAGGCCTACGGCGACGTCTACGTCGCGCAGGTCGCGATCGGCGCGAACGAGCAGCAGGCAGTGCGGGCACTCCTCGAGGCGCAGGCTCACCCCGGTGTCTCGGTGGTTATCGCCTACAGCACCTGCATCGCCCATGGGATCGAGATGTCCACCTCGATGACTCACCAGAAGACGGCCGTAGCCAGTGGTTACTGGCCGCTGACCCGCTACCGCCCGAGCGAGGAAGCCGAAGGCCACCCGTTCAAGCTCGACTCGAAGAAGCCGACGGTCCCGATCCGCGAGTTCGCCCTCGCCGAGACCAGGTTCTCGATGCTGGCCCGCAGCGACAAAGAACGCAGCGAGCACCTGCTCGCCCTTTCCCAGGCCGACGCGGACGAGCGGTGGAGGCTCTACTCACAGCTGGCCGATGTGGAGCGGACCGTTCCTCACGACGAGGCTGTGGCGGAGTCGGACGCAGTGCCGGAGAAGTCCGAGAGCTAGCACCATGAAGCACGTATGACGAGGGGCTGGGTTGCGAGCGCAACCCGGCCCTTGGTCATACCTCCCTTGCCTTCTGGTCGCGGGCCAGAACCCGGATCAGGGCATCAACCACTCGGGGGTCGTACTCGTATCCCAGCCCCAGGTGGATCCGCTCAATCGCCGCGTTGCGCTTTGCGGGGTCTGCCCCTTCCCCCGTCAGATCGTCATAAGCGTTGCAGACCTTGATGATTCGGCTGGACAGCGGCAAATCCACACCAAGCTCGCGCACCTGACGGTAGGACCCGGTTTGAGCCTCAAGGATGACTGCCACGTTGTCGAGCACGCCGGTCTGACGAACGATCTCAGCCCCGTCGTGAGCAATTCGGCGCTGGTCCGCCGGGGCCGCCAACACTGTGGCACCGCCGGGAATTGGCTCGGTCAAGGAGACCTGACCGATGTCGTGCAGCAGTGCGGCATACTCCAGATCGAGCATGTCGCGCTCGGACATGCCCAGCTGGTGGCCCATGGCCATGGACAGGGCTGCTACCCGCGAGGCGTGCCCCGGTTCGGTATAGCCGCCGAGCTCGGTGAGCCGGGACAGGGTCCGGATCGTCTGCCCATAGGTCTGGCGGATCGCACTCTGTCGTCGCACCGCGAACTGGGTCAGGACCAGCGGAAGCAGGAACAACGGGATGGCGACGATGCCCATCGGCCGCTCAGCCAGCGCGATGAGGGCGCCGCTGGCACTGAGTGCGGCGGTCAGTCCGAACGCCGCCCTGAACTCGTCCTCGAAGGTCCGCAGGAACGGTGCGTGCGAACGGGCCGCACGCACGGAGGCGGACAAGAACACCTCGACCGTGAGCGCGATCGCC
>JBBQUB010000252.1:0-1920 GCA_038212865.1 Actinomycetales bacterium
ACGCCACGCCCGCGTCATCGAAGCCTTCATCGCCCTGGCCAACGCCGTCATCATCACCCGACGCCTGATCCGCGTCGCCTGGACCACCCACCGCTGGGACTCCCGACCCGCACGACGACCCTGACCTATCCGCGCGATCTCTAAGTCAGAAGAGCCCAAAACGATCACCAGATGACAGGCGGTTCCGTAAGGTGTTCCGTAGCGCGCCGTCTGGGCCAGGGAGCCAGGGCCACGGTCCAGGGCACCCTGCCGGGGGGCATACCCTTCTGTCAGACCATCCGACCCGCAATAGGCTCGCTGCCAGCTTGCGGATGCCATGCCCGATGAGGACGTACCGTGACCGCCGAGCTTCCCTCAGCAGTGCGTACCTCAGCACGGCCTACCTCTGCGGTGCTGCCGTGGACCGCGACCGTGAACCGCATCGTAATCGTGGTCGTGGTGGTCGCCGGGGTGGGTGCCTCCCTCCTCAGCGGCCAGGGGGTCGTCACGAGTCACAGCAGACTGGCGGTCCTTCCGATCGTCGCGATCGTCGGCATCGCCCTGACAGTCGTCGCCTGCACCCGGTTCAGCTGGTTCGTCCTGCTCCTGCTGGCGATCCGATCGAGCACCGACGTCCTGAAGGTCAGCGGCAGCGACGCCGGTAACAGCGCCGCGAACACCGTGGTCGACCGCGGTCCGGACCCGTCCAGCATCATCGGGGTCCTCTTCCTGGTCCTTGCACTCCTGTGGCTCGCCGCCGCCTTCCACGCACGCACATCCAGCCGCGCCTCCATCGTCACCGTGATGCTCCTTGGCTACGTCGCGGCGGGGGCGCTCAGCGTCCTCGGCTCGAGTCACGTGCAGGCGAGCGCCCTCCAGCTGGCGCGCCTCATGTCGGCGGTGCTCATGTTCATCGTGCTGGAACGGCTCATCACCGACAGAGCCATGCTGAAGCGGGTACTCGTCGCCTGTTTCGCAGCACTGATCATACCGTTCGCTTACACTCTCTTCGGGCTCGCCACCGGCCAGGCCTCCGAGGAGGTCAAGGGTGGTTTCATCCGGCTCACCGGCACGTTCTCGCAGTCCAACGACTACGCGCGGTTCCTGACCTTCCTCCTCCTTCTTGGCGTCGCCGTCACCCCCTACGTGAGCCGCCGCGTCAAACCGTTCCTCGTGGGCCTGCTTGCGATGGCCGGGATCTTCCTCCTCATGACGCTCACGCTGGGTGCGATCGGTACGGCATTCGCAGGCATCGTCGTCATCGCGCTGATCCAGCGCCGAACCGCCCTTCTCGGCCTACTCGGAGTCGCCGCGCTGGGCGCCCTGGTCGTGGTCCCCGGCCTCATCGGCCGGATCACCGACAGCGCCGCCTCCACCCAGGTGGGCGGGGGACCGACGGGCAACTCACTCTCGTGGCGGCTGGACTACTGGTCGAGTCTGCTGGCGATCAGCAAGAGCAACCCCATCACGGGGGTCGGCCTGAATGCGACGCAGTACTTCACGAGCTCGGCCAAGCAGCCACACAACGACTACCTCAGCGCGTACCTCGAGACCGGTGTCATCGGTCTGCTCATGTATGTCGGGCTCGTCACGGCCATGCTGGTCGTCACGGCGCGCGCCGTGCTGCGGACGCAGCGAGACACTCTCGAGTGGGCTGTCGCCGTCGGGGCGCTGGCGTGTGTGGGGGCATTTGCGGTCATGAGCGTGGCGGCCAACGTCATCCAGAGCTCGGCGAACTTCTGGTACATCCTGGCGATCACCGCCTGTGCATCCGCCGCAGGCACGCTCGCCGGGCGACGGGACGGTGACACCGGGGCGGATGCCGGCGGCGACGTCGGCGTGACGCGCAGCAGTGACCCGCTGCCGTCGCCTGGCCGGGCTCCTGCCCAGGACCATGAGCCCAGACATGCGCCGATCTGACGAAGTGCCGTCAGTCCCTGC